>JAYUFT010000331.1:0-2829 GCA_043738605.1 Candidatus Dormiibacterota bacterium | reverse complement strand
TACGACATTCCCGTCCTCGTCTTCCTGGTCGCGGGCGTGATCGGGATTTTCGTCGCACCCGATCATCGAGCCGCGCTGGGTGAATTTCGGGCCTTCCTGCTGGAACCAATCGCGATCTTCTACGTGGCGACCGCCGTTCTTCGATCGGCGGCTGATTTCAGGCCGATCCTCGTCGCAGGCGCCATCAGCGCGTCGGCGTTCTCGCTGATCGTGGTGGTGACCTTCGGGAGCGTGCTGGTCGCCGGTCAGCTCCATCCAAGTGGAGCGCCAGGTGTCTTCGGGATCAACCCCAACGCTGTCGCCCTTTACCTGGAGCCGATCGCAGCTGTCGCGCTTGGGTTCGTCCTCTTCGCCAGCGGCCGGACCAGCCGCTGGATGGCATTGGCGACGCTCGCCTTCGTTCTTCCAGCTCTCGTGTGCACCCTGTCGCGAGGTGCGCTCTTGGCCGGCGCGGTGCTGGCGGTGGTTGCGATCCTGAGCGTTCGCAATGTGCGGTTGCGGTTGGGGCTGCTGGTGGCCGCGCTCGCGGGAGGTCTTACGTTATCTCAGGTTCCGTTTATCGCTGCGCGGCTGGCGCACCAGCTCGATCCTCACTACGCCACTCTGGCGCTGCGCCTGACTATCTGGAAGGTCACCCTGCGGATGCTGGCCGACCATCCGCTGTTCGGAGCCGGCATCAGCGGATACCAGACGGTGATGGCCAATTACCGACCCCGGACCCTGCACCCTGAGCCGCACGCGCACGACATCTTCCTGACCACGTGGAGCGAGGTGGGGCTTATCGGTTTGGCGGCTTTCGCGGTGATTTTCTTCGGCCTGCTGTGGCAAGCCTGGAGGTTGTCCACTTCCGCTGGCCCCAGTTACCAACCTATCCTCTGGGGCATCTTCGCGGCGTGGGTGGTATTCGGGGTTCATGGCCTGGTCGATTCGCCATATTGGAAGAACGACCTAAGCCTCGAGTTCTGGCTCCTTGCCGCCGTCGAGGTCGTCGCCATAGCCGCTGTCCGCGCAGGGGCGGCGATGCCCACGCCACAGAGCCGGTCCGCCTAAGCGGGCAGCTCGTGCAGCCAGGCCCCCACGAGCGTGTCCCAACCGTACTCACGCTCGACGAGCACGCGGCCTCGGCGCCCAAGCTCCCGCGCCTCATCCGGGTGATCCGCGAGGCGCAGTACCGCCTCCGCAAACTCGCGACTGTTCTCAGGCGGCACAACGAGGCCGCAATGGTTGTCTAACAACAGCTTGGCTGTCTCACCCTCACCGCCGAAGATGACCGGGCTTTCGCACGCGAGCGCCGGAAAGATCTTGGACGGCCTCGTGCCCTTGAAGAGCTCACCCTTGCGCAGCGGCACCACTGTCGCCCTGCACGACGCGAAGAGAGCCGGCATCTCGGAGACGGGCCGCCTCTCGACGAACGCGATATTGCGCAGTTTTCTGATCCGCACCTCGTCAACCAGCCGAGCCTTCTCAGGACCGTCGCCCACAAGGAGGAACACGATGTCGTTGCGCGAGCCCAGGATTTCAGCAGCCTCGAGAATGACGTCCCAGCTGTGCGCATAGCCGAGAGTCCCCGCATATAGAAAGACGAGCTTGTGAGGATCGACCCCGGGTACCGTGGCCGCGCTTCGCGGCTTGAAGTCTGAGGTGTCGACGCCGTTGTAGAGCACCATCACCTTGGCTCGGCCGACGATCGCGGCGATATAGTCGCGAATCCCATCGGTCTGGGCTGTGATGCGGTAAGCCTTCTTGTAGAGGAACCGTTCGAGGCGCCCGCCAAACCAGAGCAGAGTGGTGCTGCGAACGATGCCGAGCTCGCGAGCCGACGCCGGCCACAGGTCGGACACATTCAATATGAAAGGAACCCGTCGGAGTCGCGAGCAAACGTAAGCAGTACAGCCAAGAAACAGAGGCGGGGACTCGACAAACATGTAATCGGGCCGCGGCTCGCTCATGCAGGCGGGCAGCGACGAGATTGCGAAGGACCAGTAGCTCAAAAGGCGCTTGAGTACGTTTCGCCCGGTCGCTGGGTGGATCCACGTCCTGGTGACTGTGACGCCGTCCAACTCCTCGCGGACAAACCTGGTGCCGCGATACGCGGGAAACACCTCGCCGCGGGGGTAGTTGGGCATTGCCGTCACGACCCGCACCGAGTGTCCGTGCGCCTGCAGCTGTTTGGCGAAAGCATGCAGCCGGATTTGGGCAGCCCCCACCTCGGGAGGGAAATGCTGCGTCAGGATGAGAAACCGCTTCGGCACGGGATTAGTGTGACAATTGCCCGGGTGCCCGATGCTTAGGCCCGCGATCGACCCGCAGCCCGCCGATCAGCCGGCAGCCACGATGCATCCCTTCATTCGCTACTCGGCATTGATGCTGGCGATCACAGCCGCGTGCTTGCCGCTCTACGTCGTCCGCTGGAAAGACGGGCCCGTATCGACGACCTTGCTCGAGGCGCTCGTACTGGTGACTGTCGCCCTCTACCTGTGGGGGCGGCGCCAGGAGGGCACCCTACGCTTCAACCGGACACCTCTGGATGTACCGATCCTGCTTCTGCTGCTGGCGGGAGCTGCCGCGGTTTTCGTCCCGCCGGATCGCTTGCACGCACTCGGGTTGTATCGCGCGTACTTTGTCGAACCGATCGCGATCTTCTACGTAGCCGTTGACGTGCTGCCGCGGCCAGGCGCGGTGAGAGCAGTCCTGCTTGGGCTAGGCATCGGCAGCTCGATATTCGCTGTCCTCAACGTGGTCGCCTTTTTCGTGAGCCTTGCCAGTCACACGTTCTCGTTGTCGGCGCCGCCCACCGCGATTTACACAAGCTCGCCCGAGGTGTCGATG
>JAYUFT010000330.1:0-8689 GCA_043738605.1 Candidatus Dormiibacterota bacterium | reverse complement strand
GACGTCGTCAACGCATTGGTGGAGGCGGCAACGGCCGCCGGCGCTCCTTATCACCTCGGCGTCATCCGCTCGGTGGACGCCCTCTACTCCGACCTGGTGCCAGATCAAATGCCGCGCTCCACGGAGCTGAAGGAGGAGCTGGCGATGTGGTCGCGTGCCGGCATCCTCTGCAACGAGATGGAATCGTCGACGTTGTTCGTCGTCTCCCGGATCCGGCGGGTCCGGGCGGGCACGCTGAATCTATGTGTCGACGAGATGAATGCGGGCGAGATTCATCACGCTGACCCTTCATACATGGATCGCATGTTCAAGGTCGCGGTGGACGCGATCCGGCGCCTCATCGAGATGGATCGTGCCGCTAAAGGTCAGTAAGCACCCGCTGGTGGCGGACAGCCTCGCCGGTCTTCGCGACCGAACTACGGAGCCGGAGGAATTCCGCCAGCTGGCCCGAAAGGTGATCACCCTTCTGCTTTACGAGGCGACGGCGGATCTGCCAGTCAGGCACGGGACTGTCCAGACGCCCTTGAAGGAGGCGCTGGCGACTTTTGTCGAGCGAGAGGTGGTAGCGATTCCGGTGCTTCGAGCGGGCCTTGGAATCCTTGGGCCGGCGCTGGAGCTCCTACCGCGGGTCAGCGTCGGCTACATCGGGCTGGAGCGCGACGAGGAGACAGCCGTGGCTCGAATCTACTACCAGAAGCTGCCGAACCTGCTCGGCAAAGTGCCCCTGCTGCTCGATCCGATGCTGGCAACTGGTGGCTCCGCTGCTCAGGCGCTAGACCTGATCAAGGAGGCCGGCGGCCGCGACCCCCGCATGGTGTGCATCGTGGCAGCGCCCGAGGGCGTGAAGGTGCTCGAGGCACGCCATCCAGAGGTCAAAATCTATACAGCGGCCCTGGACGAGGGGCTGAATGACAAGTCGTTCATAGTGCCTGGTCTTGGTGACTTCGGAGATCGCCTTTTCGGCACGGGCTAACCGAACTTGGCCGAGTTGGCCACCTCGTTGCACCTCTTCAGCTCGTCGTCGCTGAGGCCCATATCGGAGGCGAGCTGGAACTCATCGCTCAGTGTGGTGTTCGCCACGGTGCGCGAGTCAGTGCTGATGGTGCAGCGGACGCCGGCTCGAACCAGCGCCGGCAGTGGGTGATGCGCCAGGCTCAGCACCGCTTTGCACCTCCAGTTCGCGGTGGGGCACAGGTCGAGGGCCACGCCCTCCGAACGAATCCGCTCCACGATGCGCGGGTCGCGCGCTCCGATCACTCCGTGCGCGATGCGCTCCACACCGAGGTTCAGCGCCTCCTCGACATGCGAGGGATCTCCCGCCTCGCCGGCGTGGCAGGTGAGCCTAAGGCCCGATGCCCGCGCCGCCTCGAATGCCGGCCGCTGCGGCGCCGCCGGGTAACGGATCTCGTCGCCGGCCAGGTCGAAGCCGACCACCCCGCGACCGGCAAACTTCCCAGCCGTCCTGGCGAGCGCGAGATTGTCCTCCACGGAGTGATGGCGCATTGCGCAGACGATGGCGACAGCCCGGAGGGGAGCGGCGGCGAGGCCTGCGAGGACCGCCTCGATGACGTCCGGCACCGTCAGGCCGTTGCGCAAATGGAGGCGGGGCGCCCACCGCACCTCCAGGTAGCCGACGTTCTCTTCGGCCGAATCGATGCCGAGCTCCAACGCCGCCCTCTCCAGCGCGCCGGCTGTCTGAAGGACCGCGATCGCGTCGTCGAAATACGAGATGTAGATGGCCTGCGAAGGACAGTCCTCGGGCGCCGTCATGCGCAGAGGCCTCTGCAGGTCCAGCCCCTGCTCCGATGCCAGCTCTTCGGCGGTTGACGGGCGCACCGCCCCGTCGAGGTGGCAGTGAAGCTCGGCCTTATGCCAAGCCTTGTATTTGCCTATGACAGCGAGTAGATGCCGGGCAGCTCTCGATAGAGCCCGGCGTAGTCGAGGCCGTAGCCGATGACGAACTTGTCCGGGATCACGAATCCCGTGAAGTCGATCTGCACCTCGACCTCGCGCCGCGCCGGCCGGTCAAGTAGGGCGGCCAGGCGCAGCGACGCAGGCCCCAGCTTTTTCAGACGCTTCGCAATGGCGCCAATTGTGCGCCCGGAGTCGACGATGTCCTCCACGAGCAGAACATGGCGTCCGACCAACGGGCCCTCGACCATGTGCGCCAGCCGCAGCCGTCCGCCGCTGGTGCCGGAGCCGTAACTCGCTGCGCGCATGAACTCGAGCTCCGCGGGAATGGTCAGGCTTCGCAGAAGGTCGGCCGCAAATACGGTGGCGCCTTTGAGGATGACAACCATCACCAGGGGCGTGTCGATGTCCGCATAGGTCTCGGAGATCTGTTTGCCGAGCTCACGCACACGCTTGTCGATGCGCGCCGACGAGATCATCGCCTTGGCATTGCCGCGCACTGAAATCGGAGTCTTCTTGGTCACGACCTCAGGCATGCGAGTACAGCTTAGTAGCTCCCGTCACACCCCTATCGGATGCCAGATCGTCTTCATCTCCATGAATGCGGTGACGAGGTGCGGGCTGCGCTCGCCGGCGGGCAGCTTCACCACACGCTTGACATTGTCAGCCGCCGCCGCCTCGACGAGTGCGACCTCATCTGGGTTGCAGCCACTGACGTCGATTGCGTTCACGTCCATGTGAGAAGCGAGCCATGGCAGCAGCTCCTTGCGTTGGCCGCTGAGCACGTTGATTACGCCCGAGGGAAAGTCGCTCGTGGCGAGGACCTCCGCGAGGGTGAGAGCTGGTAGAGGTCGAGCTTCCGGTGCGAGGGCGACGACCACGTTGCCTCCACACAGGGCCGGCGCAAGGCGCCGCACCAGCCCGGCGAGTGACGGCTCCTCCGGCGCGACGATGCCGACGACGCCTGTGGGCTCTGGGATCGTGAAGTTGAAATAAGGACCGCTGACGGGGTTCACGGTGCCCGTGACCTGGGCCAGCTTGTCAGTCCACCCCGCGTACCAGACGAGGACTTCCACCGCTTCATCCAGCTCATTGCGTGCCCGCGCGCCTCCGCCCAGCAACTCCACGAATTGCGTGCGGCGCCCATCCAGCATCTCGGCGGCGCGGTAGAGGATCTGGCCGCGGTTCATCGCCGTGCGTCCGGACCAGCCTGCAAAAGCCGTGCGGGCTGCGCGAACCGCATCGCGCAGGTCTTTGCGCGAGCCTCGCGGCACGTTCACCGAGCCATCGGGCCGATAGGCACGTCCGGACTCAGACCGCACGAACTCGCCGCCGAGGTATTGCTTGTAGGTCTTGCGGACGTCGATTCGATCGCCGCCGTTTTTCCCAGCCACTAGACCAGCTCCAGGTAGGGCAGCAATCCGTGCACGCCGCCTTCGCGCCCATAGCCCGACTCCTTGTAGCCGCCGAAGGGCGAGGTCGGGTCGAAGCGGTTAAACGTGTTGGCCCAGACGACGCCGGCGCGCATCCGCTCGGCCATCCACAGAATGCGCGAACCTTTGTCGGTCCAAACACCGGCGGAGAGGCCGTAAGGAGTGTTGTTGGCCTTTTCCACCGCCTCCGCGGGAGTGCGGAACGTGAGCACCGAGAGCACTGGCCCGAAGATCTCCTCGCGCGCGATTCGATACGACTGCGACACGTTGGTGAAGACCGTCGGCGGGAACCAGTAGCCGCGCTCGGGGATCTTGCATTCGGGTTGGTACATCTCAGCCCCTTCCTCGATGCCAGACTCGACGAGACCCTGGATCTTCTCGAGCTGAGCCTTTGAGTTGATGGCGCCGATGTCGGTGTTCTTGTCCAGCGGATCGCCAAGCCGCAGCGTCGACAGGCGCTGCTTCAGCTTCTCCAGCAGGGGCTTGGCAATCGACTCCTGCACCAGGAGCCGGCTGCCCGCGCAGCAGACATGGCCCTGGTTGAAGTAGATGCCGTTCACGATCCCTTCGACCGCCTGGTCGAGCGGCGCGTCCTCAAAGACTATGTTCGCCGCCTTGCCGCCAAGCTCCAGGGTCAGCCGCTTGCCACTGCCGGCGAGCGCGCGCTGGATGAGCTTCCCGACCTCGGTCGAGCCGGTGAACGCCACCTTCTTGACGCCGGGATGGGAAACGAGCAGCGAGCCAGTCTTGCCGGCTCCCGTGATGATGTTGACGACCCCCGCGGGGAGCTCGGCCTGCTGGCAGATCTCGGCAAACAGCAGGGCGGACAGCGGGGTCGTCTCCGCGGGCTTGAGCACGACAGTGTTGCCGGCAGCCAGCGCGGGCGCGATCTTCCAGGCCAGCATCAGGAGCGGAAAGTTCCACGGGATCACCTGGCCCGCCACTCCCAGCGGGCGCGGCCGGCGGTTGGGGAATGCCCACTCCAACTTGTCCGCCCAGCCTGCGTAATAGAAGAAGTGGGCCGCGCTCAGCGGGACGTCGACGTCGCGCGACTCCTTGATCGGCTTGCCGCCGTCCATGGTCTCGACCACCGCCAGCTCGCGCGCTCGTTCCTGGATGAGGCGCGAGATCCGAAACAGGTAGCGCGCCCGGCGGGATGGCGCCATACGCGACCATGACGTGAAGGCTGTGCTGGCGGCCGAGACCGCCCTGCCGACGTCGACAGCGTCCGCTTCGGCGACCTCGGCGAGCTTCTGCTCGGTGGCGGGATTGATGGTTGGGAAGCGCTTCTTGCTGTGGGGCTCGACCATCTTGCCGCCGATGAACAGGCCATAGCGCGGCTGGATGCGGACATGGTCGATCGCTTCCGGGGCGGGAGCGTATTCGAACGTCTGCTTGGCGAGCTCGGCGGCCTGCCGCTTGGTGATGGCCATCAGTCGATGGTGAAGTAATCGGCCGATTGGTACACGCCGGTGCGCTCCTTCTCGATCTGCATGAGCACGTCGTTGAGCAGCGTCGACGCGCCGAGGCGGAACCGATCCGGGGTCATCCAGTCGGCTCCCAGGGTCTCGTACAGGACGACCAGGTAAGCGATCGCCTGCTTGGAAGTGCGGATGCCGCCGGCTGCCTTGAAGCCCACCGGCCGGCCGGTCTCGCGCATGAAGTCACGAATCGCTTCCATCATCACCAGGCTCACCGGCAGCGTGGCCGCGGGCTGCACCTTTCCGGTGGAGGTCTTGATGAAGTCGGCGCCGGCGGCCATCGCCAGGATGCTTGCCCGGCGCACGCCGTCATAGGTGCCCAACTCTCCCGTTTCCAGGATCACCTTGAGATGGAGGGGACCACACGCCTCTTTGACGGCCACGATCTCGTCGTAGACCTTCTGGTAGTCGCCTGAGAGAAAAGCTCCGCGGTCGATGACCATGTCGATCTCGTCGGCGCCCGCGGCGACCGCATCCTTGGTCTCGGCCAGCTTGATCGAGGTGAAGCTCTGCCCGGACGGAAAGGCGGTTGCCACCGATGCGACCTTGACGCCACTTCCCTGCAGTCGATCGTGAGCCTCAGCGACTCGCGCGGGATAAACGCAGATCGCCGCGACCGAAGGGATCGAAGCATCACCGGGCTGAGGGCGGATCGCCTTCGCCGACAGGGCTGCCACCTTGCCGGGGGTGTCGGAGCCTTCGAGCGTCGTGAGGTCCATGCACCGGATGGAGAGGTTGAGCGCCCACAGCTTCGACGACTTCTTGATAGAGCGCTTCGCGAGGGACGCGGCGCGCTCGTTGGCGCCCACCTCGTCGACGCTGCGCACGCCGCGCATCAGCGAACCGAGATGAGAGAGCGACAGTGCGGTAGCCACTCTTGGGATTATGCGCTGGGCCGAACGGCGTCCTTCCTCTCCGTCGAGATACGTCTAAACCCGGCAGCCGCCTGCCGACGGGTGGGTCACCGGCGATCCGTGCGCATGCCTTCCCACTGGAACCGGTGGGGCCGCGCTCGTCGGATTGCCATCGCAGCCCCGGTTAGCGTGATGGGAACCAGTGGAGGGCGGCTGGGCGGCGGGTGCAGGCGCGCTGACCCTGACTCTTGGGCCGGCGCCGGTCGATTGGTCAGCCAGCGCCATTCTTGGCGCCTGAGCGGCGTCGGGGTTCGACAGCAGCATTGGAGCAGACGGCAAACCGACGCCCGGTGCGGCGGCGGTTATCGGCGCTGCCGCCGCCGTCGACGACCGGGTGGACCCCGTCGAATCCGGGATCACGGCCGTCAGTCCGATGGCCGCCGCGGTCACAGCGCCGACCGCCACTGTCGAGGCGAGCTTTTGCGTCCAATCGGTGTTAGCAGCGTGTTGGAGCCTGTGGGCTCGAGCGACCAAGTAGCCCCCGCCCAGCAGGACGATGGCCGAGAGCCACGTCCGAGTGTGGCTGATATAAGCGTCGAGCCGCTTCAGCGCCACCCACAGCCGTCGCCTGACCGTGCTGACCGAAACTCCGAGGATGGCGGCGATCTCGCTGTTGGTTCGGCCCTCCAGGTAGGCGAGCGTGATGACCTGGCGCTCCTCGGCGCTCAGCTCGGTCATGCCGCCGCGGACGGTTTGCCTGTCCAACGCCGAGGCCAGCGCCTGCCAGTCTCCAGCCGACGCCTGGCTTCTCGGCATGTCGTCCGCAAGCAATCGCCTCGCGGGGCCGTGATTTCCGCGGCGGCGGCGGGGATCGACGCCGAATATGTGATGGCCGCTGGCCAGCCACGAGCGCACCGCGTCCAGCCGGCCGTGGTCGCCCCGCGGCACTTCCGTGGCAGCATCCGGCCGGTCTTGCTTGAAAGCCCTCACGCCAGTACGACCGTCATCCCAAACCCATCGAAAAAGACCGACGAATCGATCGCCAAGAGCCTACACCACGCCTGAACGGCGAGCACAGATTGGACCTGACTATTCACCTGCCAGGGACCCGTTCATCCGCCACCGCGGCAGCTGCTCTTCGAGGACAGCGTCCACCGCATCCACGAATTCCTGGATGTCCTGCTCGTCCATCGGGGTGGACAGGGCGCCCATCGCGCGCGGCGCCATCAGGACGCCGTGGTTGACCAGGGCCAGGAAGAAGTCATGCGTAATCGTTGGGTTCGAGGTCGCCTTGGTGCGGTAATCGACGACCGGGACGCCGGTGAAATGGATGGCGAGCAAGGAGCCTGCCGAGTTGACTTGCGCCGCCAGCCCGTGTGACGCGAATACCTCGGTGAGCTGGTCCTTGACCCGTGCTCCCTTTCGATTCAGGTCCTCGTAAACGTCGGGCGTCAGCTCTTTCAAGGCGGCGACGCCGGCGGCCATGCCGAGAGGGTTGCCGTTGTAGGTCCCGCCCTGGGGAAGGTTGGGCTCGCGTCGCGGGTCCATCAGCTCCATCACGTCGGCGCGACCGCCGAACGCGGCCACCGGCAAACCGCCGCCGATGATCTTGCCCATCGTGGTCAGGTCGGGGGTGATGCCGTAGAGCTGCTGGGCTCCGCCCGGGGCGACCCTCAGCGAGATGACCTCGTCAAAGATCAACAGCATTCCGAGCCGGCGGGACACCGACCGGAGGCGTTCGAGGAACTCGTGGGTCGACGCGATCACGCCGCCCGCGCCGATGATGGGCTCCAGGATCACGGCCGCCACCTGGCCGGCTTCCTCGCGGAGGATGCGTTCGGCGGCATCGGGGTTGTTGAAGGGGAGCACGACGGTGTCTCGTAGCGCCCAAGCCGGAGTGCCAATCGAGTCAGGGCTGGCGGTCGGCCGGTCGCTGGCGCCGGCTTCCGCCGGCGCTGGGTGGGTGCTGACCTCGGCGTAGTCGTGGGTGCCGTGGTAGCCGCCTTCGATGCGAGCGATCTTCGGCCGGCCGGTGAAAGCTCTAGCGAGCCGCATCGCGAACATCGTGGCTTCGGTGCCTGAATTGCAGAAGCGCACCAGCTCGAGGCTTGGCACTCGCTCACACAGCAAGGTCGCGAGCTCCACCTCGATCGGGTTGGCCGCGGCAAAGGCAGTGCCGCGGGCCGCCTGTTTCCGGATCGCCTCGACCACCTTCGGATGAGAGTGCCCGAGGATCATCGCGGTGTAGTTCCCGATCATGTCGATGCGTTCGGCGCCGTCGACGTCCCAAACCCGACAGCCATCGCCTCTGTCGATGTAGAGCGGGTAGGGGTCGAAGTAAGTGGTCGTTCGGGTTGTCCCGCCTGGCATGGATTTGACCGCGCGTTCGTGCAGCTCGTGCGATGCAGGCGTGGTGCGCCGGTAAACCTGCTCGGGGTCGATCATCTGACTCCCGAGATCTTGATCGTTGGTTAGGGTCTTGTGCTCGGGGGTCCGCCTGGCACGCCACTGGGCCGGCCTTTGGGGCTCGGATGCGACTTGCCGGCTCCGTTTCCGCTGCCGTTGGAGTGCTGGTTGCTTTCCTGCGGGCCTTTCTGACGGGCTATCGCTCTTACACACTGGCCGATGCCATGCTGGCCATTGGCCAGCTCACTCTTGCAGGTGCTGACGGCATCGCTGACGTATTGGCCCCAGGCTTGAGGATTGGCGCTGCCGGTGACCGCTGCGGCAGCGAGCATGGTCGTTGCCATGAGACCGATCACAACAGCGAGCACGACCATCGCGGCCCTGGCAGCGCGGCTGCGCGTAATCACAGCATGCCCGACTGCGCGATAGGGAGCCCCGGCAGGTGCCGGCGCCGCACTGAAGGAGGCGTAGCCCCTGTCGAGCTCATCCTTCAGCCAAAGGTCGAACTCGTTCTTCATCTCGTAGTCACTCGGCTGGCCCATCTGTAAGTACAACCCGCGCATCGCCCTCACTAACCAAAAGCCTCGGGGCTTGCCGACTGGCT
>JAYUFT010000329.1:0-2853 GCA_043738605.1 Candidatus Dormiibacterota bacterium | reverse complement strand
GATTGAAGCCGGCCCGCCCGGATTTCTACCTGACCGCAGCGACCTCGCCAAACCGTTGTTGAAGCGCCACCGCCTTCGACTGGTCGCCGGTCCAGCTCAGGCCATCCTGCATCACCACGACATCAGCGGCTCCGAGCTGGCGGTTCTCGACGGCCACGCGAGCTGGCTGGCAGCCCTCGGAGCCGAGACGTTGGTGTTGTCGGCGGTCCCGCCGCGCGACGCAGGCGACAAGCACGGCATCGTCCTGTCGAGCATGGGATGGGCCCACCTCCTGCACCTGATCGGCTCAGTGCAGCACGTCTGCTCGAGGCACAAGCTGCGGCTCGCTGTGCAGCCTCGCTACGGCAGCATGATCCAGGGGCCTGCCGACATCGAGCGGCTCTTGGTCGGCACGGAAGCGGCGCTCTGCATCGACGTCGGACAGCTCGTGTTGGTCGGCGCTGATCCGGTGGAGGTCCTCGAGCTGGCCGCCGGCCGCATCCAGCACGTGCACCTCAACGACATCGACGAACACCTTGCCGAGCAGGTGCGCGAGTACGGGCTCGACTATGCGGAGGCGGTCTCGCAAGACCTCTTCAAGCCGCTGGGGACCGGCGACGCGGATGTGGACCGCGTGGTCGAGACGCTGCGCAAGACCGGCTACGCCGGCTGGTACGGGCTCGAACAGGACACCAGGCTGCCGTCAGCGGAGGACAGGCCTCTGGGCATGATCAGCCGGTCGCTGCAACACCTGAAGGACCTTCTGGGCTCCCCCGTTCCGGCGTAGCTTCCCTCCACCCGCAAGGGGCGAGGGCACGGAGGGGGGCGTTTACAAGGCACAACTGTGCGGAGGAAGGGTTAGATGCGCCGGCCGCTGGCCGCCCAGTACGGCTCCCTGAGCTTTCTCTTCAAGAGCTTGCCGGCAGCGTCGCGAGGCATGTTCTCGACGAAATCGATCGACCTCGGCTTCTTGTAACCGGCGATCCGCGCGGCGGCGAATCCGATGAGCTCTTCGGCGGTCGCGCCGGCTCCCAGTCGCAGCTGCACGACCGCCTTCACCGCCTCGCCCCATTGATCGTCCGGCACTCCGATCACCGCCACATCCATCACCGCAGGATGCGCATGCAGAACCGCCTCAACCTCGGCGGGATAGATGTTCATGCCACCCGAGATGACCATGTCGACCCGGCGATCGCAGATGAAGTAGTAGCCGTCAGCGTCGCGATAAGCGATGTCACCGACGGAGAAGAACCCGTCGTGCAGGCTGTAGCCGGTGGCGTCGGGGCGCTTGTAATACTCCGCCAGCCATGAATTTCGCACCATGAATTCGCCCGGCTCGCCGTCGGCGACCTCGGCGCCGTCAGCCCCCACGAGACGGATCTCCTGGCCCGGCACTACCGTGCCGCAGGACCCCGGCTTGCCCAGCTGGTCCTCAGGCCGCAGCACGGTGTTGATCCCGGTCTCGGTGGCGCCATAGAACTCCCACAACACCTGCCCGAACGCGGCCTCGGCCCTCTCTTTCAGGGCTTGCGGACACGGCGCAGCCCCGAGTAGCAGAGCGCGCAGGGAAGAGACGTCGCGCGGCTTCCGAACCTGAGCGTCAACGAGTCGCTGCAACAGGGTGGGCGCCATGAAGCTGGTGGTGACTCGATGCCGTGCGATGAGGTCGAGAGCTTCTTCAGCCTCAAACTTCGGCTGCACCACCACAGTGGCGCCGAGCAGCTGATGCAGCGCGCTGAACAGTGAGACGGCGCTGTGGTATCCGGGCCCACACATCAGATGGACATCCGAGTCGCTCAGCTCGAAGATCGAGATAACCTGCAGGATGTTCTCGATGTTCACGCCATTGGGACGCCATGCCCCCTTGGGATGGCCGGTCGTCCCGGACGTGTAGATCATCGAAGCGCCGAGGGCTCCCGCTTCCGATTCGTCTGGCGCTACGTCTGACGCAACTGCCATCAGCTGCTCATATGCGAGCCAACCCGCCGGTGCTCGCCCGCCGAGCGCGATGAAGCTTAGGTCTCCTGCAACCTCGCTGCGTGCCGCATCGACCGCGTCGACGTGTTCAGGGCCGGCCACCACCACGCGGGCACCGGAATCGTTCAGCACGTAGGCGATCTCTGAACCCAGCAGACGGTAGTTGACGGGCACGCCGACGAGGCCAACCTTGCGGAGCCCGTTCGAGATCTCGAATCCCTCGACCGAGTTGAACGACATCACCGCGACCCTGTCCTGGGGCGCGCAGCCGAGATCGCCGAAAACATTGGCCGCCTTGTTGGCGCGGCGGTTCAGGCCATCGAAATCGATGGTCCTATCGCCGGACATCAGCGCCACCCGGCTCGGCGTGGCGGCAGCATGACGAGCGAGAAAATCGAAGTCGGCCATGCCTTCCATCCTAGGTCCGCGAAGGCGGGGTGCGGACCGAGCTAAGGCGTTGCTTTGTTACAGAGCGCGTCAGTCCCCAGTCCGAAGGTAGAAGCCGTCGGTGGGACGCTGCCTTTGATCACGACGCGGTAGCGGTAACACCCGCCGAGGAGAGCCCACGATGCCGATGGAGCCCAGTGGTGGAACACGACGGTCGCTGCGATCGGCGGGTACTGCTGCAGCAGGCTGGCCGTGGCATCGGTAATGGAGGCGATTGGCGACGCCTTGCTTGAGTCGAACTGCCACAGGTAGATCTTCGTCAGGTACCTGCCGGCTGGGCTGTCGGCCGCCGCCGGGAGCTTCGTCGCTCTGAGCAGCGCGTCCACCGCGGCCTGCGGCCCAGGCGCCGCCTTGACCGAAGCGAAGCTCTGACCCGGGATCGGGCCCGACCAGTCCACTCCGCTCACGCCGGCGCGCCCGAGGTAACCCTTGACGGGCGGGGTTCCATCC
>JAYUFT010000328.1:0-8726 GCA_043738605.1 Candidatus Dormiibacterota bacterium | reverse complement strand
ATGGGCCACAACCTGCCGGAGCGGGTCTGGCCGGAAGTCTTCGACGCGATCGAGGAGCTGACCCGACAGGCGTCGGTGCCGCAGCCCGGATAGGCCGGCGTGCCAACTCTGGATGGCATCAGCCCGGCCATCGCATTCCTGGCCGGCGTGGTCTCGTTCGTGTCCCCCTGCGTGCTTCCGCTGGTGCCTGCATACCTCGCCTACCTCGGAGCGCGCGCCGGACAGCCGGCAATCGCGGCCGGACCGGGCGCTGCCGCGATTCCAGCCTCGCCATCCCTTCCGGTCGCGGCGGCCGGAGCGGGTTTCGTCGCGGGGCTGTCGCTGGTCTTCATTCTTTTCTTCTACGTCTTCTCGATCGCCGTGCAGCCGATCCGCGGCTACGTGCCGGTGGTGGCCGGAATCTTCGTCATCGCGATGGCACTGCACGTCGCGGGCGTCATCCGAATCCCGTTCCTTTCCGGTGAGTACCGGCTCATGAAGAAGGCCCCGACTGGAGGCGGCGTCGCGGGGGGATTCGTTTTGGGAATGGGCTTCGCGAGCGGGTGGACGCCCTGTATCGGGGTGACCCTCAGCGCGGTGCTCAGCTCCGCGGTGTCCGCAGGCACCACGACGCAGGGCCTGATCCTGATGGTCGCCTACTGCCTGGGCCTTGGCCTTCCGTTCATCGTTCTGGCGTTCGCGCTGGAGAGGGCGCGCCCGCTGGTTCGCCTCGTCAACAGCCACCGGCGCGCCATCGACCTCGCGTCGGCGGCGGTGCTGCTGGTGATGGGGCTGCTCCTGCTGACGAACAAGCTCACGATCCTGGCCGCGGGCATCTCGCAGCTGGTCCCATCCTGGCCGTCGCCTACGCTTTGATCGAGCTCGCTCGCGTTGTCGGGCCACCGATATTCTTTGGCCAACCCGGGGCCACCACCGCGTCGGTCGTTACGTTTTGGGCCGTCTTCTACATCTGGCTTGGGGCCGAGATCTGGATCGGATACCGGCGACGCCGCCTCCCGAGCGGCGCCGTCGACCACGACGCCGGTTCCAAGGCGTGGTTGATCGGGTCGGTCTGGACGACCGCCGTCCTTGGGATCGGATCGGCGCTTGCGTTCCCTGACGCTGCGATCACGAGTGGGCGGCCCGAGGTCTTCATCGCCGGCTTGATCCTGATGGTTGCCGGTCTTGCGCTCCGCTGGTACTCGATCTGGGTGCTGGGGTCTTCGTTCACCTGCGAGGTCACCACGCGCCCAGGCCAGGAGGTCATGCAATCGGGTCCGTACCACTGGGTCCGGCATCCGTCATACACGGGAGGCCTCATGACGATCCTTGGCGTGCTGCTCTGCTGCGCCAACCTGGTCTCGTTGGCGGCGCTGGCGGTGGCCGCGGCGGGTTACGCATACCGAATCCGAATCGAAGAGCGGGCCCTGGCGACGGACCTCGGACCTGCGTACAGCGACTACATGCAGAGGACCAAGCGGCTGATCCCGTTCTTGATCTAGCTCTCGCTGCCGCCGACGCTCCCAGCCGGCTAGAGAGTCCCCGGCACGACGGCGGCTAAGAACCCGGGGGCCTGAATGCGAACAGACGCTCCAGTGCTGGTGTTGAAGATCGACAGTCCGGGTGTCGATGACCCCGAGTAAAGGCTGGTGTCGACGACGAGATTCGCGGCGTCGATCCAGGCGACAGGGCTGGCGTTCGAGGTCACCGGCCGCGTGCTGATGGCGCCGAGCGCCGTCACCAGGTAGATCCCTGGCCCACCGCCGCAACCTCCTTGTGTGCTGCTGAGGATGCTCGTTGCGATCACGCCAGTTGGCGACATCGGGCCGATCAGCGAGCAAACGCCGCTTGTTGCATCCGGCTTGGGCGCCGTCGGGACGGCCCGTGTCCCCCCATCCCAAAAAGCCACGTAGGCATTTGGCGAGCGGAGGCATTCCGCGCCGGCGGGCGATTCGGGCCGGTAGGCGTCAACGCCCGCGCATGGCGACAGCAGCTGCTTGCCTGACTGAGCGTCGGCGACGTGATAGCCATGAGCCTGCGCGAAGCCATCGAAGTAGTTCTGAGGCTGGACGTTGATGCCGAGTGCCATGACCAGATGCCCCGCATGCCAGCCGACGGGGTACTCCATGACGCTTGTCGACGAGAACAATTCGATGTGGTTGCCACCGCCGGTGAGATCCTCGACGTAGAGCCGAGTGCCGACCGGGTAGCGCGTGAAGTCGAGGACGGACACCGCGATCCGGCGGTCGTCTGGGCTTACCGCGAAGGCCGCAACATGCTTGGCCGGCAAAACAATGTGGGTCGCCAGGCCGCCGCTGCCATCGGGACGCAGGTACCGCACCTCGGAATCACCATCCAGGTAGTAGACGGTGGTGGCGGAGGTGCTCAGGTTGCCAACCTGCACACGGGGTGGGATTCGCTTCCGAGCGGTGGTGCCGGCGGCCACGTGACCGTCTGCGGCGACTATCGACAACGTGTACGTCGAGCCACCGTCAGTCAGGAAGTTGTTGACCACCACCGCATAAGAACCAACGAGAGTGGGGATTGGCGTCGGTGAAGGCGCTGCGGCCGTCGGCGTGGCTGATGAGGATGGGGTTGGAGTCGCGACAGCTACCGTCGGTTGTGAGCACGCTGCGATCAGCACCGCGATGCTCACAAGCACGGTCTTCATGCCTGATCGAACGCCGCCTGGGCCGATTGGTTATGGACCTGGCTCGATTGCGTCGTAGAGACGGCGGCTGTAGATCATCGGCCTGACGCTTTCACGGTGGTCGCCCTCGGTGACCAGCCCGATCAGGATCCAGTGATCGCCGGCCTCGATCGTGTCCCTCAATGTGCAAACGGCATAGGCCGAAGTGTCGGTCTCGAGGATCGGGCCGCCGATTGGGCTCGTCGGACGCCGCCAGGCGATGGCATCGAACTTGCTCGTCAGCTTGGTCGCCATTCGGCGGGCCAGCTCCTCGCGGCCGGCGGCAAGGATATTGGCGGTGAAGCCGCCTGTGTGCTGAACCGCGGGCAGCGTGTTCGAGGTCTTGTCGATGCAGGCCACCGCGAGGGGCGGCTGGAGGGATGCGGCGCAGAAGGCGCTCACAGTCAAGCCTCGCGGGAGGCCGTCCTCGCCGAACGCGGTGAGAACCACCACGCCGCTGGGAAAGCTGGCCATGACATCCCGAAACCGCTGCGGCTCGATCACCGGAACGGAACATACACAGCGCGGCGTTAACGAACACTTGTTTGTGCAGCCTGAACGGCTCAAAATTGGAAGGTGGGCAGTTCGATCGATCTCTTCGCGCCCGCCACACGGGACTGGTTTCAGGGCGCCTTTGCCGGCCCGACCCCCGTCCAGGAGCGCGGCTGGAACGAGGTTGCGGCCGGCCGCCATGTGCTGATGGCCGCTCCCACGGGCAGCGGCAAGACTCTGGCTGCCTTCCTGTGGTGCATCGACCGGCTGACCACCGAAGCGCCGCCGCCGGAGGCTGAGCGATGTCGCGTCCTCTATGTGTCGCCGATGAAGGCACTGGCCCACGATGTCGACCGCAACCTGCGTTCCCCCCTAATCGGCATCAGCCACCACATGCAGTCGCTGGGCCTGGTGGCTCCCGACATCACGGTTGCCATCCGTACGGGCGATACGCCCACCGACGCGCGCCGCTCGATGGAGCGCCATCCGCCCGACATCCTCATCACGACACCCGAGTCGCTCTACCTGTTGCTGACCAGCAACGCGCGGCGAATCCTTGCTTCCGTGCGGTGGCTGATAGTCGACGAGATCCACTCGGTTGCCGCCACTAAGCGTGGGTCCCACCTGGCTTTGAGCCTCGAGCGCCTCTGCGCGCTGACCCGGGTCGAGCCGCAGCGCATCGGCCTTTCGGCGACGCAGCGGCCGCTCGAAGAGGTGGCGCGCTTCCTGGGCGGGACGAACCGCGAGGTCGCGATCGTCGATGCGGGGCGGCTCAAGACGATGGAGGTAACCGTCGAGGTGCCGGTCGACGACATGGCGCGACTCTCAGTCGCGGATGACCACGGCAGGCCTGCCGGAAGTATCTGGCCCGCGATCTATCCGCGGCTGCTTGCTCTCATCCGCGAGCATCGATCGACCATCGTCTTCGTCAACTCGCGGCGCCTGGCCGAAAGACTCGCGGCCCGCATCAACGAGCTGGCGGGCGAAGAGCTTGTGCTGGCCCACCACGGCTCGATCGCGCGGGAGCAGCGCATGTTGATCGAGGACCAGCTCAAGGCGGGGGTCGTTCGCGGCCTCATAGCGACCTCGACTCTCGAGCTTGGCATCGACATGGGCGCCGTCGACCTCGTGCTGCAGGTTGAGGCGCCGCCCAGCGTGGCCGCGGGCATCCAGCGAGTCGGGCGAGCTGGACACTCTGTCGGCGAAGTTTCTCGTGGCGTCGTCATTCCCAACTTTCGCGGCGGGCTTCTCGAAACCGCGGCGGTGGTCGAAGGCATGCTCGAGGGGCGCATCGAATCGACGACCGTGCCGCGCAATCCGCTGGATGTGCTCGCCCAGCAGATCGTGGCGATGTGCGCGATGGATGAGTGGCGCGTCGACGAGCTGGCCGTGGTGGTGCGTCGCGCTTATCCGTACAGCGAGCTCGGGCCTTTGGCGTTCGAGTCGGTCCTTGACATGCTCAGCGGCCGGTACCCCTCTGACGACTTTGCCGAGCTGCGCCCGCGCATCGTGTGGGACCGCGTCGCGGGCACACTTCGAGGTCGGGCCGGCGCCCAGCGGCTCGCGGTGACCAATCCCGGGACGATTCCCGATCGCGGCCTGTACACGGTGAACCTTGTCGACAACGGGCGCCGAGTCGGTGAGCTTGACGAGGAGATGGTGTACGAGAGCCGCGTTGGTGAGACGTTCATCCTGGGCGCGTCAACCTGGCGCATCGCCGAGATCAGCCAGTCGCAGGTGCTCGTCACGCCCGCGCCCGGCGAGCCGGGAAGGGTCGCTTTCTGGCACGCGGACGCGCCAACCCGGCCGGTCGAGCTGGGCCTCGCGCTGGGCAAGATGGTGCGCGAGCTGCGAGCGCTCACGCCTATCAAGGCGGCGGAGCGCTTGCGGATTCGCGCGGGCTTCGACGACCGCGCGATCAAGAACCTCCTCGCTTACCTCGACGACCAGGCCGCGGCCACAGGCGCCGTGCCTGATGACCGGACTGTCGTCGTGGAGCGGTTCCGCGACGAGGTGGGGGACTGGAGGGTTTGCGTGCACACGCCCCTGGGGGGTCGCGTGCATGCGCCACTGGCTCTCGCTCTCGAGTCGCGATTGCAGGAGAAGCTCGGCATCGATGCGCGGGCGATGTGGACCGATGACGGAATCGCGCTGCACCTGCCGGACGTCGACACGCCGCCTTCGCTGGACGAGCTGATGCTCGACCCGGAGGAGGTCGAGGCGCTCGTGCACGCGCAGCTGCCAGGCTCGGCGTTGTTCGCGGGGCGCTTCCGAGAGAACGCCGCGCGCTCGCTCCTTCTGCCGCGCCGCCGCCCCGGACAGAGGACCCCGCTCTGGCAGCAGCGCATGCGCAGCGCGAGCCTGCTCAAGGTGGCCGGACAGTACCCGGATTTCCCGATCCTGGCCGAGACCTGGCGGGAGTGCATGGCCGACCACTTCGACATGGCCGCGCTGATGACTCTGCTGCGAGGGATCCGCTCGCGCGAGGTCCGCGTCGTGGCCGTCGACACCGAGCGGGCGTCGCCTTTCGCCTCCTCGCTCCTTTTCTCCTATGTGGCGGAGTTCATGTACGCGGGCGACTCGCCGCTCGCCGAGCGGCGCGCTCAGGCCCTCACTCTCGACCGGGAGCTGCTGGCTGAGCTGCTGGGCAGCGAGGATCTGCGCGAGCTCCTCGACCCCGATGCGATTGCCGCGGTCGAGGTTGAGCTGCAGGGCTTGCTGCCGGAGCGCTTTCCGCGCGACCCCGACGAAGCGCACGACTTGCTGGTACGCCTCGGCGACCTCAACGATGGGGAAGCGTCTGCTCGCGGCGTCACGCAGGAATGGCTGCGTACCCTGGAGCGCGAGCGGCGGGCTGTCCCCGTGCGTGCGGCCGGCGAGGCGCGCTGGATCGCGGCCGAGGACGCCGGGCGGTACCGCGGAGCGCTGGGGACCAGCCTGCCTGTGGGTTTGCCGGAGGCGTTTCTCGCTCCAGGGCCTCGACCGCTCGAATCGCTGGCACGGCGGTGGGCGCGCACGCACGTCCCGTTCGTCACCTCTGACCTGGCGACGCGATGGGGCTTGCCGGTGGCCGCGATCGAGGAAGCTCTATCGCAGCTCGCGTCGAAGGGCGAAATAGTCGCCGGCGAGTTTCGTCGGGCCGCCGAGGGCCGCGAGTACTGTCACCCGGAGGTCCTGCGGATGCTGCGGCGTCGCTCGCTGGCGGCGCTACGTCGCGAGATCGAGTCCGTGGCCCGAGTCGTGCTGGCGCGATTCCTCCCGTCATGGCACGGCATCGGCGCGAAGGCTTCGGGCGTCGATCGTCTGCTCGAGATTGTGTTCCAGCTGCAAGGGCTGGCCCTCCCGGCGTCTGTAATCGAGCGTGACGTCATCTCTTGTCGCGTTGCCAACTACAACCCGCGCCTGCTGGATGAGCTGGTATCGATGGGTGAGGTCGTCTGGGTCGGGCGCGGAGGACTGGGCGCAACCGACGGCAGGGTCGCGCTTTATCTCCGAGGGGACGCGCCTCGCCTCGTGCCTGAACCTGCCGACCCGCCCAGAGGCGACCTGCACAACCGGCTGCGCGAGCATCTGCGGGCGCGAGGCGCGAGCTTCTTCCGAGACATCTATGGCGCCTGCGGGGGCGGGGACGAAGAGGCAATGCTCGACGGGTTGTGGGACCTGGTGTGGTCGGGAGAGGTGACCAACGACACCTTTGCGCCGCTGCGCCTCCTCGGTCCAGTCGCCCGGCGACCGGCACGGGGGCCGCGGCTGCCACGCCTCACGCAACCGCGCGCATCAGGCCGCTGGTCGCTCGTCGCGGAGATGACGGGGGCCGGCGCTTCGCCGACCGAGCGAATGCACGCGCAGGCGGGAGTCCTTCTGCAGCGACATGGTGTGCTGACGAGGGAAGCCGTGATTGCCGAAGGGTGGCCTGGCGGCTTCACAGGGCTGTATCCGGTCCTACGCGCGATGGAGGAGTCGGGGCGGATCCGCCGCGGCTACTTCGTCGAAGGCCTCGGCGGATCGCAGTTCGCGCTGCCCGGCGCCGTCGACCGCCTGCGGTCGCTGCGCGAGCCGAATGGCACGGTCCTGGCGTTGGCGGCAAGCGACCCTGCGAATGCATACGGTGCGATCCTGCCGTGGCCCAGAAGCGACGGCCGCATGGCGCGAGCCGCGGGCGCTTATTGCGTTCTCGACGCTGGCGAGCTCGTCCTTTATCTGGAGCGAGGCGGCCGCTCGCTACTGACCAATGGGGAGGTGCGGGCCGAGCATGTGCGGGCGCTGATGGGGGTCGCGATCACAGCCGGGAAGGTCGAGGTGCAGCGTGTCGACGGAATCGGCGTTATGGAATCGCCGCTCGCAGCGGTCCTGCGCGAGTCAGGTTTCGCGTCGACGCACAGGGGCCTGGTCGCCTATGGCGGCAGACCCGGACGCCAATAAGGAAGCCGCTACGATAGCGAGTCCATCGGGGAGTAGCGCAGCTCGGTAGCGCACCTGACTGGGGGTCAGGTGGTCGGGGGTTCAAATCCCCCCTCCCCGACCACACTTGCCTTATTTGAACCGGCGCACAAGAAAAGGCCGGCGAACGGCTCCTTCAGTTCGACTCGGGCGATTTGGCCGGCCCGGATCTCGATCCGCTCCATGAGGGCGCGGTTCCACAGGCGTTTGACGTAAGGGTCCGCCGCCGAGTAGCCCTCCCTAGCGTCCCGAATGATGCCCAAAGCAGTCTCCAGCAGCTGGCCATAAGGACTGTCCGTTGTTTCTGCCCTGTTGATCTCGGTCTGGGCGAGGTCGATCTCTTTGGCGATCCGGTTCTGCTCGCGCTTGAACAGATCGAGCGGCATCGCTTCTGCGAAGTAGGCCTGGAGTAGCTTCTCCCGCTCGTGCTCGGCTCGCGCAAGCCGGCGCCGCGCCAAGGCGAGGCTCTCCGCGCTGAAACTCACCTCGTCGGCGAGCTCCTGCTCCAGCGCGTGACGCAAACGGACCTCATCGTTCGGGCTGAGCTTGAGGCGCCGGTACTGCTCCTCAACCAGTTGCTCCAGCTTCTCCTTGGGCACGTATGGCTCGCGGCAGTCGGTGCGGCCGGTGAAACGACCCAGGCAATAGAAGTACGTGTAGCGTCCCTTTGCGGTCAGAGATGAGAGCGCAGATCCGCATGATGCGCACACGAGGACTCCGCGCAGGAAGTGAGGGTGCTTTGTTTCCCTGACCTTGTCGCGGTCGTGGAGCGCGAAGACCTGCTGCACCCGCTCGAACAGTTCCTTCGAAACCAGCGGGTCATGAGTGCCCTGGTATTCGACGCCGTTGTCGACGACTATCCCCGCGTACAACTTTTTGTGCAGCAACTCCGCGAGCTTCGAGCGGCTTAGGGGAGCGCCTCTCTTGTTGCGCAATCCGAGTGCGGCCATCTCCAGGTGCAGGCTGCTGACGGTGTATTCGCCTGAGGCGTACAGCTCGAATGCCTTGGTCACGAGTGGGGCCTGTTCGGGATCGATCGCGAGTACGGCCTCGGCCTTGCGCTCTCCGTTGACCCGAACATTGGTGTAGCCGGCCGGCGCCAGGTGCGGCCAGCCGCCGTTGCGTA
>JAYUFT010000327.1:0-2854 GCA_043738605.1 Candidatus Dormiibacterota bacterium | reverse complement strand
CTGCACTAACCAGCCGAACCCGGTGGATCGTGGACCTGGCACTGATCGCGATCGCTCTCAGTGCATGCGGCTCCCCGCCGACGCCTGTTGCGCAGAAGCCGTCACCCTCACCCTCCCTGAGCGCCTATGACCAGGAGCTCCTGGCACAGCTGAAGGTTGTCGATTTTCAGATGTACGAGACCGATGTAACGTTCGGCGCGTACGTCTTCGATGGTGCTGGACTGAACTACGACCGAAACACCCTCCAACTTGTTTACGGCGGCCTGGCCATCGACGAATGGAAGGCGGTCAAGTTCAATCCACCGAGCGGTAAGTGCAGCACCGCAGACCCAGCCTATTCATGGAACTGCAGCCTCCTGGCGACCAGCCCTCACGGACACATGCTGTTCGCAGGCCCAATCGGCGGCTTGCCCGGCTATCCGCCCGACCTGGGCGAGGTGTACGTCGAGCTCGGATCAACGGTTGTTCACATCCAGCGCGGTGGACTTCACACACCATCGGTGGGTGACCTCGAGATGTTTGCCGATGGGCTTAAACCGGTGACGCCCGATGCGGTTGTCAGCCTGAACGTGCAGGCCCGCGACCACAAGGTGTACCTCGAGAGAACAGCGGCGTCTCGAATCAACTTCAAGACGTACCTGCCGCAGAAGACGGTGGAGCATTTCACGCTCGATCGCAAGACGCTGGGCAACCCGACCGATCCGCTCCATCCCTATCTGGTTCTACACTTCAGTCGCGTCGCGACCGGCAACGTGGCGCTCGAATTCTGGGTCGACGAATTCCGAGACGATGTGCCGCTGAGCCTAGAGCACTGCGGCGTTACGAATCCCGAGCTCGGATCGCTAGGCGAACGCTGCGTGCTGTCGTTCACGACTCCGAAGGGGACCCCCGTCTATTCGACCTACTCTCAGACCCGCTTTGACCTTCTGCCGACTCGTATCACCGTGTGGCTGAGCATGACGATCCATAAGCTGACCCAGCAGCAGATGACGGACTTCATCGACTCGTTCACGGAGGTCGATCCCAAAGACATCACGGGATCTTGAGGCCGGATGGCAGCCGCGTATGGCGCAGGTCCACGCGGTCGCCGCGCATCGGAACCCCTTCTCGAACCAGCAGGTCGCGCTGTCGTTTTCCCTGCGCCAGACTCCCGTCCGCCCGAACCACACGATGCCATGGGAGCCGTTCGTGAGTAGTGGCAAGAATGTGACCGACCAGTCGAGGCGCTTTCGGGTCGATGTCGCCATAGGTGCGGACAAATCCAACAGGAATCGCGCGCACGCGACCGAGGATTCGCGTTGTGCGCGGGTCGGGGCCGTCGCGCGTCTTCGGCACCTAGCCTGTGATCTGCTCCGCGGCGCACTCCGCGGCTCGTCTCCGCAGGAGCTCACGCTCCCGTGCGTTCTCCGTCAGCGACGCGCCGCGCTCGAACTCGGCGCGCGCCTCTGCGTACCGGCCGAGCTTCCTGAGGAGGTCGCCGCGGACGGCCGGCAGTAGGTGGTATGACCTGAGCGAGGGCTCGGCGACCAGTGAATCCACCAGGTCGAGGCCGGCAGCTGGGCCGAACGCCATCCCCACGGCGACCGCCCGGTTTAGCTCGACCACCGGCGACGGCGCGAGCTGAGCGACCCCGTCATAGAGCGCCACGATGCGCGGCCAGTCCGTCTCCGCCGCAGTCGTCGCTCGAGCGTGGCACGCGGCGATCGCCGCTTGCAGCGCGTAGGGGCCTAGGGCGCCCCCGAGCCTCTCGGCGCGCTCGAGCGCCTCCAGGCCGCGCCGGATTAGCAAACGGTCCCAGCGCGCTCGGTCCTGTTCGAGCAGGAGGACCGGCTCGCCGGACGGTCCAACGCGAGCGCCAAGACGAGAAGCCTGGATCTCCATGAGCCCAACGAGGCCGTGGACCTCCGGCTCGGTTGGGGTGAGCCCGGCGAGGATGCGGCCCAGGCGGAGCGCCTCTTCGCACAGCGCCGGTCGGACCCAGTCCTCGCCGGCCGTCGCGGAATACCCTTCGTTGAAGATCAGGTAGATCACCTCTAGGACCGAGACGAGGCGTGCCGCACGCTCGGCGACCCCCGGAACCTCGAACCTGACGTGTGCCTCGGCGAGGGTCCGCTTCGCACGAACGATCCGCTGGGCGATGGTCGAGACAGGCACGAGGAACGCCCGCGCTATCTCCTCGGTTGTGAGCCCGCCGAGGACTCGAAGTGTGAGCGCGACTCGTGCGTCCCTCGAAAGGACGGGGTGGCAGGCCGTGAAGATTAGCCCGAGAACATCGTCCCCGACCTCCTCGTCTGGCGCCCCGTCCAATTCCAAGCCTTCCTGAGCCCGCTGGACATCGCGTCCGATCTCTTCGTGCTTGCGCTCGAGCGTCTGACGGCGCCGGATCAGGTCGATTGCATGGTGTTTTGCGGTCCCCATGAGCCATGCGCCGGGCCGCTCCGGCACGCCCTCGCCAGGCCACTGCTCCAGCGCGGCGACCAGGGCGTCCTGCGCGAGCTCTTCAGCCGTCCCGATATCGCCGACGATCCGAGCCAGCCCGGCGATGAGCCGGGCCGACTCGATCCGCCAGATCGCTTCGATCGCGCGATGCGCTTCGGTGGCAGCCGTCTCGCTACGCTCAGGGCCGGCGGGCACGACTGCGTTTCGCGGATCTATGGCGAGTGCCCCTTTACATGCCCTCGAACTCGACGACCTCACGGATCTCGAAGGTGCCACCGTCGTAGGGTGCTCGCTTCAGCCATTCGAGAGCCTCGTCGATCGAGCGCACCTGCCACAGCCAATACCCGGCCACGAGCTCCTTGCTCTCCGTGAACGGCCCGTCGATGACGGTGCGCTTCTTGCCGTCGAACCGAAC
>JAYUFT010000326.1:0-8766 GCA_043738605.1 Candidatus Dormiibacterota bacterium | reverse complement strand
GGGTCCAGGCGGGCGTGAAGTACCCGTCCGAGATCGCGGCGATGACGCCGATCAGGATGCCGCCAAGCGCTGCTCCTGGAATGTTGCCGATGCCACCGAAAACTGCGGCGGTGAACGCAACCAACCCGTACTGGAAGCCGTCAAAGGCCGCGACCGAGTTGTAGTAGAGACCGTAGATGATGCCGCCTGCGCCGGCAAGCAAGGCGCCGATGAAGAACGTGGCTGAGATCGTGCGGTTGATGTCGATGCCCATCAGCTGGGCGGCGTCGCTGTCCTGTGCCGTGGCGCGCATCGCCTTGCCGAGCTTGGAGCGCCCGATGAACAGGGTCAAGCCAACCATCAGCACAACGGCTACTCCCATCACCACAAGTGCCTTGGCGGCGATCGTTACACCAGGAGCGACGGTGACCTGTGTCTCGGGTAGAAAGTCTGGATAGCGCAGGTTGAAGGGGCCCTTCCAAACGAACATGACGCCTTCCAGCAGCGCGGACATGCCGATGGCTGTGATCAACGGCGCCAGGCGGGGAGCGTGGCGCAGCGGCCGATATGCGACGCGCTCGATGATCACGTTGACCACTGCGCACAGCAACATCGTGACAACGAAGAGTCCAAGCAGCGGGAGTATCAGCGCGGGGCCTGAAATCTTGCCTTCGACCAGCCCGAATGCCGGCATGAGAGCCAGGGAAAAAAACGCCCCGAGAGTGAAGACGTCCCCATGCGCGAAGTTGATCAGCTCGATGATTCCGTAGACCATCGTGTAGCCCAGCGCGACCAGCGCGAAGATCGACCCCTGTGCCAGCCCGAAGCCCATGGTCTGAAGGAAGTAGGTCAAGCCGCCCTGGTAGATGCGCTGCGCGGCGGCGACCGCCACGACGACCACCACGACAGCCCCGACAACGTTGATAACCGACGCCGTGGGAGCGGCGACGACTGACGTCCGGAGCCGTTCGACCAGGGCGGCCACCGGGTAATTGTTCACAAATGGAGCAGAAAAAGAAGAGGGGAGAGGCAACGGCCCCTCCCCTGCGATGGCGTGACGAGATCTAGAGCTGGATGTTCTTGACGGTGGTCCAGCCGGTGCTCTTGTACTGCTGAATCTGGAGGGCCGGGGTCGTCGGGTCACCCTTGTCGTTCAAGGTGTAGGTCCCAGTCAGGCCCTTGAAGGCGGTGGTTTTGGCCATCTGGTCGATGACCTGCTGCCGCGTCGGCAGGGCGCCGTTGTTGGCGGTGATCGCGCGGTCGATCGCGTCGATCAGGATCGCGGCGCAGTCGTAGCCCGCAAACGTGTACGCGCCGATGTCGCTGGAGTTCGGGTGGGCTGTCTTATAAGCGGCGATGGTCGTTGCGGCGCTCGAGTTCGCGTTGGCGTCCGCAACGCCCTGGCTGGCGTACACATGGTCGTTGCCCATGGTCGGTCCAGCGTCCTTGATGCACTGGCCGTCGCCGATGCCGTCAGGGCCCAGGTAGTACGACGTGGGGTCGAAGATGCCCTGGCTCTGAGCGCGCGCGATGCATCCGTACGACGCCGACGTGGCGCCAGCGTAGATGCCCTCGGCACCATCAGTGTGGGCTTTGTTCAGCCATGCGTGGAAGTCGGGCTTGGTCGCGGTCTTGAAGCCCTGGCGGTCCACGATTGTCCCGCCCTTCTTGGTGAATTCGGTGGCGAAGTTGTTGGCAACGCCCAGGCCGAACGGCTCCTGGTCGTCCCAAACCGCAAGCTTCTTAAGACCGAGCGTGTCGAATGCGAAGTCGGCCATGGCCGGTCCCTGGAAGGTGTCGTTGGCCGCGACACGGAAGTAGTTGTTCTTGCCGGTCGGCCGAAGCTCAGCCGCTGTGTAGCCGGCGTACTTCTTGCAGTAGTCGAATGCCAGCGTCAGGCACTCGTTGGTGTTCGACGGGCTGATCATCGCAAGCGGCGCGTTGTTGGCCACCGGGATCTCAGCCGCGGCCACGCCGGAGTTGAACGGGCCCACCATGCCGAGGATCAGCTTGTTCGAGATGAATTGCTGGACGTTCTGCGCCCCTTTGGTGGGATCGTGCTTGCCGTTGACAGCGTCGTCAAGGGGCACGAACTTCAGAGTGAAACCCTGGATCGTTGCCTTCTGGGAGACGGCGAAGGCTGCTCCGTACTGGGTCGGCAGACCGCTGGACGCGTCAGCGCCAGATGTGGGCAGGTCGCTGGCGATATCGATCTCGCCCTTCGCGCCGCCGGTGGTGGTTGTGCCGCCGCACGCAAATGCGACGAACGCCGCCAAAATGAGGACAACGAGTCCCCTAGCTCGAACCATACGGTTCCCCCTTATGTGTTGCTTGGGAAGCAAAGATTCCTTTGTCTCCCCCTCACTCGCCGCCCTCTTCCCAACCATCTGGCCGGGGCGAGAGTGCGCCGACGACGAGTGCGGCCACACGGGATGGCCGAACCACTACTCCAGTCAGAGACTATACCGCCTGCAACTCAGCTTTCAAGGGTCCGGGAGATCAATACGGCAGCTTGGCGCTGTAATCGATGGCCCCCACCCAGGGCCACGCGGCCGCCGGATCCGTGCTCTGGACCTCGTAGATCGAGATGACCGGGTGGAGGGTGTCGCCTGTCGGGGCGAAGCCAAACGGCCGGTTCGCACCCGTCCCGGTCAGCGCCACGTCGTCCGCCACGGTCCGCCGGGCCGGCAGCTTGCCGCTGGCGTCGCCAATTGCCCGGTCAAGGGCGTCGTACAGAATCGCTGTTGCGTTGTAAGCAAGCATCGTGTAGGCGCCGTAGTCCCACGAGTTCCGGTATTCGGCCTTGAAGGCGTCGACGGCAGCCTTCGTCGCCGGGTCCTGGATCGGGTCGACAACCGGGACGGTCGCATAGACGCCTGGCGCGTTGCTGCCCGCGTCCCGCACACAGGCCGGATCCTGGGCGATGCCGTCGGCTCCGAGGTAGGGGATGGCTGCGCCCGTCCCAAAGATGGTGGCCATCTGGGCACGGATCGCACAACCCCTGTTCGCCGTTGAGCCGCCGAAGTAGATCGCCTGAGCTCCATCTGCCTTTGCCTGCTTGAAGAAGGCGGATAGATCGAGGGTGTTCGACGGGGCGAAGTCGAGGTATGCGACGACGAGGCCACCCAGCTTGGTGAACCGCGCTCGGAAGCTGGCTGCCAAGGCCTGGCCGTAGACCTCGTGATCCGACAGTACGGCCACGCGAAGCAGATGAAGGTTCTTGTAGCCGAAGTCGGCGGCAGCTGCGCCCTGGAGGTCGTCGGTGGCAGCCAGCCGGAAGAAGTTGTTGGTCGAGGTCGGCCTCAGGTCCGCGGGCGAGGGCAGGCTCGCCGCCTGGCAGCTGATGGCCACCCGGGAGGGGTTGAGAGCAGCCGGTAGGAACGGGTCTCGTGTCAGGCACGGGTTGCTGGCCGAGGGGCTGATCATGGCGAGGTATGCCTTGTTGGCAACCGGGATTGCGGCTCTGGCCACGCTGGAGTCCAACGGACCGATGAGGCCCATGACCAATGGGTCCGCGACTAGAGCAGCGACGTTTTCTGCACCGTGCTTCGGGTCGTGCACGCCGTTCACGGCATCGTCACGCGCGGTGACCACAACGTTGTAGCCATCAAGGACAGGATGCTGGTGCACATAGAAACGGACACCGTTCAGAGTGGGTCTTCCGGCCTGTCCTTCGACGCCGGACAGCGGGAGGTCGACGCCGATCTTGATGGTTTTCCCGACGGCGCCACCACCTGAACACGCGGTGAGACACACAAGACTGAGCACTGGCAGCCACGCGATGGCCCTCGTGAGAAGCCGCACGCCGAGATTGTCGCCGCAGGTGTGGCCAAGGTGTCGCTTGCCGGTAGAACTTATACTCGTAATTCCTCTCAGCCGGAGTCATTAGGAGCGCCCGTTGAAGACCGAGTCCCCAGAGCACCTCAAGCCCCGTTCCCAATATGGGGACGACGCAGTTCAGCTAGCGATCGCCGGCAAGTGGGATGAGGCGGCGAAGCTCAACAAGTTCATCATCGAGAGCTTCGGCACCGACGAGGAAACGCAAAACCGGCTGGGCAAGGCGCTGTCGGAGCTCGGCAAGCTGAAGGACGCGAAGGCCGCATACGAAGTCGCGCTCAAGCTCAACCCGATGAACTCGATCGCGAAGAAGAACGCGGCGCGCATCAACGCGCTTCTCCACCAGAAGGAAGGACTGAAGGTCGGTGGCACCAAGGTCGACCTCAATCTCTTCGTCGAAGAGATGGGGAAGACGGTCATCACCATCCTCGACAATCCTCCTGGGTCTGACATCTGCTCGAGAGTCGCGGCGGGCGACGTCGCGGAGCTGAGGATCGATGGCGACGGCGTCGTCGCCGAGACCTCCCGCGGAGTCAAGCTGGGTCTCCTCGAGGCCAAGCTTGCAAGGCGCTTGATCAAGTTCATGCGCGGTGGCAACCGTTACCAGGCCGGAGTCATGTCCTGCGAGGGCAGCGCCGTCAAGCTGATCGTCCGCGAGACCTATCAGGACCCGAAGTTCGCCGGCAAGCCGAGCTTTCCGATGCGGCGCAAGCGCGAAGTCGAGTTCCGTCCCTACACGAAGGAGAGCCTGCTCGCCCGTGAGGTGGAGATCTTCGCCGGTGAGGACGATGAGGAGCCCAGCTCGGACGCCGTGGTCGAGGGCGGGGAGATCGAAGAGGGCATGCACGCCGTTGACGACGAAGCCGAGCCGCTCGACTTCGTCGAGAGCACTGACGATGACAAAGATGACGACGACGACGATGACAGCTAAGCGACAGTCGGTGGCCCGAGCCCGGAGGTCTCTTCACCGACCGTAGTCCGTCGTCGCCAGTAATTCCGGCGCTAGGCGGTGTGCCCGGGTTCCGCGACCTCCTTCCCAACGAAGCGGAGGTGTTGCGCGAAGCCCAGGAGTCGGTTCTCGGCGAGATGCGTCGCTGGGGTTACCGCCACATCATCACCCCGATGGTTGAGAGCACCGACGTGCTGGAGCTCGGCCTGGGCCCGGACCAGCGACGGCGCCTCTTCAAGTTCGCCGACGCGCGCGGCGAGGTCGTTGCACTCGTCAGTGAACGCACAGTTTCGGTGGCCCGCGTGGTTGCGGGCAAGCTGCGCTCGGCGCCGCTGCCGATGCGCTTGTCCTACGCGGGCCCGGTGCTCTCGACCGATGAGGGGCGTTTCCAGCAGAGGCGGGAGACCTACCAGGTGGGGGCGGAGCTGGTCGGAGCGTCAGGAGCCGTGGCCGACGCCGAGGTCATCGCCCTTGCGGCACGCTGCCTCGAAGCCACGGGCCTGCGCCGCTACCAGGTCGACGTCGGCCACTCCGAGTTCTTCCACGGGATCATGGAGGCCGTCAAGCTTCCGGCGGAGGTCAAAGCCGGCGTGCGCAGCGCGCTGGCGGCGCGTGACTTCGTCGCCCTCGAAGAGCTGCTCAGCCGGACGACTCTTCGGTCCGCCGAACATGAGCTGCTCCTTCGCTTCCCGGCGCTTCGCGGCGGCGCCGAGATCCTGAAGGCAGCAGGGGGCCTCGTCCGCAACCGCCGCTCGGAGCGCGCGCTGTCGGAGCTCGGCCGCGTCCTGGAGTTGCTCGTCGCCCACGGGCTCGGCGACGTCGTCAGCCTCGATCTCGGTGCGATCAGGGACTTCGACTACTACACGGGCATCATCTTCGAGGGCTACGGGCCGGATCTCGGCCGCCCTGTCGCGCAAGGCGGCCGATACGACCGGCTCCTGGCGCGCTTCGGGCGCCCCGCTCCCGCCACGGGTTTCGTGGTTCAGCTGGACCTCGTGTGGGAGATGTTGACTCGCGCTGCCCGCCCGCCGGAGCTGCCCCGGCTCAAGGCTGCAATCGCCTGGGACGCGGCCGGTCTGGCGACTGCGCTTCGCCTGGGCTCCACCTTACGGCTCTTTGGGATGAGGGCGGTCGTCGATACCGAGCCGAGAAATCACAAAGATGCCGTCGACTGGTGGCGCACGGTCGGCGCCATCAACCTCGTCCACTGCCATACCGCCAGATCGACCTCATGGTCAGCGCCGGGTCGCCGGATCTTGAAGCTGCCGCCCGAGCATGTGGCAGGTCGTCTGGCCGGGTCACCGGCATGAAAAAAGAGAGAGTCGCGATCGCGTTGCCCACCGGCGCGCTGCTGCCTGGCGCGCTGCGGATCCTTGGCCGCTCCGGCGTGGCGAGGTTGAGCGCCGCCGAGCTCGGCCGCCAGCTGCTCGTCGATCGGCCGGCGGTCCGGGTCATCCTGGTGCGCCCGGCTGACGTTCCCTCATATGTTGACAACGGCGCAGCGGACCTCGGCATCGTCGGCAAGGACGTTTTGTGGGAGTCCCCGGGGGCCCACTACGAGCTGGTGGACCTGCGGTTTGGCGATTGCCGGCTGGTGCTGGCAGTACCGGCGTCATCGAAGCTCGCCGGTCCCGAGACGTGGCCGCCGCTCCTCCGCGTCGCGACGAAGTACCCGCGCACCACGGCGTCGTGGTTCGAGGCGCACGGCCAATCGGTCGAGGTCGTGCGGCTTCACGGCTCAGTCGAGCTGGCGCCACAGGTCGGCCTCGTCGACGGCATCGTCGACTTGACGGCCTCTGGCCGCACCTTGCGTGAGAACAAGCTTCGCGTTGCGGCTGTCCTCGGCAGCTCTACCGCGCGCCTCATCGCGAACCAGGCGAGCTTGAAAACCAGGACCGCCGCGGTCCAGTCACTGGTCGGACGCCTCCGCGCCGCCGCGGACCAACCGGCTCGGCGCGTGGCGGCTGCTTCGCCGGCCCCGAAATGAAACGGTTTGACGCCGGCACGTGGGCAGCGTCGCCCCTTTCCCGCCGCGGGCTGGACCTCTCGCGCCTGGCCAAAGAACGCGTTGTCGTGCGTGAGATCTGCAGCCGCGTCGCCGCCGAGGGCGACAGCGCCCTCCGCGATTACATCGCCGAGTTCGATGGCTGGGCGCCGAGGACAAAAGAGAAATTGGATCTCGATGCGGACGAGCTCGCGGCGGCGGCGGGGCGTCTCGACAAAGCTGATCGCGAAGCGCTGGAGTTCGCCGCGCAGCGCATCCGCGAATTTCACTCGCGACAGGTGGAGTCGTCGAAAAGTGGCATATCCGGACTCGAGCTGATCACCAGGCCGGTGCGGCGAGCGGGCCTTTACGCGCCGGGGGGCCGAGCCGCCTATCCGTCCACCGTCCTGATGACCGCGATCCCGGCTCGCGTCGCCGGCGTGCGCGAAGTGGTGCTGGCCACGCCGCCGCGGCCGGATGGCACGGTCCCGACTGCCATCCTGGCGGCTGCCCATATCGCAGGGGTCGACACCGTTTACCGGATGGGCGGAGCGCAGGCGATCGCTGCGATGGCGTACGGCACGGCTTCGATCCCCCGCGTGGACCTGATCGCCGGCCCCGGCAACGTCTACGTGAACCTGGCCAAGCGCGAGGTGTTCGGAGCGGTCGGCGTGGACGGTATCGCCGGACCGACCGAGGTGATGGTCATCGCGGATGCGAGCGCGCGTCCCGATTTCGTCGCTGCCGACCTGGCAGCTCAGCTCGAGCACGATCCGCTGGCGATGGCGGTGCTCGTCACTGACTCGGCGACGCTCGCAGATCGGGTGGAAGAGGAGCTCGACAACCTGCTGCTCGGGTTGGAGCGGGCGGACATCATCCGCGCGGCGACCTGCAGCGCGGTCGTCGTGCGCGATCTCGATCAGGCCGTCCAGGTCGCGAATGAGTTCGCGCCCGAGCACCTGCTGATCGTCACCGAGGATGCGGCGGAGCGCGCGAAGCAGGTCGAGAACGCGGGCGCAGTTTTCGTGGGCGCCTATGCGACAGTTCCGCTCGGTGATTACACAGCCGGCCCCAACCACACGCTGCCGACCGCGGGCGCCGCGCGCTTCGCGTCTCCGCTCGGCGTGCGAACTTTCATGAAGCAGATGAGCGTGCTGACCCTTGGCCGCACCGACCTCGAGCGGTTGAGCGAAGCGACGGTGCGCTTGGCTCAGCTGGAGGGATTGACCGCGCACGCGCATGCGGTGGAGGTGCGCCTTGAGTAGAAAGGCCGACGTCACCCGCAACAGCAAAGAGACCAGGCTGCGTGCTCGGATCGATCTCGATGGAGAAGGCAAGGTCAAGGTCGCCACGGGTCTCGCTTTCCTGGACCACATGCTCGAGCAGGTGGCGCGATACGGCGGATTCGATTTGAGCTTGCGCGGAGCTGGCGACCTGTACGTCGATACGCACCACCTGGTCGAGGACGCCGGCATCGTTGTGGGTCAGGCGCTGTCGCAGGCGCTTGGTGATCGGGCCGGCATCGCGCGCTTTGCGTCTGCACATGCGCCGCTCGATGAGGCTTTGGCGCGCGTGGTGGTCGACTTAGGCAAACGGCCTTACCTCTCATACAACGTGCCGCTGCGCGGGCGCATCGGGACCGTTGAGTCGGAGGTGCTCGAGGAGTTCTGGAAAGCGCTTTCGATCCACGCGGGGGCAACCATCCACGTCGATGTGATCAGGGGTCGCAACCGCCACCACATCGCCGAAGCGACGTTCAAGGCGCTCGGGCTGGCCCTACGCCAGGCGGTGGCTCTGGGTGGCGGGCCTGGCGTGCCTTCGTCCAAGGGGCTGCTTGGGTGATCGCGATCGTCGACTACGGCGTCGGCAACGTGCGTTCCGTCGAACGCGCGCTGGCTCATGCCGGCGCCTACCCACAGCTGACTGCCGACCCTGATCAGCTGGATGACGCGGACGGGATCGTGCTGCCCGGAGTGGGGGCGTTTGGGCCGGCGCTCGAAAAACTGACGGCTGCGGG
>JAYUFT010000325.1:0-2888 GCA_043738605.1 Candidatus Dormiibacterota bacterium | reverse complement strand
CGACGTCACTTTTCCCGGCCCGCCGTTGGGGCGAGGCCATCTTCACGTTCTCACGCAGGTGCAACGGCAGATCGAGACGGTTCTCGAGAGCCTGGGTTACACGGTCGAGCTGGGCCCTGAGGTCGAGACCGAGTGGTACAACTTCGAGGCGCTCAACATCTCGGCCGGCCATCCGGCTCGCGAGAACTGGGACTCCTTCTACTTCACGCCGCAGCTGCTGTTGCGCGCGCACACTTCGCCAGTTCAGATCCGCGCGATGCAGCGCTTGAAGGAACCGCCGATCTACATCATCACGCCAGGCCGCTGCTACCGACGCGACGCGCCAGAGGCCACGCGACTGCCGTATTTCAGCCAGGTCGAGGGCCTCGCCGTGGACCGAGGGCTGACCGTCGGCGACATGAAAGGCACGCTGCTTTACATGATCCAGTCGCTCTACGGCAGCGAGAGAAGGGTGCGTGTGCGGCCGAGCTACTTTCCGTTCACCGAGCCGAGCTTCGAGTTCGACGTGTCATGCGGCATATGTGGCGGCGCCGGTTGCAAGAGCTGCCGGTACAAAGGTTGGCTCGAGGTCGGTGGCTGCGGGATGGTGCATCCCCAGGTGCTGCGCAACGGCGGCATCGATCCCGAAGAGTGGAACGGCTACGCATGGGGCTTCGGCATCGAGCGCATGGCGATGCTCAAGCACGACGTCGAAGACATCCGCCTGTTCTACGAATCAGACCTCCGTTTCCTGGAGCAGTTCTAATGATCAAGTGTCTTCCCCGCTCGCCGGGGAAGTACCCGGCGCAGCCGGGGGATGGGGGCGTCGGATAACGCATGCGCATTAGCTACGAGTGGCTGGCGGATTTCGTCGACCTCGATGGGGTCACGCCCAAAGACGCGGCCGCGGTCCTGACGCGCGTCGGCCTCGAGGTCGAGACGCTCACCGTCGTCGACCTGTCTCAGATCGTGGTGGGTAAGGTCCTCGAGCAGATCCCGCACCCGAAGTCACGCAACCCGTTGTGGGTCCACCAGGTCGACCTCGGCGACCATGTCGAGCAGATCATCGCCGGCGCCCCGAATGCAGTCCCGGGTTCGCTGGTGCCGGTGGCCATGCCGGGCACCACGGTGCCGAATGGCAAGCTAGTCAAGGACATGAACATCGCCGGCTACAAGGCCAGGGGCATGTTGTGCTCGGCCGAGGAGCTGCTGCTCGGTGACGACCATTCGGGCATCCTCATCCTCCACTCGGGGAAGCCTGGAGATCCGCTGGAGTCGGTGATTCCAAGCCAGGTGACGATGGACATCGAGGTCACCTCCAACCGTCCCGACTGTATGGGCCACCTTGGCGTGGCGCGCGAGCTGGCCGCCGGACTCGACAGGCCGATGAAGGTTGACTTCATGCCGGCGTTCACGGGAACGGCCGATCCGCCGGGCCGAGACCTTGTGAAGGTCTCGATCGACGAGCCTGACCTATGCGCCCGCTATATCGGCGGAGTCATCAAGGGCGTGAAAGTCGGCCCGAGTCCCGATTGGCTCCAGCGACGCTTGCGCGCCTGCGGCGTGCGGCCCATCAATAACATCGTCGACATCACCAACTATGTGCTGCTCGAGTACGCGCAGCCCCTTCATGCCTTTGACTTAGCGAAACTGAGCGCCGCCGCCCCTTCCCCGAGAGGCTCCCTACGCGACCCTGTCGGGACCTCCCCAGCAGGTGGGGAGGTGGCCCCTCCCGAAATCCACGTGCGCCGGGCTCGCGAGCGCGAGACACTGTTGTGCCTCGATGGGATCGAGCGTCAGCTGACGGCCGAGATGCTCGTGATCGCCGACAGCCGGCAGCCCGTTGCAATCGCCGGGGTGATCGGAGGCGAGCAGACCGCTGTCACGGACGCCACGACAGACATCCTGCTCGAGGCGGCAACCTTCAGCGGGTCGAGCGTGCGCCAGACAGCGAGAGAGCTCGGGCTGCGCACCGAGGCGTCCTCTCGTTTCGAGAAAGGCCTGCCGGCCGAGCTGGCGCTGGCGGGCGCGCGCCGTGCGGCCTCCCTGATCGCAGAGCTGGCCGGTGGGGGCGTCCATCGCGAATGGGCCGACGTCTATCCACGTCCCCAGGAGCCGGTGCGAGTAAGGCTTCGACCCGCACTGGTGGACGAGGTCCTCGGGCTGCACGTGCCGCTGGAGGAGGCAGAGTCGATTCTCAAGCGCCTCAACTTCCATGTGAGGCCGCTCGAGGACGGGGATTGGGACGTGCTGCCGCCTGTTTTCAGGCTCGACATCACGATCCCCCAGGACCTGGTCGAAGAGGTGGGGCGCGTTTACGGATACGACCGGGTTCCGCCCACGTTGCCAGGGCAGCGCAGGGACAGGTGGATTCCTGCCGTCCCCAGCATCGGACGGCGCCTCGATGAGGCTCGCGAGGTCCTGGCGGAAGCGGGGTTCACAGAGACGTGGAACCCGGCTCTGGTTTCCGGCCGCGTGCTCGAAGGCTTGCGTGTCGACGCGCATGCGATGCGCGTCTCGAACGCGCTGAGCGACGACATGGACACGCTGCGGACTTCCCTGTTGGCCTCACTCGTTGGCGTGGTCGGGCTCAACCGCGACCGCGGGCGTCAGGACGTCCGCGTCTATGAGATCGCGAGCGCCTTCCTGGCCCCGGTCGGCGACAAGTCCGAGCAGCCCGACGAGCCGATGCGTCTTGGGGTCGTGGCCACCGCCGGCGCGACTGCAGAGGCAGGACGCGCCGCTTTCTACGCCATGAAGTCGGTGCTTGACGCCTGTCTGGCGGCGGTTGGCGCTCCACCGTGTACCTACCAGCGTGGCGCCCAGGAGCTGTTCCATCCCGGCCGATGCGCGGCAGTCGTTCTGGATGGGCGGCTGCTCGGCTATATGGGCGAGCTGCACCCGACAGT
>JAYUFT010000324.1:0-2892 GCA_043738605.1 Candidatus Dormiibacterota bacterium | reverse complement strand
CGCCGACCAGCTCCTCCTCCTCGAACGAGTACGTGGGCAGGTGCACCCCATACGACGTCTCATTGACGCGCCGGGCGTTGTCGTGCTGGTCCCAGAAGATGGGCAGAACGATCATCGGCTTGCCGAAGTACATGCACTCGGTCGTCGTGTTGTTGCCGCCGTGAGTGATGACCAGGTCGACGTGACGGAGTATCGACGTCTGCGGAAGGAACTCCGCGCCGACCATGTTGCCGGCGAGCTCGTACGCCTCGTGCTGCGGACCCTTGCTCACCACGTAGCGATGCGGTGTGCGTGATAGAACGTCAACCAGGCGCTCCATCAGCGCGACATCAGCCGAGCCGAGTGAGCCCAGGCTGACGTAAATGAGCCGACCGGACTCGCCCCCTGGCGGTTGCCATGGCGCATCGGTGGAGCGAACGCTGGTCTCGAGGTTGTGCCAGGTGGCAGGCAGAACTCTACTTCGCGGGTAGTCGAGCTCCGCCGGATACAGGTAGAGGTTGAGCCAGGGCGACTCGTCGATGAACTCGAGCTCAGGCAACCGCGGCGCGCCTTGCTCGACGCAGAACTCCGAGAAGTCCTCTTGCATCTGCCCAACGCGGCGCCTGTACTCGTCGCGAAACTCGTTCCAGCCAGACCTGTCATCGATCGCGTAGCCCGAGAACACTGGCGGCAGGTCGGGGTCCTTGAGCTCGAGCGGATTGCAGGATGCGATGCGCACCCAGGGCCTGCCGCTCGCGGCGATGGCCGGAAAGCCGACCACGTTGTCCTCGATGATTACGTCAGGCATCAGCTCATCGAAGATCTCTGAGAGGCGTAGGTCGACGTAGCGAGCGCCATCCACAAGTGCCTGCCAGGTCGGCGTGATGAAACCCTCGAGTTGCTCCAGGGTCGACTTGCGAAAAACGGGCGCGGTATCGCGGATGAAATCCTTCCAGAACTGTCCGGGCACCTCAAGTTCGACTTGAGGGCGGACGTCCCCCCTGGAGGCATCCGGCCCGGCGGAGCCGGTTCCGGATGCACCCCCCTGTGGAGCAGGGCCCAGGCGCATCAGGCGCTCTTCGAATCCCTTGGCCTCGAGGGTGCTCTTGAAGGACTCCTCGATCACAAAAACGACGCGATGACCACGGCGGCGCAGCACGTCCCCGATGCCGACGCAGTTGTTCGTCGGCCCAAATGCGCCTTCGGGAAAGAAGACGAAGGTTTTCTCTGCAGGATCCCCTGTCATCTAGTTTTTGCGGAGACCCAGTGCCACCTCAAACGAGTCGTAGCCAGGCGCCACGAGCGGCCACGGCCGCTCTCTTTCCCACACCTCGGCAAGATCGAGAAGCAGGGCGTCGCGGAATCGGGGAGCCATCACCTGCAATCCAAACGGGACGCCGTTCGGGCTGATCCCTGCCGGAAGCGAAATGGCCGGGAGGCCCGTCATGTTGGCCATTTCGGTGTTGTAAACGTTGCTGGGGAGCATGCCCGGCTCGTCCTCCATGGTCAGGCGGCCGTCGGCCAGGAAACCGGTGGACGCGACCGTCGGGGACAGGATGACCGCGCCGGCGCCGAGAAGCTCATCGAACTGCCTCACGTACTCAAAACGCCGCCGCCGCGCCGCCATGTACTCGTCGACCGAAAGCCCAAGGCCGTACTCCATGAAGCTCCGCGCCGATGGATACATCCTGTCAAGGCCAGCCTGGACGAACTCCCGACCCAGCCGGTGAACGTGTTCCACAGCGGCCAGCACCACCCATTCGTCGACAGGGCCGCCGTCCGGCCACAGCGTTTCAGGCTCAACGCGTTCGATGCGGAGCCCGAACACACGTGCCGCGGCCTCGAGCGCCACCTCAAAAGCGGTGGCTATAGCATCCGGCAGGGGCTCCTCACCGCTGAGCCGAGGCGACGCGAATATCCTCGAAGGCCGCTCGCCGGCGACCGGGTATGGAAACGGCAGCGCTGTGGGGTCTCCTGCCACCGGGCCGCTCTCGATCGACAGCAGTAAACGAAGGTCGGCCACCGTGGTGGCCAAAGGTCCGTCGGTGGAGAAATCGATCCAGTCGGGGATCGGGCGGCGGCCGATCACGCCGTTCGTGGGCTTGATTCCGACCAGGCCGCAGAACGCGGCCGGGATGCGGATCGAGCCGCCGCCGTCCGTGGCAGTCGCGATCGGCGCCATGCCTGCCGCGATCGCCGCGGCCGAACCACCGCTCGAGCCGCCCGGCGACCAGTCCAGCGCCCACGGATTGCGGGTGATGCCGAACAGCAGGTTGGACGTGAAGCCTTCGGACGCAAACTCGGGCAGATTCGTCTTGCCCACCACGATGGCGCCGGCAGCTCGCAGCCGGGACGGCACCAGGCCGTCGGTCTTGGCGGGCGGCGCGTCCGCAAACAGCACCGAGCCCTGCGTGGTCCGCATGCCGGCGACGTCTTCCAGGTCCTTGACGAGGACGGGCACACCCGCCAGCGCCCCTCCTGCGCCCCCGGCCTGATCGAGGGCTCGCGCTTCGGCGATGGCTTCGTCGGTGCGCCGTGCAACGACCGCGTTGATCGGCCCGTCCAGCCGGTCGATGCGCTCGAGCGCATGGCGCGCCACCTCCTCGGCTGAAACGCGGCGCGAAGCGATCGCGTCGAGTACGGCGGCGATGACTCCCTGGCTTGCCACCCCAGTACTCTAAGGAACCGGATGAAGGTTGCGATCGCCACGGAGCCGTTCGACTCGCCCGATGCGCGACGTCTGGTGGCCGCGCTCGATGCACATCTGGCGAGCCGGTACGCGCCTGACCAGAGGTTTGGCCCACATTTGAAGGCGGAGCACGTCGCGCCCGGCGTCGGCACTTTCGTGATCGCGCGCGCAGACGGAAAGGCGGTCGGCTGCGGGGCTCTGAAAAGGCGCGACCCCATCACCGT
>JAYUFT010000323.1:0-2894 GCA_043738605.1 Candidatus Dormiibacterota bacterium | reverse complement strand
TGCGGCTCTGCATGACGTGTGGGCACGTGGGTTGCTGTGACAGCTCGAAGAACAAGCACGCGATGGCCCATTTCCGCAAGACGGGGCATCCCATCATGAAATCGTTCGAGCCGGGGGAGGACTGGGGCTGGTGCTACATCGACGAGAGCGCGCTTGACGCCGGCCGGTGGCCCCTCAGAGGACCAGTCGCCCACAGCCCTTACTAGGCGAGATTGCCTGACCCCAAGCGAGGCCATAGACTTGGGTTTCCAATTCAGCGGAGGGGGATGACGATGCACCGATGGTTTCTCGCCGTAGGCCTGGTCGCGATGGCAGCCTTGACTGCAGGTTCGGTGAGCGCGGGAGGCGTCGCCGCCACCACGCCGCTCAACGTCGACGTCAGCCAGCGACTGACCAGCGAGTCCGAGGATACCGTCGCGGTGAACCCCACCAACCCGAAGAACGTGGTCATCGTGAGCAACATCGAGGGTGCGGCTCCGGGGCTGTTCGTGGGCGTGAGCTTCGACGGCGGCACGACGTGGGCGAGGCGGATCATCGCCAACAACGACAACCTCGGCGACGCATGCTGCGACCCGAGCCTTGCCTTCGACGAGTACGGGAACCTGTTCCTTGTCTACCTGTACAACGTCGAAAACACGGTGCCCATCGCTCTCAGCACCGACGGCGGCTTGAGCTTCCGCCTCCTCACCAATGTCGCCCAGCCTCTGAAGTCCACAGCGACGAAGGCAAGCGGCGACAACCGCGGGTTGTTCCGCTACGTCGACCAACCGACGATCACCGCGGCCAGGGGCGAGGTGTGGATAGTCGTCAACGCGGGCGGTGGGATGTTCGCCACCGGAGCTCCTGTCACCGGTTTCGGCCAGGTCGGCTCCTTCTTCGCAGGAGAAGCGATTCCAAACACCAGCAACTGCACCTACGGCGACGTCACGATCGGCCCGGCCGGCCAGATCATGCAGGCCTGCAGCCTCACACAGAGCGGGCAGGGTGGCGGCACGGTCCGAGTCAGCGTCGATCCCGACGGATTGGGTCCGGCCGGATTTGGCAAGGCCGTGTCCGTCGTCGACACGCACGTCGGCGGGTTCGACTTTATCCCGCCCCAGTCCGACCGCTCGATCGACTCCGAACCCGGCGTCGTCTGGGACAAGACCGGCGGCCCTCACAACGGGCGCGCCTACCTCGTCTACACCTTTGAACAGCAGAACGAGAGCAACAACACAGACATCTACGTCCGCTACTCCGACGACAGCGGCGCCACCTGGAGCGCCGGCGTAAGGGTCAGCGACGACACGACCAAGAACAGCCAGTTCCTGCCGAAGATCTCGCTCGACCCGACCACCGGCAACCTCGCTGTAACGTGGCACGACGCACGGCGGGATCTTGGCAATGGGGGCCCGGGCGACACCAATGGACTCCCGAATGACGACGCGCAGTTCTGGGGAGCGTTCAGCACCAATGGTGGCGCGTCATTCACGACGAACATCCAGATCAGCGCAGGCACCTCGAACTCGCACGACTCCGGCAACGGGATCGACTACGGCGACTACACGGGCCTGTCCTTCTACGGCGGCATCGCCCACCCGGCGTGGGCTGACAACTCCAACAGCACGGGCAACAATCCGGACGGAGCCTTGCACCAGCTGGACATCTACACAGCGTCTGTACGCGTGCCCCGATGATTAACTCAAAAGGCGGCGTGACCTCGGGTTAATCGCCTGACCAAACTGCAGCGCAGGCCGCCGCTACGGCGGCGGCCTGGATGTGGCCGGCCCGGGCCGAAGCGACACGGCGCGCAGGATCCAGGACGTTTCGCCCAATCGCGTTGCGGGCATTTGCGTCGGGGCTGACCACAATCGATCGCACCTGAGGTCCGAGAGTCGCGAGCTGTCTGTCGATCCTGCCGCTTCGCCGTAGAGCCACCGTCACGGGCGCGACCACGACCACCCTCTCGCAGCCGCCTGCGAGGTCGGCGTTGGTGGTTGACCGAACACCGCCGTCGATGTAGCGATGCCCGTCGATCGTTATCGGCGGCCAGACCAGGGGCACTGCGCAGCTTGCGGCCACCGCATCGGCGAGAGACACACCGCTGTCGCGATCAAAGTTGCGCGCTTCTCCAGTTTCGGCGTCCACCGCGGTGATGATCAGATTGCGATTGGGCCACGAGGGGTTCGGCAGCCGCTGTCTGATGATTTCCCGGCGCTCTGCCTCGGGCACCGTTCGAGCTCTCATGGCTGCGCGCCCGAGACGCGCCCGCCCGACACGCTCGTCGCCAGGCCACACCGAGTTGACGACAAAGCCGAACAGGACACCCACGCCCATCTTCGCCGCCACCTCGCCCGTGGGTTCCGTCAGCGCAGCCGCATAGAGAGCGTCGAGGGTGGCGCCGCTGAGGATCTGGGCGCCGACCACCGAACCGGCTGACGTGCCGACGACCACGTCCGCCGCCGTCAGATCCGTTCCGACCTCGGCAAGCCCGGCCAGAAGGCCTGTCATCCAGGCAATCCCGGTGACGCCGCCGCCGCCCAGCACGAGCCCGCGACGGCCGGTCACGGTGCGACCCGGTCAGCCCAACCGTGCGCGCGTTCGAGCTGGCCCGCCAGCCGAAACAGCCCCGCTTCGTCGCCATAGCGGCCGGTGAAGAGAATGCCGATCGGCAGGCCGCTCGCACTCCATGCCAGCGGCACCGACATCGCCGGGTTGCCGGTCAGGTTGGCGACCGAGTTCCAGGGGTTGAAGGCAAGGTCGAACTGCCACCACTCGTCCGCACCACCGTACGACTGGTTGAGAACGCCGAGCGGTAGCGGGGGCTGCGACAGCGTCGGGGTGAGCCAGGCGTCGTATTTTTCGAAGAAGGGCGCCATATCGCGCGTGGCGGCGTGGATCCGGTCGACTGCGCG
>JAYUFT010000322.1:0-2896 GCA_043738605.1 Candidatus Dormiibacterota bacterium | reverse complement strand
GACTGCAGCCAGGGCCGGCAGAAAGTTGGACGCCGGCCTGCCTTCCGCCAGCGCCGACGACAACCTGACTCGGAACTCGGGAGTGACCTCAGCGCTGCGCGACTCCAGGGCACGGCGCAGCTCGCGTAGTTCGTCTTCTTGGGGCGTCATCGACCCACCTCCCAAACCATTCCCGGCCGCAGAGCCGCCAGGGCGCGGTGAATGCGCTGCCGCGCAGCGCCTGTAGAGCAGCCGAGCACGCGCGCAACCTCCTCGATCGGCAGGTCGAGGTGGTAGTAGAGGGTCAGCGTCAGCAGGTGGTGCTTCGGCAGCTGGTCGAGGGCTGCGTTCAGGTCGATGCTGTCCGCCCACCCGCCTTCCAATGGAGCGGCCTGGCCCTGCGGTTCGACCTCGTCTGAACGGATCACCTGCCACCAGCGTGAGCGGCGCGTTGTTCGGCACTCGTTGGCGACGATCGCCAGGAACCAGGGCTTGAGGTCCGCCCCGTATCGGAAACGGTCCAGCTTGCGCCAGCTCTTCAACGCCGCCTCCTGGACGGCGTCCTCCGCAGCGTTCCTGTCTTTGAGCATCGTCATGGCCAGTCGGAAACCTGGATCGAGGACGGGCGCGAGCAGCTCACCGAACGCAAAGGCATCGCCGGCCCTTGCGCGCCGGAGTCGCTCCTCCGCCAAAGGGTCCCCAATCAAGGTGTCCGTACCGGTTCTACGCAGGAATCGGCCGTTCTGTTACACGGCCTGACCGGCGATCTCTCGGTAAAGGGCTTCGGTCTCCTCCGACGGCCCGACCCCCAGCTCGGACTCGAGCAACCTCTTGCACTCCAGGTAGGAGCGGATCGCCTCGCCGCGATCGCCGTTGCGCACCTGCATTCGCATGAGGCGCCGGTAGCCCGATTCGCGGTACGGCTCCATCCGCACCGCCTCGCGCGCGTGCGTCATTGCCAGTTCCGCCTCGCCATTGGCGGCCAGCGCCTCCACCCTGGTGTCGAGAGCTCTGACCAGAGCGGCCGCCAAAGCCACGCGCCTCCCCTCTGCCCAGGGCCCATCGTCCCCGGCCAGGAACGGCCTGCGGAGAATCGTCGTCGCGATCAAGGACGGCCCATACGCTGCCTGCGGATTGCCGGCCGCGACAAAGCCCTCGGCCGCGTCGACTCCCGCAAGCGCCGCCTCGAGGTCGACCCATGTATCGGCGGGCGCCGAGAACTGGTAGCAGCCGAACGCGTTGCCGATGATGTGCGAGCGCACCAGGCCCAGCGTCGCCAGGCGCGACCGCAACCGGCTGATGATCGCGCTGAGGGCCACCGTCCACGATGGCGGCAGAGATTCCGGCCATAGGGCCTCGGCCAGCTCGGCCTGCGTGACCGCGCGCTTTCTCTCGCTCACGAGGTAGGCGAGCACGAACCGGCCCTGCGGCCCGCCCAGCTTCGATTCGCGCAGCAGGCGCCCGTCGCGCTCCGCCTGCACCTCGCCGGTAAGGTAGATCCTTAGCAATCAGCCTCCAAAGATTCCCCAAAGCCCACCCGCCAAGATGCTAAGCGTCGGGCCCGTTCGAACAAGGAGACGCCATGAAGAAGCGAGTCGAGTGTGAGTGCGGTTGGGTGCTGGAAACCGACGACGAGGACAAGCTCGTCGCCGGGGTGACGCAGCACGCCTCGGAGGTCCACCACATGACAGGTGTGACCCGAGAGCAGGTGCTCGCGCAGGCGAAGCCCGTCTAGCGCTCCGAACCTGAACCACGCCACCGCGAGGTGGCCATTGCGAAAAGGAGTCAGCGTGAAATACCTCTACCTTCTCTATGCCGACGAGTCGAAGATGGCGGCGCCCGGGAGCGCCCAGTTCAATGCCCAGAACGACGCGTACAACAAGTACTTCGAAGAGATCGACGGCAAGGGCATGTTCAAGGCCGGCGACCCCGTCCAGGGTTCGAAGACCTCGAAGACGGTACGAGTGCGGAACGGATCGACCGAAGCGACCGCGGGACCCTTCGTGCACGGCGGCGACCAGCTGGTGGGCTTCTACGTGATCGAAGCCAAGGACCTCGACGAGGCGGTCGCGACCGCGGCCAAGTGCCCGGCGGCCCACGTGGGCGCCGTGGAGGTCCGTCCGATCTTCTCGATGTAAGCAGGCTTGTCGACCAGGGGCCGGCACGATGCCGGCCCCTTTTTTGTTGCGCACCACGCGACCGTTGACGCGCTCGAAACCGAGTGATAGCGTCCGCGGCAATTCAAGAGGGGTCGACGTACGCGAGGAGGGGAAGCTTTGAGCGCCACACCGGAAGTCCATTCCGCCGATTCTCAAGACCTGGCCAGGTTTGGCTATAAACAGGAGCTGCGCCGGGCGCTGGGTGTTTACTCCAGCTTCGCTGTCGCCTTCTCGTACATCTCGCCGTCGACAGGTATCTTCACTCTGTTCATCCTCGGCCTCGGGTTGGCCGGCCCGGCGTTCTTCTGGAGCTGGCCGATCGTCGTCGTCGGACAGCTGCTCGTCGGCCTGAACTTTGCCGAGGTGAGCTCGCACTTCCCGGTTGCCGGCTCCGTTTACCAATGGTCCAAGTACCTGTCCAACCGGACCTATGCCTGGTTTACAGGCTGGATCTACCTGTTCGCGGGCGTCCTCACCGTCGCCGCGGTCGTGGCCACGGTTCCACTCGTGCTCATCCCGCTCCTGAACAACATGGGCATGAACATCAATACGGATGACGCAAGCGTCTACCCGAAGACCGCGGCAATTGTGCTGCTGAGCACAACGCTGCTGAGCATCTTCGGCGTGAGACTGGTGGCGTTCGTAAACAACACAGGCGTTGTCTTCGAGATTCTCGGCATGGTGGTCTTTGCCTTGGTGCTGCTGCTCTTCTACCACCGTCAGTCGCCTGCGGTTTTCACCGACTTCAGCTACCTCGG
>JAYUFT010000321.1:0-8874 GCA_043738605.1 Candidatus Dormiibacterota bacterium | reverse complement strand
CGGCGGCCTTGATGGGTGACGACATTCAGGAGCTGCGCCGGCACATCAACGGCTGCGAGGCGGAGTGCACACGTCGCCTCCGCCGATTCGACAGAGGTGGCGGATACGCCGCCACCGCCGCCCTCATCGCCAAGGCCTGGTTGCGCTGGAAGTGCAACTTCTCACCCTCGGCGGCTGCCGACCGCGTCGCTGTCGCTCGCGAGCTGGAGGGTCTAGCCCAGGTGCGCGAGGCATTCGCCGACGGCGACATCAGCTATGCCCACGCGGCGATGATCGCCAGGACCTCAGAGAAGCTCGGCGACAAGATGGAGTCGAACGCGGAGACGATCCTGGTCACCGCCGCCAAAGAGCTCGACCTCGCTCGCTTGCGCATGGTGACGATCAAGCTCCAGCACTTCATGGACCCCGACTCGGTTCGCGAAGAGGCCAACGAGTCGCACGAGCTGCGCTTCCTTCACTTCAGCCAGACGCTCGATGGCGCCTTCTACATGAATGGACGATTCGACTCCGAAGCCGGCGCCATCATCCAGACAGCGCTCAGTGCGCTCAGCGGACCGCCAACCCCCGACGACAAGCGTTCACCCAAGCAGCGACGCGCTGATTCACTGGTGGAGCTGGCGCGTCAGAGGCTGGACAGCGGCACGCTGCCGCAGGTCGGTGGCCAGAAGCCGCACGTGGCGGTCACGGTATCCATGGCGACCCTGGCCAACCAGCCGGGTTCGCCCGCGGCTGACCTCGAGTGGGCGCAGCCGATTCCGGCCGAGACGGCTCGCCGGCTCGCATGCGATGCCGCCATCACGCCGATCTTTCTTGGCTCCGAGTCGGCTCAGCCGATGGCTGGACAGACCAGCCGCTCGATCAGCGGCTCGCAGCGCAAAGCGTTGGTGGTCAGAGACAAGGGCTGCCGCTTCCCAGGTTGCGATCGGCCTGCCGATTGGACCGATGTCCATCACCTGAAGCATTGGGCCGATGGCGGCAAGCACGTGATGGACAACATGATCCTGCTGTGCCGGCGGCATCACCGAATGGTTCACGAAGAGGGCTGGCAGCTGGTGATCACCGCCGAAGGCAACATCGTCGCGCTTATGCCTGACCGGTTTGCATTCGGGTCTGTGCCACCGTAAGTGGCCTTCGGCAGACGGGGCTACGGCGCGGCGCGTTTAGGTGAGACTTTCGTACGGGAATGCTGCGGCGAACGGTTCGTACAGCAGGAGGACCTGCTCGATCGGCATTACGTCGCGCAGAAAGATCGCTCCGGCCGCGACTCCGGCCGATCCGACGATGCCGGACCCGTCGTGAGGCGCGTTCTGCTCCGCCCCCTCCTGCGCCGCCCGGAACGAGTTGGTGCGTCCCGTCTGGTTGGCGGTGGCGATCGCCAGCTTCCAGGCGGCCGAGTAAAGGCCCGGCGCGTCGAGCTCGTCAGGCGCAGCCACCGGGACGCCCCCGACCGCTACCACCGCAGGCGCGGCCTTTGGCGGCTCGCTCAGAACCTTGGCGACGGCGGCCACCTCTGCCTCTGCCTCGCCTGACAGCGACGGCAGCTTCTGCAGAAACGCGGCGATCTGCCGGTCGACCCCAGGCGGAGGCTCGTAGCCCGGGCCCGGCAGCACCGTGGCGAAAGGCCGGTAGATCGCGGCGAACTGCAGTGGGTACAGCTGCTCCCTCACGAGGATCGCCAGGGCGACCACCTGCGCCGACTCCAGCGCCGCTGCTGCCGCCGGCTCAGGCAGCGCCTTGCTGATCGCCTGCTTGATCTGAGCGACTCTGAACCCACTGGTGAAGGCGTTGACCATCGCTTCGTCCGCCCCGGACAGCAACGGATCCAGCAGCTGCTCCATGGCGGTGTTGGTCGGCCGCAGGCGGGAAAGGATTCGTGCCAGCGCGATCCAGCGCCACTGCTCAACGGTGAAGGTCTTGCCGGCAGCAGCCAGGAACTGCCCGGCTTCGGTGGCGCTCAGGCTGTACCCGGACGCGCCACCACCTGCTCAGGCAGCAGCTCTTTGACTCGCAGTTTGTCGATCGGGTGGTATGCGTCGACGATGCGCATGGTGCCCGACGCAGAACGAAGCACCATTGATTGGGTGAAGGCGTACACAACGTCGTAGCGAACGCCTTTGAGCAGCTCGCCTGAGGTGATTCCTGTGGCGGCGAAGAAGATGTTGTTGCCCGAGCACAGGTTATCAATGGACAGCACCTTGTCGAGTTGATGCCCCTCCTTGATTGCGAGCTCGCGCTCGTCGTCGTCACGAATGAGCAGCTTGGCTTGCATATCACCACCGATGGCCTTAATCGCGCATGCGGCCAAAACCCCTTCGGTGGAGCCACCCGAGCCCATCATGCAGTGGATCCCGTACCTCGTATCGAGAGCAGCCTCCAGCGCGCCGCCGACATCTCCCGCGGGTATCAGCTTGATACGCGCCCCGACGTCACGGATCTCGGCGACGATGCCTTCGTTTCTCTGCCTTTCGAGCACCACCACCGTCAGCTCCTGAGGTGGCAGGCCCTCCGCCTTGGCGATCCTGATGAGGTTCCACTCGACGGGCATATTCAGGTCGATGATCCCCTTAGCACGGCGGCCAACTACGAGCTTTTGCATGTAATGGATATGGGTTGTGAACATGGTGCCGCGCTCAGCGAGGGCAATGACCGAGAGCGCACCAGGCAGGCCGGCAGCGGTCAAGCTGGTCCCCTCGATTGGATCGACCGCGACGTCGAGCTCGGGTTCCAGACCGTTGCCGATCTCTTCGCCGAAGTAGAGCATCGGCGCCTCGTCTTTCTCACCCTCTCCGATGACGACGGTGCCTTTCATGTCGACCGACGCGAGCGCGTCACGGATGGCCTCGACAGCGCGGCCGTCGGCGCCCATCTTGTCGCCGCGGCCCTGCAATGGAGCGGCGGCGAGGGCTCCCGCCTCGGTGACGCGGAGCAGCTCGAGGGCTAGGTTTCGGTCCATCTCTCGATTCATCTAGCCGCACCCGTCGACATCGCGCCGGGTAGCGTATCCGAATCTCTAGCTGATGCCGCGCTGCCGGGGGTTGCTCGCTTTGGCGCGCCTCTAGAAGAACTCACCCCACAACTTCCTCACCCGGCCCACTGGGTTAGGGACACTCCTACCTGCCACCACGGCCGGCCGCGCCGCCGCATCGACGACGATCTTGTCCTCACCCTCAGGCACGCCTTCTGGGTGGACCCTGATCACCCCGTGGTGGACGCCTCCTTCCTGCACCACCAGCGCACCCACTTTGGCATCGCCCTCGAGGCGGCCTGTGCTCGTGATCTTGAGACGGCTGGCAGCGATGATGTTGCCGCGCACGAACCCGGCGATCGTGACCCGGACGCTGCGAATATCGGCCTCGACATGGGCTTCGGAGCCGATCAGAAGGTCGCCGTCGCACTCGACCTGGCCGCTGAAGTTGCCAAGTAGCTGGCCGCCACCTTTCAGCTGCAGCCGGCCCGACAGCGTGTCGTCGCGACCGAGAATTGTCGACTTCTGCTCGACACCATGGGGGTCGGGCCCCCCGTTACTCCCGGAAATCGCGACCGTCTCCACCCCAATGTCCGTCATCTGGACCTCCCTTACCCAGCCCCCCGGCTGTTCCCAATCCGCAGCATAGACGCTACCGGGTCATGGGGAATCCCGCAATTTACTCCCCCTTGGGTGAGAGGACAGGGTGGCAGGTCGAGCATGCACGCACCATTCACAGGTCGGGATGTGACTTCAGGTAGACAAGGACCGCCTCGCGCGTGGGCTCGATCTCCCCGTCCATGATCAACTCGCCCAGACGCTCCTTGATCCGCCCCACCTGCGGCCCAGGCGCCAGGCCGAGCTCTCGCATGATGGCCTCGCCATCGATGGGCGCAGCCATCCGCGTCGGCTGTTCAGCCAGAACGGTCGCCACGCGCGCCGTCAGCTCGTCGAGCTTCTCCGGCTCGGGATAGGCAGAAGCCGCGATGTCGGCGCGGGCAAGCGCCAGCAGCCTCTCGATCTGAGGACCGGCGTCGCGACCCAGCCGCCGAACCGCCCCGTCGCTCCACTCCGAGCGGTAGTACACCGGGCGAAGATGCAGCCGCACCAGGGTGACCACCGCATCGATGTCCCTTTGGGGGAAGCGAAGCCGTTCGAGCGCAGCTCTCGCGATGCCGGCGCCGACCTCCTCGTGGCCGGTGAACGCCCCGTCGGGAGTGGCGGTCATGGGCTTCCCCACATCGTGCAGCAGCACGGCGAGCCTCACCATCAGCTCAGGTGGCGAGTACTCTAGCGCCAGCAACGTGTGGCCGAATACGTCGTGGGTGTGGTACCCACCCTGCTCAACCCCTTTGCACGCGGTCACCTCTGGCAGCACGACCTCGAGCAACCCACCGGAATCAAGCAGCTCGAGCGCCAGCTTGGGCCGCTCGGACTCGAGCATCTTGCACAGCTCATCGGTAATGCGCTCGACGGAAACCACCGGCGGCGCCAGCCGGCCGCTGAGCTGCCGCATGGAGGGCAGCAGATCGGGCGCGAGATCGAAGCCGAGCTGAGCGGCGAACCGCACCGCCCTCAGCATTCGCAGGGGGTCGTCGCTAAACGTACGAATCGGGTCCGCCGGAGTGCGGAGCATGCGCGCCTCGAGGTCCGCCCGCGCTGTGCCGAGCCGATCCTGGATGTTGCCGTCGAAATCCATCAGCAACGTGTTGATGGTGAAATCCCGGCGCCGCAAATCCTCTTCGACCGTCGCGGGCCGCACGTCGGGCTTTCGGGAGTCGCTCGCATATGACTCTGAACGAGCTGAGACAAACTCCACGAGGCGGCCGGGCAAGGTCACCTGGGCGGTGCCGTATCGCTCGAAGATGACAGGCGCGCCGGCGCCGGCCAGCTTCGCGAAGCGCTCCGCGAGCTGCGGCGCACCGCCCTCCTCGACGACCACGTCCACTTCGGGTTGCGCGCGGCCGAGCAAGTGGTCGCGGACGTAGCCGCCCACCACCCAGGCCTTTACGTGCTGGTCCGCGGCGGCTCGTTTGAGGAGGCCTAGCAGCTCCCGATCGTCTATTGGTTGATCCGCGCCCACTCGACAGCTCCCACCTGCCCGGCGCGATCACCAAGCTGGGCCCGGCGCAGCACCGGCCTTCGTGCGGGTCTGATGAATGGAGATGAGCGCAGCGTCTCCAGCAGCAACGGCTGCACCAGGCCCCACGAACGCGTCACGCCGCCGCCCATCACGAACATCTCCGGGTCGATGACGTTGGTGAGGCTGATCAGGGCCTTGCCCATGTAGCGGGCTGCCCGCTCGACCACCAGGCCGGCGTGCTTGTCGCCTTTCGCTGCGGCCGCGAACAGCTCGGCCGCCGGATGGCCTGTCTCTCGAGCAAGGTTCGCGCCCCCGCAGAAGACCTCCAGGCAGCCGTGCTGCCCGCATTGGTCGAGCGGCCCATTGGCGTCGATGATCATGTGACCGACCTCGCCGGCTGTTCCGTGACCGCCGCGATGCAGCTTCCCATCGATGATCAGCCCGCCACCCACCCCGGTCGACCACGTGATGTAAACCATGTTTCGCGTGCCCCGGCCCGCTCCGCGGTGGAACTCGCCGAGTCCCGCCATGTCCGCATCGTTCGCGACGTGCGCGGGAGCGCCGGTCGCCTTCTGCAACATGGCCGCCAAGGGAACGTCGCGCCAGCCGGGAAGGTTGGGCGGGTTGACGAGCACACCACGCTTGATGTCGATGGGGCCCGGAGCGCCGATCGCGATGCTGCGGACCTTCTGGCGCCCGCGGTGCCGCTCGATCTCCGCAGCCGCCCACTCGACCACCTTTTCCGGGCTGCCGAGCAGCTGGGTCTTGGTCTTGAAGCTCGCGATCAGCTGGCCGTCAGAGCGCGCAAGAGCAACGCGCACCTGCGTTCCGCCAAGGTCGATTCCCGCGAGCATTCCGCAAACTCTAATCGGCGCGCGAAATCAGGACGCGATTAGCTGCTGTCCTCTGAGCGCCGCGAGGATCTCGATCGGCGCCCGCGCCCGGTTGAACGTATAGAAGTGCAGCCCCGGAACCCCGCGCTCGAGCAGGTCTGCGCACTGCGCGATGCAGTGCTGAACCCCGAGCCTGCGGACAGCCTCATCGTCAGGCTGCTCATCGATTGCTCGCTGAAGCCCTTCGGGAACAGTTGCTCCTGACATCTCCGCCATATGCGTGAGCGATCGGCGGCTCGGCACGGGCATCAATCCCGGCACGATAGGGACGGTGATGCCCGCTGCGCGCGCTCGCTCGACCAGGTCGAAGTAGAACTGGTTGTCGAAAAAGAGCTGCGTCACCAGGAAGTCCGCGCCCGAGTCCACTTTCAGCTTCATGTAGCGGAACTCGTGCTCGATGTCGGGGCTCTCGGGATGTTTCTCGGTGCTGCACGCGGCGCCGATACCGAACCCATATCCGTTGCGACGCACGAACGCGACGAGGTCGCTGCCGTGTGCCAGCTCCGGGCCTGCCGGCACGAAATGTTCGTTTGAATCCTGCGGGTCGCCACGGAGCGCCAGCACATTGGCCACCCCTTCTCTCTCCATCCAGTTCAGGATCTGCCGCGTCTTGGCCACCGAGTTCGCGCACGTGAGGTGCGCCATCGCCTCGATGTGGTACTGCCGCTTGATCCGGGTCACCAGCTCGAGCGTCTTGTCACCGGTGCGCAACCGGTACGTGACCGAGACCCAATCGGGTGCATGTCCGGCGAGCGCCGCGATGGTCCTCTCGAGGACCTCGACCTCGGTTTCGTCGCGGGGCGCCATGAACTCGAACGAGATCGTGGGCCGGCTGCGACCCAGCAGCTCGGCTATTCGCATGGCCGAAGGTTAGCGAAAAAGGACACGATGGTCGCCGACCCGCCGGGTCACCTTCGCCGCGTCGAGATGCTCGAGCAGCGCAAGCACCGGCCTCCGACTCGCACCCATGCGATCGCGCAGCCGGGCGACAGTTACCGATCCCGTCGCTGCGATCAGCTCCTTGACCAATTCGACCGCATTCGCATAAGCGTCGTGGGTGAACGCGATATCGTCGCTCACCCGCACGATGGCGCCGCCCTGGGCCAGCGCGCGCACGACCTCCGGGCCAACACCGGTCTGCTGCATCGCTTCCTGCAGCGACGGCGGCGCAAATGGATTGCGGCCGATCAGCTGGAGCAAGCGGCCCGCGGGACCCTCGGATGAGTCGATCGCGACGCGATGATCCGGCGCGGCGATTGCCCCTTGCCTCTCCTCGAGCCTGCCTTCTGCGATGAGCGTCGCGAGCGCAGCTGGGAAGGAGCCCGGGTGCAGCCGGAGCCGATTCCTGAGCTCCTCCCGAGCCATTCCCTGGCGAAGCGGGTGAGCGGCGTGGTACGCGGCGACCTCCCTACCGGCACGGTCCGCCAGCGTGTTCCATGCCTCGGTGGCAAAGAGCCACTCGCCGATGCGCCGCGCATCGAGGCGATCGAAATCGGCCTCGCGAGCCATCGTGGCTTTCAGCAATGCGGCGACGCTGACTCCTCGCGGGTACTTGCGTAGCTCCTCCTGCAGCACCTCGCCCGCAGCCCGCCGGTCGAGCGATTCGCTCACCGCGTTGTCGTGCCGCGGGTGCTTTCGGGGGTCTACGTCGACAAATCTCCCGCCGGCGATCGTCATCGCCGGGCTCGGTATTCGGAGGACGAAGCGGTCGTTGGCGCCGGCGGCGGTGGCACGCTCCAGGTAAAGCTGGACCCACCCGTCCCGACCAGGCTCGATCGCGTCACCGGCGAGCACGATGACCCGGCACCCAACCTCCGCCGTGCCTGTATGCAGAAGGACCTCTGCACCGTGACGCAACGCGCGCGGAGCGGACTCGAGGACGCGGACGTGCGCGTCGATGCGCCTTGTCGATTGCAGCATGTGCGGCGGCGAAAGCACGTCGCCGCGCGCCACCTCGTTCTTGTCCACTCCTGTGAGATTCACCGCCACCCTGGTCCCGGGCGCCGCGCTCTGGACACTTCGGTTGTGCTTCTGGAGGCCTCGGACCCGTACCAGGCGCCCACGTGGCACCACCTCGAGCTCATCGCCGACTGTGAGGGAGCCGTCGGCCAGGGTGCCCGTCACCACCGTGCCGAATCCGCTCATCGTGAACACGCGGTCCACAGGCAGCCTCGGCCGCCCCTGGTCCACACGCGGCTCGGCGCGGTCGAGCAGCCTGTCCAGAGCATCTACGAGAGAAGAGAGGCCCTCGCCGTCCACCGACGAAACCGGGATCACGTCAGCTTCTGCGAGCGCCGTGCCGGCAATCGTGTCGCGCACCTCGGCGATCACGAGCTCGAGCCAGGGAGCGTCGACGAGGTCGGCCTTCGAAAGCACGACGATGCCTCGACGCACCTCCAGCAGGTCGATGATCTCCAGGTGCTCGCGGGTCTGAGGCATGACGCCCTCGTCCGCCGCGATCACCAGCATCACGGCGTCCAGCCCGTGCGTGCCGGCCAGCATGTTGCGGATGAAGCGCGCGTGGCCGGGCACGTCGACGATGCCGACCTCGAGCCCGCTGGGTAAACGAAGGTGCGCGAAGCCGAGATCGATCGTCATCCCCCGGCGCTTTTCCTCGGCGAGGCGATCCGGGTCGATGCCGGTGAGCGCGGTGATCAGGGTCGACTTGCCGTGATCGATATGTCCGGCGGTGCCGATCACGAAGCTCATCGAGCGACCCCCCTGTACGCCACCTCCACGGCGTCGATGAGCGTCTCGTCCTCGCCCTTCAAGACCGTGCGCGGGTCCAGGCAGCACGCGTCCTTCTCTATGCGGGCGATCACCGGTGGCTCGCCACGCCTCAAGGCAGCCGCCAGGCGCGAGGCGGGTCCCGCAATCGAAAGGAGCACTGTCGGCAGGCCGTGGCCGGGCACGGACCCTCCGCCAATCGCCGA
>JAYUFT010000320.1:0-8914 GCA_043738605.1 Candidatus Dormiibacterota bacterium | reverse complement strand
GGAACCGGTCGCAACCTGCCCTTTTATCCGCCGAGGGTGCAGTTGACCGGTGTCGACTTTAGCCCCGCCATGCTTGAGGTCGCCAGGCGGCGCGCGACCGATTTAGGGATCGAGGTCGACTTGCATGTGAGTGATGCCCAAGCCTTGGAGTTCGAGGATGCGAGCTTCGACACTGTTGTCATAACGCTCGCCCTCTGCTCGATCCCTGATGACCGTAAGGCGGTAGCTGAAGCCTGGCGCGTACTCCGTCCCGGCGGCCGCATGCTGCTGCTGCTTGAACACGTCCGCAGCCCATTATTTCCAGTTCGCGCTATCCAGCATCTAGTGAACTTCTTCACGGTGCGATTCGAAGGCGATCATCTGGTCAGAGAGCCACTTGAGTGTCTTCGGGCGGAACGCTTTGAGATCGATTATGTCGAGCGCTCCAAGCTGGGCATCGTCGAGCGCGTGGTGGCTCGTAAGCCTTAGAAGAAGCCAGGACACGGTCGTTAACAAGAGATCACAGCTCATCGTCCTCGGTCTTATCCCGTTTGGTGGTTCAACTGAAGGCATCCTCGGTGGCCTGCCGGTAAGATGCCGCGGCCTCGCCATTACTCAACAAGCGAGTCTGCCAATGCTTGAGTTTTGCTTGGGCTTGTCGCTCTCGTGTGCACGGCTGCTTTTGTAGCATTCCTTTGGGCTGGCATTCATGAACTCACTCCGTGGTAGCGCCCCTCCGGGGATCCTAAAGGCTTGGCGTGTTTCCTAGAAGGGGCGCTAGGCGATCGGATAGCTGGTCCAGCGGAAAGTGGCGAACCAACCGATTCCAGGTGATTGTCGTGGGTCTTTGGCAACCCCCAAACCTTGGACCAAATGGATGAGAGTCCTTAAGGCGAGGGCCACGGCTGGGGCGGCTGATTGCCGAGCTCAAGTCGGACGACAGCCAAGATGACAGCCAAGCCGGCGGCCGTTAGCGAACAAAGGCGCACGACCGTGGAATTGCGTTGCTCAGCTTTCAACTGCAGCGAACGCTAGTGGACGGCTGTGGACGCTAGGCCAGCGGTCTTCAAAACCGTTTGCGGGGCGCTGCTGAGGCGTCCTGGGTGGGTTCGATTCCCATCCATCCCCGCCATCCGGCCGCTTGATGACAGCCAACATGACAGTCAATTGAGTGGATTGCAGTAACCGTTCGCGGAATTAGTGAGGAAACGGGTGGCCCGGAAGTGCCGGTCCACCCGTCTCACGGTTTCTACTGAGCTGTGTAGCCGCCATCCACTAGGTGATAGCTGCCGGTGATGAACGACGCTTCCCGGGACGCCAGGAAGGCGACGAGGTTAGCGACCTCCTCTGCCGTGCCGAGCCGCTTTACCGGGTGGAGGTCGGCGATGAACTTCGTGGTCGGCTCGTCGAGGTTAGCATCGAGCAGCGGCGTCTTGATGAAGCCAGGCCCCACGGCGTTAACGCGGATGCCTCGCGTTGCGTACTCGAGGGCCGCGGTCTGCGTCAGTCCGACCACACCGTGCTTGGCGGCGACGTAGGCCGGGGACATCGCGAATCCCACCGAGCCCAGGATCGACGACATGTTCACGATCGAACCGCCGCCGGCCTCGAGCATTGCGGGGATCTCCGCCCGCATGCAATAGAAGACCCCGTTGAGGTTGACGTTGATTACCTTGAGCCACCCGGCGATGCTCTGATCGCCGACGGCGTTCATCTCGCCGCCGATGCCGGCGTTGTTCACGGCGATGTCGAGCTTGCCGAATCGCTTCACCGTGAACTCGACCAACTGCTGGACGGCCTCGGCGTCGGCCACGTCGATCTTGAAGACATCAACCAGGCCCTCATGGGCCTTGATGTCGTGGGCCACCCGGTCAGCCCCGGCTGTGTTGACGTCGGCCAACACGACCCGAGCGCCTTCGGCGGCCAGCAGTCGTCCCACGGCCTCACCGATGCCCGAACCGCCGCCGGTGACGATAGCCACCTGGTCCGTGAACCTAGCCACCGTCCGAGCTCGCTCCTGAGATTGGGTTGCAATCATTCCATGTCTCCTTACTGGGTTGATACCTGTGTCGATCAAGGATCCACGCTCGTGGCAGGCTCGCCAGGGCCTTTAGTCCTGGGGCCAGAGGGCCGTCTGCCGACCGCTCATGTGCGGCGGACATCCGCTTAGCGGGTGATCCGACAGAGCTCGCTGCTTGACGATGGAGGTTGCCATCGTCTGTTGACAGCCAAGCCGGCGGATTACTGCGGACCATGGCGGAGGGTCACGGAATGACATCGTGTTCGTCCGAACTTAGGCGGCCGCCAACGGACGCCCGTGGATGGCGGGCCGGCGGTCGTCAAAATCGTTTGCGGGGCGCTGCGAGGCGTCCTGGGTGGGTTCGATTCCCATCCATCCCCGCCAATGACAGCCACGCCGGCGGTTCGATCGCTTTTGCCTTTGACGCCGACTTGGAAACTCTTCGCTTCTCAGCCCGCTGGCTCTCGGGATCAGGAGCCTACGACGCTGCAATCGCATGGCTTGGTTCTGCGGTTCCAGGAGGAGGATGAAATCGCTCACCTCGATCGGTGGTTTGTTGTTCGAGTCAACGCGGGCACCGTCGACCCACCACGGAATCCCGACCAGTTCGCGGGTCTACCGACTGGCAGCGCGATGGCGACTGGCTTTGATCCGCGCGGATTATCCGCTCGACGCGTTCAATCACGCGCGCTCGCTGCAGCGCCGAGCCGGACCAGATCGACCGCTGCGCGACAGACAGCGGGATCAACATCTCGGCCAGGTCAAGCGCCACCTGATCGGCGTCTGATTCGCTGGTCTAGAGGAGGCTGCGTGGAGCCCTTCCCAAACCCGCAACAAGTGCGGTCAATGCCTCCCTCCAGACACGCTCGGCTTGTGAGGGATCTGACCGCCCGCAAACCTCGCGGTTGGCCAGGCCGGTGCAGAGCGCATCGCACATGAGCACCACATCGTCCACGCGATGGCCGCCGAGCACTCCGGCAGCACGCAGGCGTTCGACCCGTTCGACCAGCCGTCCAAGCGAAGTTGATTGGGCTGTCGCCGTTTCGGCACCGTACGGCATGCCCAGGCCGCCGATGAACACGAGCCGAAACAGGTCCGGATGGTCGATGGCAAACCCGCGGAAACCGCTTATGGCCGCCGTCAGAAAGTCTTCCACCGGATCGCCGGTTAGCGGCAGGGAGTCCAGACGCTCCAAAACCAGATCAAAGCCCCGAGCGGCAAGCGCCTGGATCAGCCCTTCCTTGGAGCCGAACAGAGCGTAGACGGCGCGTGTTGTCGTGCCGGCTTGGTCAGCCACAGATCGCACTGTGACCGCAGCGATGCCGCTCTCGGTCAGCAGCCGCTCAGCCGCCTCTAACAGGGTCTTTCGGGTTCCCTCCCCGTGTTCCCTGGGCCGTCCCACAACTTGACACGATACCGCAACGCCGTTACGATACGATGAAACGTAACGCCGTCACGATTTGCCGCCGACCGACGGAAGGAGCGCCTGAGTGTCAGTTATCGCACGCCAGTTCGGCCGGCCAAGCGGGATCGTAGGTCGACTCGTCGGGCGCGGGATGGCCCGAGGCAACGGCGGCTTCAACAAATGGCTTGTCCGTGAGATCGCGGCGCAACTGCCCGATGGCGTTGAGCGCGCTGTCGAGCTCGGACCCGGCCCAGGCGTCGGGCTCGAAGGGCTTCTCGCAAAGTTTCCGACGGCGCGGGTCTGGGGGATCGATCTCTCGCCGGAGATGCTCTCCCAATCCAGAGGAAGGAATTCCGAGCAGGCGAATGCCGGCCGGCTGACGTTAATCGAAGGCGGTGTGGAATCCCTCCAGGCGCTCAAGCCGATCGACCTCATCATGGCTGCGCATGTCCTCTATTTCTGGCACGAACCTTCGGAGGCGGTGGCTCAGATTTACTGCGCACTCCGTCCGGGTGGAGTCTTCGCACTGGGCTACCAGCTGAGGCTCAACATGCCGCCGATCTCGCAGAAAAACTTCCCCAAAGAGGGGCATGTCCTGTACGACTCCGACGCAGCCGTTTTGACCTTGCTTACGGGAGCGGGCTTCAAGAGAGTCGGCTTTTTCGTCATGGGCCCAAGTGAGGCTCCCGAAGGTCGCCTTGCTTTAGCTTCGAAATGAATTAGGGGCTGAGGGTTTTGGGCGAACACCCACTGAGGCTTGAGCCTCACCACCGGTCAGGCTGGCTTCGCGAGCCGGACCGACCTCCCCGGCGAGCGGGGAGGTGGCGGCGAGGTGAGATGCTCAGAGTCCTAGGTAGGCTCGTCGCACACCAGGGTCGTCTCTGACCTCGGCTGCCGGGCGCTCAGCAGGACGGCATATGACGTTGACTAAACCAGGTCGCCGGCCCACCAAACTGGTCCAGTTGACGTAATCCAATCGGCGAAGGCCCCGCCAGAATGACCCGGCCACAACCGAATCTTGCTGATGCTGCTATGGCGCGGCACCTACGATTCGTCCGTGTGGTGCTCAGCCTGAAGGCCGAAGGACTCGCCCACAGGCTCGACAGCAACCCGATCCTGACGAGCGCCGACGTGGCGCCTTCGCAAGCGGCCCTCGAGGTCGTGTCGGTGTTCAACGCCGCCGCGGCACAGGTGGGCGGGGAGACGATCCTGCTCTTGCGCGTCGGGGAGTGTCCTCGCCCCATGACCGGCCTGTTGCCCCCGACGGCGAGGACCCTGGACCTCACGGCTCCGCAAGAGAGGCTTGAACCACTTCCGCCTGGAACTTTGGGCGAGGACGTGATCGGGATCGCGTTCCTGGATACGGCCACGAATCCTCCGCGAGTGGTTGTCGCGTACATACGTAAGGATCTCCCTGGGCTCGATCTCAGCGATCCGCGTGCCATCCGGGTCACCAAGCCGGCTGCGACGCCGGGGGGCCGGCTGGAGGTCAGGGACTACCTGACGCAGATATCGCATCTGCGTGTGGCCCGTAGCACCGACGGGGCCCACTTCGTGGTCGATCAGCTCCCCGCGCTAGTCCCCGCTGATTCCTTCGAAGAGTACGGATGCGAAGACCCCCGCGCGACGCTGATCGACGGCGTTTGGCACATCACCTACGTCTCGGTCGCCTCCGTCGGCATCACAACCAGCCGGCTGACGACGACCGACTTCAAAGCCTTCGAGCGGCGCGGTCTCATGTTCCTACCCGACCACAAGGACGTGGTGATCTTCCCGGGCCGTGTGAGAGGTCGTTACGTCGCGCTCACCCGGCCCATGCCCGCGTCGTTCAATCGCGTTCTCGGGATCTGGATCGCTTTTTCCGACGACCTTGTGAGCTGGGGTGGGCACCGCCCCCTGGCGTTGCCTCGACAGGGCATGTGGGATGGCGTGCGCACCGGAGCGGGCGCGGTTCCGTTCCGCGTGCCCGAGGGCTGGCTGGAGCTCTACCACGGTGTCGACGCCGACGGACGCTACGCGATGGGCGCATTGCTCCTGGATGCCGAGGATCCGGCGCGGGTCATTGCCCGCTCGCCGGAACCAATCCTGGTGCCGACCGCGGACTACGAGCGGATGGGCTTCTATAGCAACACCGTCTTCTCTTGCGGCCACGTCCCGCTCGACGACACGGGTGAGCGGATCCGCATGTACTACGGCGCCGCCGACTGCCGCATGGCCGCGGCCGACTTTGACGTGAAAGAGATCGTCTCCTCGCTGGCGCCTTGCTGAGACAGCTCGCCGCGCTGACGCGGCCATTGCCGGTGGCCGGGCCGCGGGCCCTGGCGCTCGCTGTCTACTCCGGTTCGATGGGCGAGCACTTCGAAGCTCGTGAAACCGGCGTCGAGGGCGTCGCTTGCGTGGACGATGCGGCGCGCGCGTGTGGGCTGTTGTGCAGGCTCTGGGCCGCCACCGGCAACGATGCGCTCAGGCGGTGGGCCGAAGGGCTGCTCGACTTTGTGCTCTGGATGAACGATGGCGACGGCCACTGGCACAACTTCATCTATGACTGGCATGGCACTCGTAACACCGACGGACCCACCTCGGCTCTCGGGGTCAACTTCTGGCAGGCACGCGCGACCTGTGCGCTCGCCGAGGTGAATTTGCTCCTCGGCCGGGATTGCGCACGAGCTGTCCTGACCGACGCTCTCAATGCTGCAGCGTCCGCATCTCCGCCATCAGATGTTCGTTCCATTCACGCGATGGCCGCGCTGTACCTTCTCCAACTGTCGCCAGATCCCGAGCTCTCGATGAGCCTGACTGCTTGGTGTGATGAGCTCACCGCGTGCCAAGGCGGTGGAATGCTCATGAATTCGCCGGACGAGCGAGGCCGGCCCCACCACTGGGGCCACATACAGGAAGCCGTGCTCGTCGATGCGTCCGTCGTGCTGGACCGAACCGATCTGCTCACGATCGCCGTCGACAGCGCCGAAGCAGTGTTTGCGGAGGTGATCGAGTCCGGTTTCGACCTCCCCCACGTCCACAGCTACGACGTCCAGTCGGCGGTATTCGTCATGGACCGGCTCGCCGCAGTGACGGGCAGGCCGCGGTACCTGGACTTGGCGCAGAAGGCCCGTCGCTGGTTTGATGGGCGTAACCCGGCCGGAGCCCCCATCTTCGACCGAGCTACCGGTCGCGTCGCTGATGGGCTCGACGATGGGCGCGTGAGCGACCGTTCAGGGGCGGAGTCGAACGTCACAGCCGGCCTCGCGCTTTTGAACGATCCAGACGCACTCGCCATGGCGCGAAGGTGGTCGGGCGTCAGGTAGTCGCCGCTCACTCCCCACGGGCAGCCACTGCAAGGAGTTCGCCAAGTACCAAAGGTCCTGCTTTGTTCAGGTCGTTTGCAGCTGGATTGGACCATGTGGCGGTGCATGCTGTGAGGATGGATAGGCGCAGGGCGCCGGACCAGTCGATCGAGGTCTTATCGCCGGATGAATGCATTCTTCTACTTGGGTCTCACGACCTCGGCCGCATCGCGTTCAACGTCGAGGGCCAGCCTGAGGTCTTTCCAGTCAATTACGCGATGGAAGGCCGGGTCGTCGTCTTCCGCACCGGTTCGGGAACCAAGCTCGACTTCGTCCCAAAGACGAGGCTCGCCTTCGAAGTGGACGAATGGGATTCCAAGCTAGGCATCGGCTGGAGCGTCGTCGTCAAGGGGCTCGCGGAAGAGGTCACCCGAAATCTGGGGCGCACCGCCGAGCACATTCGAAAAGCACCAGTTCATCCGGTGGCGCCCGGCGAGCGCTGGCACTGGCTGGCCATCCAGCCCTCGGAGATATCGGGTCGACGCTTCAAGGTGGTGGCGAGGCCGCAACGCCGCGCGCGGGACTGGCGTCCCCCACCTCCCGGCGACTACAGGCGCGGCTAGGATCGTCATGAGTGTCAGGTACGCAAACGAAGCGGCATTGCGCCGCCACAGGACGCTGCCCCTGCGCCACCACCCGATCCAGCACATCGGTAGGCCGCCCGGCGTCGCGCCCGGCCTGAGGATCGTCTTCGTGTCCTCGAATCTTCCCCGCCGCTGCGGCATAGCAACCTTCTCGGCGGACCTGATGGCCGCCATCAAGGCGACCGATCCGGGTGTGGCGTGCAGCGTGGCAGCGATCGACGAGCCCAATGAGGTTCGCCTGTACGGCGGCGAGGTCCGCTGGCGCATCAGGCAGGGTGAGGCGAGCAACTACCGCGCCGCGGCAGAGGCGATCAACCGGTCGAGCGCCGACATCGTCAACGTGCAACACGAGTTCGGGCTCTACGGGACGTGGACAGACGGCGTGTATGAGGACCACCTGCGCCCCTTCCTTGAAGCTCTACGGAAGCCGGTCGTCACCACGCTGCACACGCTGCCACCCGAGCCGACCCCGTCGATGCGTGAGGCGATCCGCTCGGCGGCTGAGATGAGCGACGCGATCGTGGTGATGGCCGAGGTGGCGGCCGGCATCCTCGCCGACCGCTATGGCATCGCCAAGGTGCCGGTGGTGATTCCTCACGGCATGCCGGCGGTCCGTCCTCAGGGCCGAGGCCGGATGAAGAAGAAGCTGGGCGTACCCCACCGAACGATCATCTCGACCTTTGGCTTGGTGGACCCTCGCAAAGGCATCGAGTACATGATCGAGGCCATGCCGGCGATCGTCGGGCGGCATCCCGAGGCCCTCTACGTGATCGCAGGCCAGACCCACCCGGAGTTGCGCCGCCACGACGGCGAGAGGTACCGCAATCAACTCGTCGAGGCGGTCAAGCGCCTGGGGCTTCAGAACCACGTCTCCTTCATCGATGAATACATGGCGCAGCGGGACATCATCGACCTGCTGCTGGCAAGTGACGTCTATGTCACCCCATACCTGGACCCGCAGCAGATAACCAGCGGTACTCTTGCCTACGCGCTGGGGGCCGGGAAGGCGATTGTGTCGACGGCATACCTTCACGCCAAGGAAGCCCTGGCCAGCGGGCGCGGAATCCTGGTCCCGTTTCGAGATCCGGCAGCCCTTGGCGAGGCGGTTAACTCGCTGCTCGACCACCCAGAGCAGAGGCAGGCCCTCGAACGCGCCTCGTACGCATACGCGAGCGATATGTCGTGGCCGCGGACTGGCGAGCACTGGCTGGTGTTGATGCGCCTGGTCGCCGTCTCGTCACTGGCGAAATCGCGACGGCCGTCCTAGGACACCGCGATCCTGTCGACCACTATTTGTTCGAGCAAGTTAACCTGGCCGGCGAGCGGTGGGTGTCGCTGACTACCATGCGGATTCTCAGGCTCGGGACGCTGGCGGCTCCGCTCGACGTACTCGCGCAATGCGTTTGCTGCCCGACGGACGGACGGAGGGTCCGTATATAGACGAGCTGCCTCGTATATACTTGAGGTTGGATGACTAAGCACCTGGTTGACATTGACGATGAGGCTCTTGGAGCCGCGAGAGCCGAACTCGGTACGGAGACGATCAAGGAGACCGTCAACGAGGCTCTGCGGCGGGTGAGCA
>JAYUFT010000319.1:0-8957 GCA_043738605.1 Candidatus Dormiibacterota bacterium | reverse complement strand
CGGACTCCAGGTGGCCCATCTTGCGCCGGGCCCGCAGGATGTCGCCGAGGTCCGGAAGGTCCAGCGACGTGATGTCGCCCATCTGGTCCCGCAGGTAGTCGCTGAGACCGAGAACAGCCTCTGCCCCCTCAACTCTCACCCATACGTGAGCCTCGCTAAAGCGAAGCTGCGCCATAGCTAAATAATGAATCAGAAAGTGGCGTGCGACGAGGCCTTTTTTGGCCCTGGCGGACGGCCGACCGCAAGTCCCAAGGCAGCCCGGCCGTTAAAGGGGTCATGCGCTGGGTGCTGCTTGTGATCCTGATCGGCCTACTGGTGTTCCTTTCGAACCAGCTGTGGATCCTGTTCGAGGGACAGCCCCTCTTCTAGTTCGTCTTCCCAATTCGGAAAAACACGACGTCGCCATCCTTGACGCGATACTCGCGACCCTCAACCCGCAGCTTCCCGGCCGCGCGGAGGGCGTCCATCGAGCCGGCGGCGACCAGCTCGTCCACCGAGGTCACCTCGGCGCGGATGAAGTGCTTCTCGAAGTCGGTGTGGATCTTGCTCGCGGCCACCGGAGCCGGCGCGTCCTTCTCACACGGCCACGCCCGCACCTCAGGCTCGCCGGCGGTGAAGTAGGTGATGAGGCCGCCCGCTTCCCAGACGGCTCGCGCGATCCTGCCGAGGCCCGACTCGTCGATGCCGTATCCGGCGCGCATCTCCGCCTGCTCGGCCGGATCGAGCTCGCCTAGCTCGGCTTCCAATCGCGCCGAGAGAACTGTCGCCGGTGCCGCCTGCCCCTTCGCCAGCTTGACGACCTTGGCGGCGGGATCGCCCCCACCGGGCAGCAGTTCGTCAGCGGCGTTGGCGACATAGACCGCGGGTTTCATCGTCACCGGAAACACGCCCATCAGCAACGCGCGCTGGTCGGGCTCGAGGTTCAGGGTTCGCAATTCCTTGCCCCCATCGAGGTGCTCCTTGGCGATGGTCAAAACGTCGTGCTCGCTCTGGGCGTCCTTCTTTGCGGCGCGCGCCTCTTTCGCGACGATCTCGAGCCGCCGCTCAACCGAGGCGAGGTCCGCGAGCACAAGGTCGAGCGCGAACTCCTCCAGCTCGGCCGCTGGATCCGGCTCGGGGCCGAAACAACGGGCGACCTTGACGAGGACGTCGGCCTGGCGCGCGAACGCAACGCGTTGGGCGCGGCTTCCGGGCGGTGTGTCCTCGACCCGGACCTGGGCAGGGGTGACCTTGAGCGGCTTCACGGCCGCGGCCAGGCGATCCAGGCGTTCGTCGGGCACATCGACCATGCCGACGCCATCTGCTCCGCGTCCGGACGTCAGCGCGTTGAACAGCGTGGTCTTGCCGGAGCCCGTCGGGCCGACGATCGCAACGTTTACCGGCAATCTAGAGGTCCAGAGCTAGAGCTTTTCCAGCTCGAACGTTTTGTGAAGTACGCGCACGCCCTTCTCCACCTGGTCTCGCGCCACCAGGCAGGTGATGCGGATCTCTGACGTGCTGATCATCTCGATGTTGATGCCCGCATCGGCGAGTGCGCGGAACATCCGGCCCGCGATACCCGGGGTGCCCAGCATGCCAGTGCCCACAATCGACAGCTTCGCGATGCCGCCTGCGGATGAGACGCTCCTCGCGCCGACATTCTTGACCGCCGCTTTGACCAGTTTCACGGCGGCCTTCAGGTCCGACTCCGCGACCGAGAAGGTGAGGTCGGTGTGGCCCGAACGGCCGATGTTCTGCACGATGACGTCAACCGAGATGCCGGCCTTGCCCAGCGGCTCGAAGATCGCCGCGGCCACTCCGGGCCGGTCGGCAACGCCGAGAACGGTGATCTTCGCGACGTTGGTTTCTTGTGCGATCCCGCGCACACGTTGTCTTTCTTCCATCGGTACCTGGGCGACGATCATGGTACCGACGCCGTCGTGGAAGCTCGAACGAACATGGATCGGAACGCCGTACAGCTCGCCGATCTCGACCGCGCGCGGATGCATCACCCGGGCGCCGACCGCCGCGAGCTCGAGCATCTCGTCATAACGGATGTAGGCCAGCTTCCTCGCCGTGCGCACGACCCGAGGATCTGCAGTGAAGATGCCATCGACGTCCGTGTAGATCTCGCATGAGTCGGCCTTCAGCGCAGCAGCCAGCGCCACGGCTGTCGTGTCCGATCCTCCCCTGCCCAGCGTGGTGACCTCCAGGCTCTCCGTCACACCCTGAAAGCCCGCGACCACCGGCACCTTGCCTTCGCGCAGCGCCTCGAGGATGCGCCCCGGGTTGATGTCCTGTATGCGAGCTCTCGAGTGTTGAGCGCTGGTGCGCACCCCGGCCTGCAGGCCAGAAAGCGATATCGCCGGCACGCCCATCCCCTCGAGGCACATTGCGACCAGCGGCGCGGTGATCGTCTCGCCGTTAGCGACGAGCATGTCCAACTCGCGGGCGGGCGGCTCGGGGTTGACGCTTTGCGCGAGAGCGATCATGCGATCCGTCGTGTGACCCATCGCGGACACGACGACAACGACCTGCTCTCCTCCTTCGACAGTGGCGGCGATGCGGCGGCTCACCCGCCGGATGCGTGCGGCGGTCCCCACCGAGGTACCGCCGTACTTCTGGACGATCACAGAGTCCTGAACATCCCCTTGTCGGTGACCCGAGTGACCAACCCGCGGCCGTGCTGTGGAGCCGCCGCAGCCATCGCCTTCGCGATTTTTGGTGCCATCGCAGGGGGGCAGAACGCAAACACGCTGGGGCCTGCGCCGCAGATGGCCGCTCCGTACGCGCCGGCAGCGTCGGCGGCGTACAGGACTTCCTGCGTCCACGGGTAAAGGTGCAGACGGTGCGGCTGGTGGAGCCGGTCTCTCAGCGCGTGTCCAAGGAGCGATGGTCGCTTGGCGGAGATGGCGCGCACGAGAAGTGCGGCGCGGGCGATGTTGAAGACCGCCGACTCACGCGATACCTCGTCAGGCAGCACAGCGCGCGCCTTCTCGGTCGGCACCGGTGCATGAGCGACGAAAAGCGCAAGCCCCCAACCGGGATTCGGGAGCTTCTCGTCGAACTGGTCGGAAACTATGCGGATGCCGCCTGCCGCGGCCGCGGCCACGTTGTCGCGATGGCCCTCGTCGGCGCCGGCGTCGATCACATGACTCTTCACGTCCCAGGGGCTGGCGAGCGCCGACGCGGCAAGCCGGGCCGCGGCGCTGCTGCCGAGCCCGACGCCCATCGGGATCTCGCTGCGCACGCGACCTTTCATGGCGAGGTGGGAGAACGGGTTGACGTGCGACATGAGGTATTCCGCGCCCTCTCCCTCGTAGTCCCACGACGGGAAGTCGGCTGGGTTCGCCTCGACCTCGAGCCACAGGTCGATGGCCATGGCCATGCAGTCGAAGGCAGGACCCATGTTGGCGATTGACGCTGGGACACGGACCCTCATAGCTTCAAGACCTTAGCGAGTGTGCGCGCGTCTCCGTCGAGTTCGATTGGCGGTTCGACGTTCTTCAGGGCCGCGTCGGGATCCTTGAGCCCTGATCCGGTGAGCACGACAACGGTGATCGCGTCCTTGTCGATCTTACCCTCCCGCACCAGCCGGAAGAGGAGCGCCAGCGGCGCCGCCGACGCGGGCTCGGCAAACAAACCCTCGCTGCTCGCCAGCTGCACCTGGGCTGAAAGGATCTCGGTGTCCGTGACCGCGGCGATCATGCCGCCCGACTCGTCTCGAGCGGTGGTCGCCCCCTCCCACGACGCAGGGTTGCCGATCCGGATCGCCGACGCCACCGTCTTCGGCTGCGCGATGGGGTGCCCGCTCACGATCGGGGACGCGCCTTCCGCTTGCGCCCCCACCATCCTGGGCAGCCGGGTCGACCGCCCGGCGGCGTGGTACTCGCGAAACCCCTTCCAGTAGGCCGTGATGTTGCCTGCGTTGCCGACGGGCAGGATGAGGTAGTCGGGCGCATCGCCAAGCACGTCGACGATCTCGAAAGCGGCGGTCTTCTGGCCCTCCAGCCGGTTGGGGTTCACCGAGTTCATCAGCGCCACGTTGTAGCGGCTGGTCAGTTCGCGCACGGTCTCGAGAGCCGTGTCGAAGTTGCCCTTGAGGGCGATCACCTTCGCCCCGTACATGAGGGCCTGGGAGAGCTTGTTCATGGCGATCTCGCCCGATGGCACGACGACGATGGCGCGGACGCCCGCCCGCGCGGCGTAGGCCGCCATCGACGCCGACGTGTTGCCCGTGGACGCGCACATCAGCACGCGGCTCCCCGCTTCGAGCGCCTTCGCCACGGCCACGACCATCCCGCGGTCCTTGAACGACCCCGTCGGGTTGAGTCCTTCGTACTTGAAGTAGAGGTTCTTTAATCCAAGCGCCTTGCCGATGTTCCGGCTCGGGACGAGCGGTGTGGATCCCTCTTGCAGGTCGATCTCGGGCGTTGCAGGCCCGATCGGTAGGTGCTCGCGGTAGCGAGCAATTACACCCATCGTGGTTAAAAGAGGCGCGTCCTCCCCGCTCGCCGGGGAGGTGGCCCGAAGGGCCGGAGGGGGGCCGAGACGACCATCAGAAAACCCGTAGAAATGCAGACACCGCGTGGACCGGCTCTAGTTTCGCAATTGCAACACGCGCCCTCTGCAGGCTCGCGTCGCTTGAGGGATGGGTGGTCACTACGATCTCCGCCGTCCGCTCCTCCACCCACGCGCCCTTCTGTATGAAGCTCGAGATGCTGACGCCCTCCTCGGCGTACACCTGGCCGATGGCGGCCAGCACGCCGGCGCGATCATCGACGCGAATCCTGTAGTACGCGCGGGTCATCACCTCTCCCATCGGGATCACCGCGACCCGGTCGTCAAAGCTGAAGGACGGGCGGCTCTGCACGCCACGGCGAATCGAGCGAGCGAGGTCGATGAGATCACCGACCACAGCCGAAGCCGTCGGCCGCCCGCCGGCACCTTGTCCGACCAGCAGCACCTGCCCGACCAGGTCACCTTCGACGAAGACCGCGTTGGTGGCGCCTTCGACCTGGGCCAGCGGATGGTCGAGGGGGACCATTGCGGGATGAACGCGCGCCTCGATACGGCCTGGATGACGTTGCGTATGCGCGATGAGCTTGATGGCGTAGCCGAGCTCGCGCGCGTACGTGAAGTCCACCGGCTCGATGCCCTCGATGCCCTCGCGAAAGATGTCCTCGGGACGCACCTTTATCTCGTAAGCGATGGAACCAAGGATCGCGAGCTTGTAGGTGGCGTCGAACCCGCCGACGTCGTCGGTGGGGTCGGCCTCCGCAAAGCCGGCAGCCTGCGCCTCTCGCACCGCTTCGTCGAGGGAAAGGTTCGCGGCGGCCATCCGGCCAAGGACGTAGTTCGTGGTCCCGTTGATGACGGCGGACAGCCGCTCGATGCGATTGGCCTGGAGGTCGGTCCGGAAGGTGCTGATCAGCGGGATGCCGCCGCCGACGGCCGCCTCGAAGTACAGGTCGACGTTCTTTTCGGCGGCGAGGTCCAGCAGGTCGGGACCGTGCTTGGCCATCACCACCTTGTTGGCAGTCACGACGTGCTTGCCGGCGCGGATCGCCCGTTCCAGGTAGCCGCGCATCGGCTCCTCCCCACCGGCCACCTCGACGATGACGTTGATCTCCGGGTCATCGAGCAGGTCCGCGGGGTTGGCGGTGATCAGCTCCTTGCCGACCTCCACCGAGCGCCGTTTCCCTGGATCGCGTACAAGCACGCGCTTCAAGCAGAGCTCGACCCCCGCCCGGCGCGCCAGCTGCGATTGCCATGTGAGCATTCGCTCGGCGACCTGCGTGCCCACGGTCCCAAGACCGATGAGGCCGACATTGAGAGGGGCGGAGGCCATGGGCGCTATTCTCCCTGCCGTGACCCTGGTGCTGCGCGAGGCCGACGTGGAGCGGGTGATCCAGATGGACCCCGTGATCGCTGCCGTGGAGTCGGCGATGCGCGAGCTGGGCGCCGGCGTCGCCCAGAACGAGCCCCGCCGGAGGGCATTCGCCCCGGGCGGAATGCTGAACGTGATGTTCGCGGCCTATCCGGGCGGCGGTTGCACGGGGCTGAAGGCCTATACGGTGGCTGCAGGCCGCGTTCGGTTCCTGGTCATGCAGTTCGCCCTCGACGGCTCCCTCGAGGCCCTGATCGAGGCCGACCTCATGGGGGCGTACCGCACCGGTGCTGCGTCCGCAGTCGCGGTACGGGCGCTTGGCCCACGCGTCCCGGCCACAGTCGCCTTGATCGGCGCCGGCAGGCAAGCAGCCACCCAAGCATTGGCGATCTCGCGGGTCCTCGAGATCAAGGAGCTGCGCGTTTTCGCTCGCGACCCGGCCCACCGCGCTGCGTTCGCGACCGAGCAGGGGCGCCGGCTTGGAATCAAGGTCACCGCTGCCTCGAGCGCCGAAGCCGCGGTCCGTGGTGCGGACGTGGTGGTCACGATGACCACGAGCTCGGTGCCGGTCATCGAAGCGTCGTGGGTAGCGAGCCACGCGTTGGTGGTTGCCGCCGGCTCAAACTTTCCAAATCGAACGGAGGTCCCCGCCGAGCTGGTGACGATGGCGCAGTCCGTGGTGGTGGACCAGCGGGAGGCGGCTCAGCTCGAAAGCGGCGACCTGATCCAGGCGGTGGCCGCCGGCAAGTTCGACTGGGAGCGCGCCACCGATCTTGGTTCTGTGCTCTCAGGAACCTGGAAGCAGCCCGAACAGCCCGGCATCACGCTGTTCGAGTCTCACGGCCTGGCGCTCTGGGACCTGGCGGCGGCGACTGTGGTCGTGGCCGCGGCGCGTGAGCGCCGCCTCGGCGAGGAGATTGAGCTCTTTTAGCCTGGGTTAGGGCTGGATGTGGCCGGGGATCGATTGCGGCGCCAGGGCGCCGAGGTGGAGGGCGGAGCCGATCACGTAGGCCGCAATCAGGATGATCACCAGGGCCGCGCTCGCCGTTGTGTAGAGGAGCCAGGCCGGAGGTCCCGTGCCGGCGATCCGGACCATGAGGTCAGACCAATCGGGGCCCCGACGCGGGCTCCAGTTGTCTACCGTGGTCCGGATCATCCGGCCAAGGTCGTCTTCGGAGGGTATAGCGGACCCTCCCTGTGTGGTTTTATCTTCCACGTAGGGCACCTTCATTACTCGAACGCTTCTGTTCCCAGTCTTGGTCGCTCCCAGTCGCTTTTCTCATGATCGCGACCGCCTTGGCGATCCTGGAAGCCACAGTGCCGGCGGGCACCCCGAGCACGGCAGCGATCTCCTCCCGCGTCAGGCCGTCGTAGTAATGGAGGATCACCGCGGCCCTGAGCTTGGGGCTGAGGGCGGTCAGAGCCTTAGTCACGACGTCCCTGGCCTCGGCCCGATCGTAGTCACGGCGGTCGGGAGCCACGTACAGGCGAGCGGGCAGGAAGCGCGCCAGCTTCTGCCGGCGGAGGTAGGAGATCGCGAGGTTGATGCCGATCCGGCGCAGCCACGCGCCCGGAGGCGCCGTCGGCGTGTAGCGGTCGCGAGCCCGGTAGGCGCGGACGAAGGTCTCCTGCGTCAGGTCCTCGGCCGCGGCGGCGTCGAGCACCACCGCCCGGATCGAGCGGTAGACAGAGCGGTACTCCTGGTCATACAGCTCGTGGAACTGGGTGGCGGGGTTGAGCTCTTGCTTGGGCTCATCCTTGACCTCTGACACACGGTAAGTGTGATGGGAAGCGTGGCCGGTGTCGTTTATTTGCTGCCGGCGCCGACGATCAGCTCCGTGTCGGCCTCGAAACCGCCGTCGCCCTCGAAAGCACGAAGCTCCTGTTCGATCTCCTCCCAGGTCGCGTCCTGCTCCGACGCCGGCAAGCCGGCCAGCATCTGCTGCAGGGCGCCGAATGATTCCCTCTCGAAACGGACGCACTCGGCCGCTGATGCGAGCTTCAGCGGGTTTCGCACCGCGTGTGAGGCCACAACCTTGAAGCCGGCGCGGCGGAGCGTGTCCTCCATCACACCGGCGGCGCCAAGGCTGAATGGCCCCGGCATGCCCGGCGCCGGCGGGGCGATCTGGGCTCGCCGCCGGATGATCGAAATGGGAATCGAGAAGAAGCGGTTCTGGTCGGGGGTTGAAAAGCTTGCGAGCACCACTCGGCCGCCGTCTTTGAGGACGCGGTGCGCATTGCGCAGCGCCCCGTCGCGATCGGGAAAGTAGATCAGGCCCAGTCGCGAAACCACAGCGTCGAAGGACGCGTCGGGCACGTCGGGGTTCTCGCCATCCATGACCCGGGTCTCGTGGTTCGTGAGGCCGCGCTCACGCGCGGTCTGCGCGGCGAACTCAAGGATGTTCGAGGAGATGTCGGTGGCAAGGACGTGGCCTGACGGCCCAACCCGCTGAGCCGCGGACAGCGAGGGCTCGCCGGCGCCGGCGGCGAGGTCGAGCACGTGGCCGCCCGGCTTGAGCTTCGCCTCGTCGAGCATGGCTTCGGTGATTGGGCCCAGCCACGATTGCAAAGTCGGCGTCCAGCGGTGCCATGCGGCTGCGGCGCTTTGCCATTGCTGGCGCGTGGTCTCTTTGAAGGCGACTGGATCGAAGCTCTGTTGCACGACGAGGCAGAGTACGCCTGAAACGATTGGATGGTGGTGGGCGACCCGGGACTCGAACCCGGATGAGTTACCTCACACGCCCCTCAAACGTGCGCGTCTACCAGTTCCGCCAGCCGCCCTTGCTGCGCCGGAGAATTCTACCGGTGCCGACCCCCAAAGGCGAAGGTGCCCGCTGAGGGATTCGAACCCCCGACCCTCTGTTCCGAAGACAGATGCTCTGGTCCACTGAGCTAAGCGGGCGTGGCGAGCCTCCCCAGTTTGTTTCGCACCGCCTCAGTAAAAACTGGGAGGCAGTTCAGACTACCGCGACGTACCGCTCGTGATTCAGCCCCCAGGCCGCATAGCGCACCAAACCCACCGCTCGGTAGCGCCGTCGGCCCGCACGCGTCTCGCCATTCTCGATGGCTTTCCGCAGCGCTTCGGGCG
>JAYUFT010000318.1:0-2966 GCA_043738605.1 Candidatus Dormiibacterota bacterium | reverse complement strand
ATCCGGCTATGAAGGCGCTGACCTTTCAGGGCGAGGGCGACGTCAAGGTCACCGACGTGCCCAAGCCGAGCATCAAGGGTTCGGGCGACGCTCTCGTGAAGGTCACGCTTGGCGCTGTCTGCGGTTCCGACCTGCACATCCTGCACGGCCACACCCCGATCAACCAGGGCGCCGTCCTCGGCCATGAGTTCGTGGGCGTGATCGAAGAGGTCGGCGGAGAGGTCAAGCGTTTCAAGCCTGGCGATCGTGTGGTCGCGAGCTTCTTCACCTCGTGCGGCCACTGCGCACTCTGCCGAAAGGGTTGGTTCAACCAGTGCGTGGACAAAGGGACGTTCGGCCATGGTGAGTATTTCGGCGACCTTGGCGGCGGCCAGGCCGAGTTCGTGGTCGTGCCCAATGCCGACCACTCGATGGAACCGATTCCGGCGGCTCTTTCAGACGAGCAGGCGATCTTCGTCGGCGACATCCTTTCCACCGGTTTCTTCGGGGCCGAGCGCGCTGAGATCAAACCAGGTGACGTCGTCGCCATCGTCGGCGCCGGACCCGTCGGGCTGATGGCGACGATGTGCGCGCAGCTGTTCGGGCCGTCACGCACCTTCGTCGTCGACATGGTGGATTCCCGGCTGGAGATCGCCCAGGGCCTGGGCGGCATCCCGATCAACGCTTCGCAGGTCCATCCGGTGGAGGCGATCCAGGGCTACACGGGAGGCATCGGCGCCGACGCCAGCATCGAATGCGTCGGTCTGCTCTCTGCCGTCGACACCGCCATCAACAGCGTTCGCGGCGGCGGGACGATCTCGATGGTCGGCGTCCCCAGCGCGGTCCTGGGCGATTTTCCCTACATGACGATGTGGATGAAGTCGCTCACTTTTCGCGCCGGCTGGTGCAATGTCCAGGCCTACATGCGCCCGCTGCTTGACCTCATCGCTGCCGGCCGTCTCCAACCGGACTCGATCATCAGCCACCGCATGAAGCTCGAAGACGCCGAAGAGGCCTACCGGATGTTCGACGCCCACGAAGCCACCAAGATCGTCCTCCGCCCCTGACCTAGGTCCTGGCCGTGGCCCCCTGGTCGATCGCCATCAGATAGCCACGCGCGCGCTCGGTCAGCGGGTATCGGTTCTCGAGCTCGTGGAAGGCGGCGCCATGGTCGCTGTACTCGAGGTGCGACATCTCGTGCACCACGAGGTAATCGATCACCCAGTCGGGCAGCGAGGCCGCGCGCATGGCGATCCTGATCGCGCCGGTGGTGAACGTGCAGCTCCCCCACAAGTGCGACATCTCCGCATATGCGATCGACGTCCATCGCAACCGCCCGCCGAAATGCCGTTCGTTGAGCACCCGAGCGCGGGTGGCGAGCTTGTCGTCTGACGGCAGGGCGCGTTCCATGCGCTTCGCCAGACGCACGCGCATCAACTCCGCCCACCGCTCGCGCTCGACGTGCGGCATCCAATCGGGTACGAGCAGCTCGAGGACGCCGGAGCGCAGCCGGGCGGCAACGGTGCGGCGCCGCCGGCGGCTTGCGACGATGAGGACTGGTGGCGCGAACTGGTGTGGGTTTGTTTCCAGGACGTTGTGCTCCGTCTAGTGCTGTGACGTTTCGGCGATTGTAAGGGGGCCGGCGCACTTAAGCGACCGTACCTGTTAAGGGTGCCCAAGGCTGAGGGGGGCGCGAGTAGGATTTCGCTGATAGCGTGCCTAGAAGCCTCGTCGTTGGAAATGGCAATGTGCTCGTGGGCTTCGACGCCAACTACTCGGTTCGCGACATCTACTTCCCGCGAGTCGGCGACGCCAACCAGACCATGGGCAACGTCTGCCGGACGGGCTTCTTCATCGACGGCAAGTTCGCTTGGCTGGAGGAGCCTGGCTGGGAACGCCAGCTTGGATACGCCGAGGACTCGCTCGTCACCGCGGTGACGCTGAAGAACCCCCGACTGGGGATCACTGTCAAATTCGAGGATTTCGTCGACCTCGCGCGCAACTGGTTCATTCGCAACGTTGAGGTGTCGAGCGAGACCGGCTTCACCACCGGCCGCGTCTTCTTCCATTACGACTGGTACATCGAAGGCTCCGACATCGGCAACACAGTCGCGTACGACCCCCGCCACAAAGCGGTGATCGCCTACAAGTCCAATCGGTACTTCCTGGTCGGCGGAGACCCAGGGCCGGGGTTCGGCATCGACACATGGGCCAACGGCAAGAAGGGCGGCACCCTCGCCGGGACATGGGTCGACGCCCAGGACGGTGAGCTCGGAAGAAACGCGATCGAGCAGGGCTCCATCGATTGCACTGTCGGGTTCAATCTCGTGCCTGTGGCGCCGGGCGGTCCCTGCGTAGTCACGCACTGGGTGTGCATGGGCGCCCGGCTCAGCGAGGTGACCGTGTACGGCCAGGAGCTGATCATCAGCAAGGGGCCCGACAGCTACCTGGGGCGCACACTCACCTACTGGCAGGTGTGGTCGGAGAAAGACCACCGGCACATCGACGAAGAGCTTGGTGCCGAGGTGACCAAGCTCTATCGCCGCTCGATCCTGACCGCGCGCACCCATGTCGACAACCACGGCGCGATCATCGCGGCCACCGACTTCGACATCACCAAGTTCGCGCGCGACACATATGCGTACGCGTGGCCGAGGGATGGGGCACTCGTGGCGAACGCCCTCGATCGGGCCGGGCACGAGGACGTGACCCGGAACTTTTTCACCTATTGCCAGCAATGCCTGGTCGAAGAGGGATTCTTCCTCCACAAGTACACGGCGTACGGGCTGCCGGGCAGCTCGTGGCTGCCGTGGGTCGACCGCTCAGGCAACATCACCCTGCCGATCCAGGAGGACGAGACGGGCCTGGTGATCTGGGCGCTGTGGCAGCACTACAGGATCCATCGGAACCTGGACTTCATCGTCGGCCTGTACACGACTCTCGTCGTGCCCGCCGCGGACTGGATGGCGTCGTACGTCAACGAGAAG
>JAYUFT010000317.1:0-2970 GCA_043738605.1 Candidatus Dormiibacterota bacterium | reverse complement strand
GCGTGCGTGCCGAAGCCGTCGTGGTGATCGGCCAGAGCAAGCTGTTGCAGCGCCTGCTTCCCGGCCTCATGCACGCGGCGATCTTCTGGGGATTCATGGTTCTGTTGCCGACCATCCTTGCCGCGATGATCGGCATCGTCGACGAGCACGCGACGCTGCCGTGGCTGGGCGAGCAGGGTTGGTACGCATTCCTCGTCGATGTCTTCGCTTTTCTTGTGCTGCTCGGGGTGATCACCGCATTTGCCATCCGGAAGGTGCAGCGGCCGCCGCGATTCGTGGGCAGCCACCTTGGCGAAGCCGACGTCATCCTCCTGTGGATCGCGGGAATCGTGATCACGCTCTTCCTGTGGCACGCGAGCCGCATCGCCCTGAGCCTCAACGAATACCCCGCGGCGTGGACGCCCATCTCCGGCTTGCTGGCGCGCGTGTTGGACGGTGCGTTGAGCTCAACCGTCGAGCGGGCAGCCGTGTGGGCGCACGTGTTGCTGATTCTCAGCTTCCTCGTTTACCTGCCTTACTCGAAGCACCTCCACATCTTCCTGGCCGCCGTCAATGTGTTCTTCGGGCGGACAAAATCGCGAGGCCGGCTGGAACCTGTCGATTTCGCGGCACCCGCGGAAGAGGTGCGCTTCGGCTCCGCGACGGTCGCCGACATGAGCTGGAAGCAGATGGTCGACGTCATGTCGTGCACGGAATGCGGCCGCTGCCAGGACGTCTGCCCGGCCTACAACACGGGAAAGGAGCTCTCCCCAAAGCTCCTGATCATGGCTCTGCGGGACCAGGTGCTGGCCGACGGCCCAAAGATGCTCGCATCGAAGAGCGCGAAGCTTCAGCCGCTCGTGCCGATCGCTGTCACCGACAACGTGGTCTGGGATTGCGTGACCTGCGGGGCGTGCGTTCGGGAATGCCCGGTCGGCATCGAGCACATCGACCACATAGTGGATCTGCGCCGCAACCTGGTCATGGTCGAATCTCGTTTTCCCGAAGAGGCCGGCTCGATGCTGCGCGACATCGATCGCGCGTCAAATCCATGGGGTCGGGCGCAGGGCGACCGCGCGCAGTGGGCTCAAGGCCTCGACGTGCGGGTGTTGCAGCCTGGCGAGCCGCCGCCCGACGTCTTGTTCTGGGTCGGCTGCGCTCCGTCATTCGACGAGCGTGCGAAGAAATCCGCGATCTCCACGGCCAAGCTGCTGAAAGAGGCCGGGGTGGATTTCGCGATCCTGGGACCTCGCGAGACCTGCACCGGGGATCCCGCCAGGCGGATGGGGGATGAGTACACCTTCCAGAAGCAGGCCCACCAGAACGTGGCCACTTTGAACGAGGCGAAGGTCACCAAGATCATCACGACGTGCCCGCACTGCTTCAACACCATTGGCAGCGAGTACGCCGACTTCGGAGGCCGGTACGAGGTCGTCCATCACACGGAGTTCCTGGCGGGTCTTGTTCGCGAAGGCAAGCTCAAGACCCTGGCTGGCGAACGAAAGATCACCTACCACGACTCGTGCTACCTGGCTCGCCACAACGACGTCATCGGCCAGCCACGCGAGCTCGTGGCCGCGTCGGGTCACGCCGTGGAGATGCCCCGCAACCGGGAGCGGACCTTCTGCTGCGGGGCAGGCGGGGCGCGCATGTTCATGGAGGAGAAGCGGGGCCGGCCGATCAACGAAGAGCGAGTGCGCGAAGCCGCCGGCACTGGCGCTGACACCCTCGCTGTCGCGTGTCCCTTCTGCACGGTGATGCTCGACGACGGAGTGCGCGAGACAGGGGCGAAGCTCCAGGTCATCGACCTCGCGACCTTGCTCGCAGAGGCGGTTGAACGCCGCAAGGCGAAGGATGCCGGCTAGAAGCTGAAGCACTCCATCAGGTTCCCGATCGCCGCAATGCCGTCGCGAGGTGGCGCAGGCGGTCCTGACGCCTTGCCGCCTGCCGCTTCGTAATTCGCGCCGCCGGGGGTTGACGAGTCGAACATGTGGTTCACGGACGCCAATGTGGGCAGGCCGAAGACGGCTTCGATGAACTTGAGGATCGAGACGTGCTCATACAGGGCAGGCTCGAGGTGGCGCGGCCGGGCAAAAGGCGAGATCACCCAGGCCGGCACACGAATGCCCAGCCCGAAAGCGTCCACCTGCGGTGGCGGGACATGGTCGAAGAAGCCTCCGCCCTCGTCGTAGGTGTGGATGTACACAGAGCTTGCCCATGCGGATGAGGCCCGCAGGGCGGTGATGAGCTCCTGCTGGATGCCCATGCCAATGCCCACATCAGCCGGCGGATGCTCATCGCCGCGGTTGCTGAAGCTGGGAATGATGAACGACACCTCAGGGAGTCGGTTGAGCTGCAGATCGTTCAGGTAATCGTTCTTGGTGGCGACGGTTCGCGGATCGTGAGCCCACCGCTTCCAGAAGACGAAGACGTTGTCCGACTCGCCATCAGTCACGTCGTCGTGACCGAGGTCGTAGACCTTCCAGCTGACGCCGGTCGCCTCGAGCAGGTCGAGGATTATCGTATGGCCAAAAACGCCATAACCGAAGACGCTGTTGGTGGTGATTCCGCCAGAGGTTCCGGCGGCCAGGTAGAAGCGATTTGGGTAGGTTGGTCCGAGCACCGAGCAGAAGTAGTTGACGCACAGGGTGGACGTCTCAAACAGGCTGTAATAGAAAGGTAGGTCGGCTCCCGTGTAGTAGCCCATCGCGTTGCGCCCATCGTTGCCGAAGAACCCATCCATCGACCCTTGATTGAACTCGCGATGTGTGTCGGCCCATGTGTGGGCGACGTCATTCGTGGTGAGGCTTTCGAAGTGATACGGCGTCACGAAGGCGCCGTAGCCGTCAGGTTGCTTGAATCCGGCCGGCACTCCGTATTTCCCGACAAAGGGCGCGTACCCGTAGTAATGGTCGAACGACCGGTTCTCCTGCACGTCGACGATCACGTGCTTGATGGGCGTGGTCCGCGGACCGAAGGTCGGCGAAGGTG
>JAYUFT010000316.1:0-2978 GCA_043738605.1 Candidatus Dormiibacterota bacterium | reverse complement strand
CCCTGGCATGTCGGTTGAGCCTCCGGAGCTGGACACTAAATAACCGCCTTCTCGGTGTAGGTGCCGAAGACCTCGATCATCGTGTTCATGATCTCGCCTTCGGTGGCATACGCACGAACTGCTTCGAGGATGTGTGGCATCAGGTTGTCAGTCCCCTCGGCGGCTTTTCGCAGCGCGGCCAGAGCTTTGGCGCACCGCGCCTGATCGCGGGTGCGCCGCACGTTCTGGACCCGGGCGACCTGCTCGCCCTCCAGCTTGGGATCGATCCTGAGGATCTCCATCGGCTCTTCGTCGTCGACCGTGAACTCGTTGACGCCGACCATCAGCCTTCGCTTCTGCTCGAGCTCCTGCTGGTACTTGAATGCCGAGTCGGCAATCTCCTTCTGGAAGAAGCTCGCCTCAATCGCCGGGATCACCCCGCCTAGCTCCTCGATCCGCTTGAAATAGACCTCGGCCTGACGCTCGATCTCATCGGTGAGCGCCTCGACGAAGTAGCTGCCGCCGAGGGGATCGATCGTGTTGGCCACGCCAGTCTCGTAAGCGAGCAATTGCTGGGTGCGGAGCGCGAGGCGCGCGGCCTTGTCAGTCGGCAGAGCGAGCACTTCATCCATCGCGTTGGTGTGCAGAGACTGCGTGCCGCCAAGCACCGCGGAGAGCGCCTCGATTGCAGTCCGGGCGATGTTGAGCTCCGGCTGCTGGGCGGTGAGTGAGACACCCGCCGTCTGTGTGTGGAAGCGCAGCTTCAGGGATCGCTCGTCCTGGGCGCCGTAGCGGTCGCGCATCCAGCGAGCCCAGATCCGCCGTGCCGCTCGGAACTTTGCTATCTCCTCGAAGAAATCGATGTGGGCATCAAAAAAGAAGGAGAGGCGAGACGCAAAGTCGTCGATACGCATCCCCCTCTCGATGCACGCATCGACGTACGCCATGCCGTCCGCGAGCGTGAAGGCCAGCTCCTGCGCCGCCGTGGAACCGGCTTCGCGGATGTGGTAACCGGAGATCGAGATGGTGTTCCACTTCGGCACCTCTTTGGCGCAGTACTCGATCGAGTCCACGACCAGGCGCATCGAAGGTTCGGGCGGAAAGATGAACTCCTTCTGCGCGATGAACTCTTTGAGGATGTCGTTTTGCAGGGTGCCGCCGAGCGCTGACGCCGGCACGCCTTGCTTCTCCGCCACCGCGATGTACATGCAGAGCAGGATCGCTGCCGGCGAGTTGATGGTCATGGAGGTCGTTATCTCGCCAAGAGGTATGCCGTCAAACAGAGTTTCCATGTCGGCTAGAGAATCGATAGCGACGCCACAGTGGCCGATCTCTCCGCGACTGGTCGGAGCGTCCGAGTCCTGCCCCATCAACGTGGGCATGTCGAAAGCCACTGACAAACCCGTCTGCCCGTTCGCGAGCAGGTACTTGTAACGCTTGTTCGTCTCTTCGGCAGTGGCGAAGCCCGAAAACTGGCGCATCGTCCACAGCCGGCCGCGATAGCCGCCGGGGTGGATGCCGCGCGTGTAGGGGTAGATCCCCGGCATCTCCTCTTCGCGTTTGGGCAGGTCGTCGGCGGTGTAGAGAGGCTTGAGCGGGATTCCGGAGATGGTCGAGGTCTCGATGCCGTCGTCACGGGAAGGGCTGGACTCGAACTCCTCCTTCCAAACCTCTTTGGCGTCGCGGGCGCGAACTTTCACAAATTCATTATGTCTGCCGCGTCTGAAGTCAGCTTCGCCTTGGCTTCCGCTCACCACTGCCAATTCGGTTGAGGATCTCCTCGGCCGCCCGGTATGGAGAACCGTCCTTCAGGAGTTTCTCGGTCAGCGCTCCATCCTCCCCAAGGACCAGCCTCGCCTGCTGGCGGGCAAGGTCTGCCACGACCTCGGCCGTCTCATCCTTCAGCCGCTTCTCCGCCAACTCCTGCCTGCGACCGCTCGCCTCGAGATACCGCCGATGGTCTTCGATGGCTGCCCAGAGCTCGTCGATCCCCTCCGGGCGAGCCGCCACCGTCGTGATGATCGGCGGCTTCCAGGCCTTGGGCGCGCCGGCGCCACTGGCGCGAGGTGCGTTGAGGCTGAGCATCCCGCGTAGCTCCATGACCACCCGCTGGTGGCCGTCGAGGTCTGCCTTGTTGACGACGAAGATGTCGGCGATCTCCAGGATCCCCGCCTTGATCATCTGCACGCCATCCCCAAGGTTGGGCGTCATCACGACGACCGTGGTGTCGGCGACGGCGGCCACCTCGAGCTCTGACTGCCCCACGCCGACCGTTTCAAGGATCACCTGGTCGAAGCCGAAGGCGCCGAGCAGCCTGATCGCCTCTCGTGTCGCCAGCGAAAGGCCGCCGAGATGACCGCGCGCGCCCATGCTGCGAATGAAGACCTTGGGGTCCAGCGCGTGGCGCTGCATCCTGATCCGGTCGCCCAGAATCGCCCCACCTGTGAAAGGGGAGTTCGGGTCAGTGGCGATCACGGCGACGGATTTGTCCTGCTTCCGTAATAGTGCGACGAGCGCGTCGACGAGCGTCGACTTGCCCGTCCCAGGCGCGCCGGTGAACCCGACGACGGCCGCAGCGACGTCTCGTGCCTTGGGCGGCGTCTCCAGTGCGCGAACCGACGGATCGCGACGCTCGACCAGGCTTATGGCGCGAGCCAATGCACGGACGTCGCCGGCGCGAAACCGCGCCGCCAGCTCGCTGTCGCCCGCTGTGTTCGCCACCATCGACAACTTAACAGTGACCAGATACTGGCGCGGCACGGTTGGCCGGGGTCCCCCCCGGCCATGACTTTGTCCACCCCACTCCCAATCGCGGCGCGGAGAAACTAATCCGTAATTAATCCAATCCCGGGAAGGAGAGCAGACGCGCGCGAAGCGCCCGGCGATGAGAGGGAACAGTCTGCCATCTCAAGGGGTCATTGCACCACCACCTTGGACTTAGAGGACGCTTGAGGCGACCCAAGGAGGTGTTCGATGGGAGGACCGGTGGTCACGGAGGC
>JAYUFT010000315.1:0-2994 GCA_043738605.1 Candidatus Dormiibacterota bacterium | reverse complement strand
GCCGAAGCCGGCCGCGAGCTGGGGGGACACGTCAGCCAACGCCAGGAGCATCGCGCCGGCCACGAACACGCCGACACCGATTTTCAGCGGGGGCACCTTGCCAGCACTGATCGAGGACACCGAGGCGATCGCGCCGGCCCCGATGACAGCCCCGAGCGCAATCGACTTAGCCGACGACGCGCTCACCATGAGGACACCGCCGGTACACGCGGGGAGACCGCAGGCAGGGTCGCACGTGGGCGCCCGGTGAGCTGTGACTTCTCCGCATCACCAGGGCCACCGAAGGGCGCCGAGCTCGGAGCGGCGCCGGCGGGGTTCCAGGACGAAACGCCGCCGCCGCCGGCGCCGCCGCCGGCCGTGCCGGCGCCACCAAAACCGCTGAGGCCGTCACCGCCTGCCGTGGCCGGCGCGACACCCTTAACCAGGCCCTTACCGGTCAGGACGCCAGAGAGTTCAGCGATGAGGGATTGACCGGTCATGCCGGCATAGATCAGCATGGCGCCAACGCCGATGCCCAGCCAGCCTGCCCAGGTCAAACCGCCACCCTTCACGATTGGTCAGCTCCCGCCATAGAACGCGGTCACGGCAGCGGCCGGGTCGGAACCGGCGAGGTCAGCGGGCGCCGGGGCGACCGCGACGGCCGGGGCGACCTCAACGGCCGGGGTCTGCCAGATGGGGGGCGTCAGAGGGGCAGGCTCGCCGGCCTTGGCGATCAGCGCGGATAAGGTGGCGGATTCCTCGGGGGTGAGCATCTGTAGACCTCTCAAAGAGACGATGGGGACAACCGGCAGCACAGGGGCCACCGGGGCGATAGGCGCAATCGGGGCGATAGGCGCAATCGGCAGCACCGGGGCCACCGGGGCCACCGGGGCCACCAGGGCGAGCTGGCGCCCAACAGTGATACCGCGCGAGTCGAGCGCGGAAGCAATCGCGTTGGTGAATCCAACAGTCATGAGGCCGTTGGTTTGGGTTTGAATCTGGGACAGCACCGGGCCTTGCTGTCGGGTCTCGTTGCGCGCCTGATAGGCGATCCTGGCCGACAGCCCAGCGGTCAGGGCCGCGACCAGGCCGCCCAACGGGGCGATGCCCTGAGAGAGCAAACCGGTTCGCTCAACTGGGGGAGTCATCCACAACACGCCCAGGACCAGGCCCGCAAGGACCGCAGTCAAGGCGACGACGTAAACGGCTGTAGCACGGTTGAGCATCACCGAGTCTCAGACCTTGCGAATACGCATTTTGGTCTGGATCATGGGCAGCACGACTGCACCAATCACCAGGCCGATGACCAGGGACTTAACATCGAGGCCGAAAGGCATAGCGGGTGTCCTTCCAAAAGTTGGGGGTCAAGATCTTGTGCGGGTTTTTCTGCTGTGCGCGCGGCCGGCGTGCGGTAAGGGGGAAGGCACGCCGGCCGGCGTTGAGGGGGCCGTCAGGCCGGGTTCACGTCCCGAAAGACGCGCCCGATGACGAGCAGGACCAGGACGGCGCCAATCGTGATGATTCCGGCGATCCGAACCTCAGGGTCGGTCGGAATCTCGAACTTGTCGCGCATCTCAGGCGCCCAGGGTGGCACCGGGGCCGGAGGGGGCCGAGATGGCAAGGACATCGTTCGTCATGATCGTGAGCGACCCGGCGACCGTGGCGACGAACTGAAATTCGAACCGGGTTGCGCCGGAAGTCTGGATCCAGAAGTCCCCAACTTCCTCACCGGGGGTTCCGTCGAAATCGTCGGTGAAGGGCAGGACCAGGACACCGGCGGGGAAGTCTGCCGGGGCGTACCCGTAGAGCTCGACGGCGCGCCGGCGGAAGTAGTCCGTCGAGACCGAGTGCCACTGGTTGCCGTCGAAGTAGATCCCCAGGTTCGCCGGAAGCACCGCGTCAGAGCGGACACCGGCCGCGTCGCGGGCGATCAGCACCAGGTTTCGGATCGCGTTGCCGACACGGGGGAGCCGGATCGTGTTCTGTCCGACCAGGACCGGCGAAACGTACTCGGACCAGTTTTGCGTGGTCCCTTCGGCTGGCGGCCGGGTCTGGTTGGCGACGCCGCGCAGATCGGTTGGCGCCGGGTTGGTCCAGGACTCGACAATGCCGGTCATCCGTACGGTTGCCACGGCCGGCGGGTTGGTCGCAAAGACCTTCGCGGCCGGCGCCAGGGTCACCTGGAGCTTGTACGTCATGGAGGCGTTGAGGTTGTTCAGGCAGCCCAGGGCGCCGCGCGCGATGATTTCCACCGGCACCCGCAGCGTGAACTGGAGACCGGCGACCGGATCGGCCGAGTATCCGGGCAGCTTGCGAAAGTCGCTGTGCTGGGTGTAGGCGCCGAACAGGTTGGCCATTGCCAGGTCGTACCCTGACAAGGTGTGCAACGGCTGGCCGTTCACGTCCTTGAAGGTGATCGAGTCGATCAGGGCCGCGACACCATCAGCGACCAGCGTCGCAGCGGCGCCACCGGTCACCGTGAAGGTCAGCACCAGGTGACGAAGCCAACCGGTGGCCGGAATGTCGATCTGCTGCAACGAGACGGCCGAGGCGCCCAGAACAGCGGTCGTATCCGCGAACGTCTCAGTCTTGCGCTTGGCGGCCTTCGTGAACTCGTTGACGACCGCAGCGGCGTTCTTCGCCGGGGTCGTCGCGTGCGCGGCCTTGGGGGGTGCAGCAACAGCCATTTGTCTCAGCCTTTCAGGAGTAAACGGCGGTCATCGCGCCGGCCAGGTGGGGGTAACGCTCGTTGAGGTGGGCCGCGAGCACGCGCCACAGGAACGTGAAGATCAGCACATAGGCGATGACCGTCACAAACTCAACGAGTCCGACGTGAACGTGTGGCTCCATCAGCGGGCCGCAACCTTCCTAGACAGGGACGCGGGTACGCAACATGACCCGTAGCCGGGTGTTGATGTACAGAACGTCATGAAAGGGCAGCGCTCGTACGATCTCACGGGTTTGTCGACTTGGCAAGCCACCTAGCCCCGACACGCGCTTTAGGTTGTTCTCGTC
>JAYUFT010000314.1:0-3013 GCA_043738605.1 Candidatus Dormiibacterota bacterium | reverse complement strand
GAGCAAGGCCAAAGTTCCTGTCCGCCGATCCGCCACACCCGCGGATGACGCGGTCGAGCTGCCGCCGCGATGGCAGGGTCGCCCGTGGAGGCCGCTTCTCATCTCCGGCATCGTCATCGCCGCGGTCCTGGCCTCAGGGCTGGCGATCTCCGCCGCTCTGAAGGAGCCCAGGGCGGCTGCCCTCGCCAATTGCATCACCTCGACACAGACCGGCACCTATCACTTCATCGGACCTCAGCCGATCTGCATCTTGCCGAGCCACACGTACCAGGCGACCGTCAACACGACCAAGGGCCCGATCACCATCCAGCTGTACCCCGAGGTCGCCCCGGTTACGGTCAACAACTTCATCGTCCTGGCGCTCAACGGCTACTACAGCGGCATGCCGTTCAAGACGGAGGACTGGGTGGTCCAGAGCGGAGACCCGAAAGGCGATGGCAGTGGAGGTCCTGGCTACACGCTCCCGGATGAACCTAACACCAGTCCAGCCTGGGGACTCGGCGCCGTGGGTATGGCGCGTCCGATCGGCAGCCCGATCAATGGCAGCCAGTTCTTCATCCAGCGAGCCGCGTGGCCGGGGACGGGCCCGACCGCGGTCTACAACCGGTTCGGAACGGTCGTCAAGGGCCTCGCCGCGGCGCAGCTGCTGACCGGGCCGACCGACCGGATCACCTCGATCACCATCCAGGTGGGCTGAGGGGCAATTCGGCCCAAATCGGCCTCGATCGGGGACTCGAGGACACCCGGTCTATAATCCACTCGAGATGCCATTCCACTGGTTCTACATCGTCGGGCTGCTCGTCATCGTGCTGATCATCTTCGGCCCGGGCCGGCTGCCAGAGCTTGGCGGCGCTGTCGGCAAGGCGATGCGTGAGTTTCGCAAGGCCACCACGGAGATCACCAACGAGATGACATCGGCCGTCCAGGCGCCGGCGCCGACGCCCGCCACGCCGCCACCGCCCGCACAGCCTGCCTCTCAGGAGAGCTCAAGCTCCGCGGGCTCGCAGTCCGAGGCCACCCCTCCCAAGATCTGAGCCTCTCGTGGCCCTTCTAGACAGGGTCCTTCAGCGCGGGCGCCGACCCGCGGTCGCCGTCGAAGACGAGCGAATGTCGGTGATCGAGCACCTGGAGGCTTTGCGACGCGCTCTGATCGTCTCGCTCGTCGCCTGGGCGATCACGACCGTGGGATCTTTCTTCATCGCCGGGCAGGTGATCGGCCTGCTGGTGAAGCGGGCCGGCATCGGCCACGCTTACTACTTCGGGCCGACCGGCGGAGTGATCCTGCAGCTGCAGGTCGCGTTGTATATCGGCCTCGTGATCGCGGCTCCGGTGGTGATCCAGCAGATCTGGTGGTTTGTGAGCCCCGGGCTGCACGTTCACGAAAGGCGCTTCATCCTGCCGCTGATCGTCGCCACCATCGTCTTCTTCGCGATCGGGGTCGCGGTGGCGATCTTCGCGCTGCCTCTTTATCTCCACGTCCTTAACTCACTCGCACCGCCCAACACCTCTTACTTCGCGGATATCGGCGAGCTCGTGGGGTTCCTACTGGTCATGATCATCGGCTTCGGGATCGTCTTCGAGCTGCCGGTCGTGCTGTTCATGCTTGGCATGATCGGCATCATCAGCTCGAAGTGGCTGTACAAGAACAGGTTATGGTGGTTCCTCGGGCTCGGCCTCGTGGCCAACTTTCTTACTCCAGGTGTTGACCCCTTCACACCGATGATCATGTTCATCCCGCTCTACGTGTTCTTCGAAGGAACTGCATTGATACTCAAACTGATGAAGCGATGACGGGCCACTCGCGGCCCGATGGGCGCCAACCGGACCAGCTGCGCCCGCTGAAGATCGAGCTAGGCGTCAACGTGCACGCGGAGGGCTCTTGCCTGATCGAGATGGGCCGCACGCGGGTCTGGATCACGGCGAGCGTCGAGGACCGCGTGCCTCCACACCGGCGGGGTAGCGGCCAGGGCTGGATCACGGCCGAGTACTCGATGCTGCCGCGCTCAACCCACGATCGGGGGACGCGTGAAGCGACCCAGGGTCGCGTCGGCGGCCGCACGCATGAGATCCAGCGGTTGATCGGGCGTTCGCTGCGCGCCGCGGTTGACATGGGCAAGATCGGGGAGAGGACGATCACTCTCGACTGCGACGTGCTGCAGGCGGACGGCGGCACTCGCACCGCATCCATCACAGGTGCGTTCGCCGCCCTCTACATGGCGGTGAAGCGCATGAAGGACGCGCGCATGATCGATCAGATTCCCATCCGCCAGTACCTGGCCGCGGTCAGCTGCGGCATCGTCGAGGGCACGCCGATGCTGGACCTCGACTACACCGAGGACTTCACAGCGTCGACCGACCTCAACTGCGTGCTGACCGAGGACGGCAAGCTGGTCGAGCTGCAGGCGACCGCGGAAGGGGCGCCCTACACGCGCACGGAGCTCGACGCGATGCTAGCGCTCGCTGAGAAGGGCATCCAAGAGTTGATCGTCGGCCAAAAACGCGCCATCGCAACGCTTGGCTGACGCGCGTCGCAAGCTGGTCGTCGCGACCGGCAACACAGGAAAGCTGCGCGAGTACCGCGAGCTCCTTGCGGTGACTGGGCTCGAGCTGATCGCGTTCGACACCGAGGTCAACGAGGTGGGGGAGACGTACGAGGAGAACGCGAGGTTGAAGGCGGAGACCGCCGCGGCGCGCTCGGGCCTGCCGGCGCTGGGCGATGACTCGGGGGTCGAGGTCGAGGCGCTGGGCGGATTTCCGGGCATCCGCTCGGCGCGCCTGGGCCCGACGCAGGAGGAGCGCACTGCGGAGCTGCTGAAAAGGCTCGAGGGCAAACCACGGCCGTGGAGCGCGCGCTTTATCTGCGTGCTGGCGCTGGCCAATCCAGGCCACCCCACGCAGCTCTTCGAAGGCGAGTGCCGGGGCGAGATCGTGCCGGAGTGGCGAGGCGAGGCGGGCTTCGGCTACGACCCGGTGTTCCTGGTGCCGGGCACGGGGAAAACGTTCGGGGAGATGC
>JAYUFT010000313.1:0-3015 GCA_043738605.1 Candidatus Dormiibacterota bacterium | reverse complement strand
AGCCGGGCGTAAAGCCTCATATAGGACGAGGCCAGATCGGGTAGTCGCGTCTTACCCACGCGACCCGCCGCCAGGGCGCAGAGCCCGCAATTGATGCACCCGATCAGCTGCGGGTGACGCTCGCGCTCCGCTGGAGTCAGCGGGCGTATGCCTTCCCGCTTGTAGGTTTCGATCAGCGTTCCCAGTTGTGATTTGGGACGTGTCAAGCGGCGCCGAGCGAGATGCACGCTGTACGCCAACGCCAGCTTGGCGAGCGAGTCGGCTCGGCCCACTAGCGAAGACCTCTCAGGGCACCCTGGGCCAGCTCTTCCTGAGCCCAACCCGACTGCCCCAGGACTGGAGCGCGCCCCAACCATGCGCCCTGCACGAACTCTCGTACGGCGTCGAACCGCTGCGACGCACTCCAGCCCAACTGCCGGCCGATGATTTCCGCGGCCCGCATGACGCACGCCGAGCCGGCGCACGGTCCGGCCGCAAGCCCAACGCGGCGGAAGGCATCGGCCAGGGTGCGCACCTGCTCGTGACGCGCCGAGTAGGCAAGCTCTGATTCAGTAAGCGGTTCGCACCGGCATACGATCCGGCCCGCATCAGATTGGTCGAGCACTTCGCCGGCTCGGGAGCCGTGGCGGCTTTGCAATTTGATCGCAGCCAGGGCCGGGATTCCGAATCGTTGCCCGAGCTCGGACGCCGGCTCGAGCTCCGACTCGCTGCCAGGCAACGGACGCGTTGCGGTGGTGCACGGCGCTTGGTGGCCGAGCTTGCGACAGACTGCGTCGCTTGTTTCCTCGGCCATCAACCTGTACATCGACAGCTTGCCGCCGGCGATCGTGATGAACCCTTGCGCGCCATCTGTCGCGTGGTCGATGACCTGATAGCGCCGCGACAGCTCGTCCTCGTATCGCCTCCACTTGAACAGGGTCGGCCGGACGCCGGTCGTGGTTCTGACCGGTCTGTAGTTCCTGATCGCCGGGAAGATGCGCTCGAACGCCTGCAGGAGATAGTCGACCTCGTCCTCGTGGACGTCGACCGAGTCGAGGTCTCCGTAGAAGTCGTCGTCGGTCGTGCCCAGCAGCGTGAAGCCGCCGTGCGACACCATCAGAACGTCGCGGCCGTCGACCGTCTCTGCGCTCAGCCCGAAGTTCGAGATCCGGTGCGGGTAGACGATGTGAATCCCCTTCGCCGGTCGCAGCTGCACATCTGCGCCGGCCATCCGGCTGACCTCGGGAACCCACGGCCCGGCGGCGTTGACCACCACCTTGGCCCTCGACTCCGATGTGCTGCCGTCCGGTGAGCGGTAGCGCACGCCGATCACGTTGGCGCCATCGCGAAGCAGGTCGATTACTCGCGTGTGATTCAAAGCGCGAGCACCATTGGCCACGGCGTCCTGGACGTTGGCGTACACGAGACGGTGCGGATCGACGCCCCATTCCTCCAGGGTCACCGCTCCGACGAGGTCGGCTGTGAGCCCGGGCTCGGCCTGCCGCGCTTCGTCTGCGGTAAGGCGCACGTGCGGGTTCGACTTCTTCAGCGGCTGGAAGCGGTCGTAAACCTCCATCGCGGTCTCCATGCGCTCGATGTTGTTCCGGTCATGAGGAAGGATCGGAAGCAGGAAAGGGACCCGGTAGACCATGTGTCGCGCGATGGTCACGATGAAACCGGCGTCTTCGCTGGAGCGGCGGGTCGTGTCCCAGTCGAACTCGAGATAGCGCGGACCGCCATGGATCATCCAGGTCGACGAGCCGCTGGTGCCCGCGCCCCAGTCGCCTTTCTCCAACAAGAGGACCGAAAGGCCGCGTAGCGAAAGGTCGCGCGCGATGCCTGCTCCCGTCACACCTCCGCCGATGACGCAGACGTCGTGAGCGCTCGGAGCGCTCACCGGTCGGTCATTTCGAGGCGCCGGCCATCACCCTGCTGCCTCGTGTTGCTTCTGAAACTCTTCGATGATGGCTTTGGCAAGGTGCGCGGGCATCTCATCGTAGTGCGAGAACTTCTTCTGGAAGGTGCCGCGGCCCTGCGTGATCGAGCGAAGGTCGAGGGCGAAGCGCAGCATCTCGTGCTCTGGCACTGTCGCCCGCACCTTCTCATAGCCATCGTCAGGTTCGGTGCCCAGTATCTTGCCGCGCCTTCCGTTGATGTCGGACATGATTGCGCCGAGATTCTTCTCCGGGACCCGGATGTCTGCCTCGACGATGGGTTCGAGCAAAACTGGCCCGGCATCGAGCGAGGCTCTGCGAATGGCCATGGAGCCCGCGATCTGGAAGGCCATGTCGTTCGAGTCGACCTGGTGGAACTTGCCGTCGACGAGCGTGACCCTGACATCGACCATCGGGTAGCCGGCGACGACGCCCTTGCTCATGTTGTCGACGATCCCTTTCTGCACGGAGAGCCGGTAGTTCTGCGGGATCGAGCCGCCGAAGATCTTGTCCTCCCAGACGAAACCTTCGCCGCGCTTGGTCGGCGACACCTCGATCACGCATATCCCGTACTGGCCGTGGCCTCCCGACTGCTTGACGTGGCGGCCTTCGGCCCGGCTGTGGCCCGAGACCGTCTCGCGGTAGGCGACGCGAGGGGTCTCCGTCGTCGCCTCAACGCCGTACTTCCTCTTCAGCTTTTCGAGCGTGACGTCGAGGTGGACGTCACCCAGACCGGCGATCACGAGCTGGTGGGTCTCCTCGAGTCGCTCGACGTGCAGGGTCGGGTCCTCTTCGCTCAATCGCGCCAGCCCGCTCGAGATCTTCTCCTCATCGCCTCGGGCTTTGGGCGTGATGGCCACGCTGTAGGCGGGGCCAGGCAGCACCAACTCCGGTAGGGCGCCACCATCCTTGACTCCGAGCGTGTCGCCGGTGAGCGTGTGGGCGAGCTTGGTAACGGCCCCGATATCCCCGGCATGGACCTCCGTAGCGGGTATGTGCTCCTTGCCCCGTGGAAAGAAGATCTGGGCCAGTCGCTCCTCGCCGCCCCGGCTCACATTGGCCAGGTGCATGTCGGCCTTGACGCTGCCGGCCACGACCTTGA
>JAYUFT010000312.1:0-9165 GCA_043738605.1 Candidatus Dormiibacterota bacterium | reverse complement strand
CCGAGTGGCTCAGCTCCCCGGCGCCGGGGTAGTCGGCCTCGACCGAAATCTTCACCCCATCGGCCTGGACGCGCACCCGCGGCCGTGCCACAGCCTCGGCCGGCTCCAAGCCGTGGTCGACGAGGTTGATCAGGACCTGGGTTTGGAGCTGCGGCTGGCCATCCCCGCCCATCGACCCGAAGATCGCCCACGGGCGGCCATCGCGGGCGGCCATCGCGGGAATCAGCGTGTGCATGGTGCGCTTCTTAGGCTCGAGCCGGTTCACGTGCGCCGGGTCGAGCTTGAAATAGCACCCGCGGTTCTGGAGCAGCATCCCGGTGCCCTCGGCCACGATCCCCGAGCCGAAACCGTAAGCCACGCTCTGGATCAGCGAAACAAGGTTGCCGTGCTCGTCGGCGGCGCAGAGATAGATCGTGTCGCCGCCCTCGTGAAGGTGCCCGCCCGTATCCGCAATCGCATGCATCGGATCGAGGAAGGGCTCGAGCGGCGCTGATGAGAAGTCCGGATCGGTGATGTACAGGTTTCGCAACGGATAGGTCTCGTCGCGGATCTGCTTGAAAGCACTGACGAACTCGACTCCGGGTTCGAGAGCGTGGCGATCGAATCGTCGAAGCCTCGCAAGCATGGCGAGCGCGGTGAGGCCCTGGGTCGGCGGGGGCAGCTCGTAAACGGTGAGGCCGCGGTACTCGACCGACACGGGGTCGACCCACTGCGACCTGTGCAGAGCAAGATCGCGCGCGGTGACAAACCCATCGCGCCGCCCAATGGCCTCCGCGATGGCGGCGCCGACGGCTCCGCGGTAGAAGGTGTTGATCCCGGTCCGGCCGATATCGGCGAGCACAGATCCGAGGTCGGGATTGCGCAAACGCATACCTGCCTCCATCGGCGGGTAGAGGGCGTGTGCCGCAGGTTCGCGGCCGAGCAGATCGGCTTCCTCTTTGAGATCGTCCGACAGGTGCTCCGTGATCATGTAGCCGTCGCGAGCGAGGAAGGCTGCCGGCTCGAGCACCGCAGCCATCCCGACAGTTCCAAACCTTTCGATCAGGCGGCCCCAGGCGTCGACGGTACCGGGCACCGTCACGCTCAGCGAGCCCCGCTCCGGCATCGTCTCGTGACCGCGCGACCTGACCTCTTCGATGGTGGCGCGCTCACCAGAGCGTCCTGCGCCGATCAAACCGACCGGCGCCGAAGCGCCTGCCTGCCAGACGATCGCCATAAGGTCTCCGCCGACCGAGGTCATGTGCGGATAGACCACGCACAGCACCGCGTCCGCCGCAATCGCCGCATCGATGGCGTTGCCGCCGTCGCGCAGGACCTGCGCTCCCGCTTCGCCGGCAAGCCGGTGCGGGGTGGCGATAACCCCTTTCGTCACACCGGCGCTAGGAATTCGATGGCGCTTGGTTGTATCTCGAAAAGCGCGGGCAGCCTCCCCGGAGTCTCGCCATCGAGGTCGATGCGCACCGACGCCGTTGACGAAACGGAGATGCGCTTGCCGTACATCAACTGGATCTTCGGGTTGTGGTCATCGAGATGCGTTCCATTCCGGATGCTACCGAGCTTGCGCGCGGTTTCGATCTTGCCAACGTTGCCGATCAGGATGACATCGAACACGCCGTCGGTGGGCTTTGCAGACGGGGCCATGCGCATGCCTCCGCCGAAGTACTGGCAGTTGGCGACCACCACCTGCTGCGCGACGATGTCGATGGGGTTGCCGTCCACCACGACCTGCATCGGTTTGTTCTTCCAACCGAGAAGCGCAAGCGCCGAGGCGATCGTGAACGCCGCGCTTCCAAGCCGCTTGCTGCCGACGTTGACACGATGAGCGACCTCACCGCCCAAGCCCGCATCGGCAATGTTGATGAAGTGACGCACGGCAGTCGAGCCATCCTCGGCTGTATAGGTCACGCACCCCGCATCAAGCCGCCGCGGTGTGCCCGCTTTGATGACTTGAATTGCCTCTTTGGGATCGAGCGGGATTCGCAGAGTACGGCGGAAGTCGCCACCCGTACCGAGTGGAAGCATCGCCAGCCTGCTCGTCGTCGGTAAGGGAGCCCCGTTATGGAAGAAGCCGTTGACGACTTCGTTGAGGGTACCGTCGCCGCCGACAGCGACCACGACCGGGCGCGACTCCCTGACCGCTCGCTGCGCGATCTCTGTCGCTTCGAGCGGGCGGGTCGTGAGCGCCGCTTCGTATGGAAGGCCGGTGGTCGCGAGCCAGTTGCTGATCGCGGTCCACTCCCTTCCTGCCTTCCCCGCACCCGAGGCGGGATTGACTATGAACAGGACTGGAGCGCCGGGCCGCGCGCCTATGACGCACCTCCCAACGCGCGAGGGTTCATCGTGCGTGTCGGGTCGATCCCTTCCTTGACCGCTCGCCAAACGCGCATCCAACCCCCCATCTCATCGGCGACCCATCGCGCGCGTGCCTGTCCAGTCCCGTGGTGGTGGCTTATGGTCGCCCCCAGTCCTAGAGCCGCCGTCATGGCACCCTCCCATGCCCGGCCATATGCGGCGCGGGCCTCAGCCTCGGTGTCTGCCGATCCCCCAAAAGAGAAATATGCGCAGCAGCCCTGCTCGTATGCGTGGCTGAAATGGCATAACGCCAGTCCACCAATACCTATTGCGGACTTTACCTGGGCGTGAAGCTGGGGCAACACGGTCCATCGCGCGGCCAGCTCGATCGTGTCGAGGTAAGCGCCAGGCGGTTCGAGGAATGCCTTGAGGCGCTCTGCGGACAGGCTGAACCGGTGGCTGTCCCAGTGCAGCCAGGGTTGCTCCCCAAGGTCCGTGGCGTCGCCCGCGAAACGCTTCACCGCTTCCGCCTCGGCCTTGGCAACCTGGGCCACGCCGGCGGTGGCGACCACGAGCAGGCACGAGTCGGCCGGCACGTCATGGCCGTTGAACGCAGTGTCCTCAGCGTCGTAAAGGCGCAGCACAAGGGGCCGGATGCCCGACTGCATGACCGCGCGCATGGCCTCGAGGCCGGAGCCCAGGTCCGTGAACGCGTATCCCCTCCCGATGACCGTTTCGGGCAGTCGGTGCACGCGCAGCTCTGCCCCAAGGATGACTCCGAGCGCACCCTCGGAGCCCAGCCACAGCTGGTGCAGCGCGGGACCAACGGCCGATCGCGGGCCTGGGCGAGGGGTGGCAAATGTGCCGTCGGGAAGGACCACCGCCAGCCCGAGCACCATGTCCTCGACGTTGCCGTAGCGACTCGACTCCTGGCCTGACGACCGGGTGGCAAGTAGGCCCCCTACGGTGGTTCCCGGCAGAGAGCTCGGAAAGTGGCCGAGGGTCAGTCCACGTTCGTTCAGGTGCTTCTCCAGGACGAGGCCGTTAACCCCTGACTCGCAGCGGCAGACCAGGTTGGTCTCGTCGAGGTCGAGAATGCGATCGAAACCGCTCATGTCGAGCACGAGCTCGCCGGCACGAGGCGCCAGCGCGCCGCACACGCCGGTGCCTCCGCCCATTGGAGTCACGGCCACTCCGTTGGCCGCGGCCCACCGAAGGATGGCGATGACCTGCTCTCGGCCGGCCGGCCTGGCGACCAGAACCTTGGGCCGCTGGACGCCGTCGCGCTCCTCCATGAGGCCCAGCGGCCAGTGATCGCGCACCTCGCGCTCGTCAAGAGCGGCGGCCCCAACGATAGCTTCGATCTCGGCCCTCATTTGCTTTTCGCCGCGAATGTCCCAGCGAGCCAGCCGGTCAGTAGCGGAACACCAAAGCCGCACGCTCCTGCGTAGTCGTAGCCACCGAGCACGGAGCCGGCGGCGTAGAGGTTGGTGTACGGCGCGACCCCTTCTTCATTCAGCGGATGGAGCTGCTTGTCTGTCATCAGCCCACTTCGCATCTCAGCGGCAGCGTCCAGGTACTCGAGGTGCCGTAGCCGCGCGCCACCGGTGCTCGCGGGACGTCCATCGTGAAAGACGCCAAGGCCAACCAGCGGCTCCGCCGGCACGCGCCCGCCTCTGATGCCTCCGCCGATGTGATGACCGGTGGCCAGGATGAACGCGTCCGCGCGAAGGACACGGTCGCCCGCCCGCGCGGCCGTGATCCGGCCCTGCTCTTCGTCGAGCGACGCCACTTCGGCCTGTACTGAGCCCAGACCGATAACCTGCTGAAGGCGCCAGCCATGGGGCGAGGGCGGCGCCGCCAACAGCTCAAAGCTGTCCTCCGGGAGATTGGTGAAGCCAGGCGGGTACGCAGCCCACGCCGCCCGAGCCTTCGTCAGGGTGGGAGCACGCCTGCCGTAGAGGTCGGTGAGCGATGCCGACATCGGCAGGTTAGGAATCGACACGTCCTCGGCAAACGCGTCGATGCCATGCAGCTCTTTCAACGCCTGCGCGGTCGACGCGGCGTCGTAATCGCCAACCTGGGGCACGCCGACCACGGCCACCCTGCGCCCCGCCAGCGCACGAAGCTCGCCTCCCGCGACTGTGGCGGGTACCAGGTTGGCGGGCCTCGCCAACCCATGGATGTCCGCGTACAGGCCGCGATCCCGCCACCGGCCCTCGAACTTTAGGCCTCCCTTTTCGAGCGCCAGATGGATCGTCTGGGTGGCGGTGTCCAGCTCGGTGGCAATGCGGAGGGCATCAAGCCCCAACCTGGTGAACGGGTGGTGTGGCTGCGTCCCGAGCACCGATTCGAGGTCGTCGACGATCTCCATGCCGCCGGCGTACAGCGCGGTGGCGCCAGGCGCCCGAGCCACTACAGTCACGTCCGCTCCGGCCCGGCGCGCGGCCAGTGCGGCGCAATAGCCCGCGAACCCTCCGCCGATAACGACGACGCGCGTCAAGGCTTGACGATCCGGCGGGTGTCCGCCACATCGCGGCGCAGCTGCTCGACGAGCTCCTCGGTGTTCGGGAACTTGATATCTGCGTGCAGGTAGCGAATGAACCTCAACTCGAGGTGCTTCTGGTAAAGGTCGCCCTCGAAGTCGAGCAAGAAAGCCTCGACGCGCAATTGGGTCCCTCCGAAAGTTGGCCTGTAACCAACCGAAAGCGCGGCGATGAATGGGCCTTCCGGCGCGATGGCCCGCCCGGCGTATGCGCCCAGCGCTGGGACCAGCTTGTTGGGCTCGACCCCGATGTTCGCAGTCGGAAACCCCAGCCGCCGGCCGACCTTGTCTCCGGCCTCGACCGGGCCTGCCATCGAGTATTCGCGACCAAGCAACCGATTCGCCTCTTCAATCTCCCCCAGCGTCACCAGCCGTCTCACGTCAGAGCTGTGAAGCTCCTTCGCATTCAACCTGAAAGGAGGCACGACATCCACCACGTGCCCATTCGCGCGCAGCCACTCGGCGTTGCCGCGACGTTCGCGTCCAAATGCGAAGTCGAAACCGACGACCCAGCGCCGAACCTCGATGAGCGGTGACAGAAGGTCGATGAACTCCTGCGGCGACAGCGACGCCAGCGCCCGGTCGAATCGGATGACGATCGCGTGCTCGATGCCAAGGCCCTCGATGAGAGCGAGCTTCTCTTGCAGCGTCGTCACCGATGGCGGACAGTTGGCGGGATCGAGGAGGCAGCGCGGGTGAGGCTCGAATGTCATCAGCGCCGGCTGCGCGCCGTCCAGCGCCGCGGCGGCGACTGCTCGCCGGATGACGTCGATGTGCCCAAGATGAACGCCGTCGAAGCTGCCGACGGTAAGGGTCACCGCTCCAATCGGGCTCGAGGGGAGCCCAAAGTGCACCTTCATCGCGTCAAGTTCAGCTGAGTACCTTCTCGGGCACGAAGGTGCGGCGAAGTGGGTCGGCATGGCCGAGCGCAACCAGCCGGCCGCCCGCATCGTGAGCCCTGATCAAACCGGGCCCAGGTTCTGGCAAGACGCGGACCGAACGGCCCTGCCTGACCATCGCCTCCTGCTCGACATTGAGGCGGACCCGCTCCATGTCCGGCAGTATGACTTCGGCCGGAAGCAGCAGGCTGCGCACCTCCTCGGCCGTGGTCAGGGCGTCCACCTTGACTGCGGATTCGATCAGCAGAGGACCGTAGGCGGTGCGCACCAGGCGGCCCAGATAGCCACCGACTTCAAGCCGGCGTCCGAGGTCGCGGGCGATCGAGCGGAGGTAGGTACCGCTGCTGCACCTGATCTCTACGCGGGCCACTGCGTCGGCTCCGGGTGTGAAGCTCAGCACCCTCGCCTCGTAAACCTCGACCTCACGCGCGTGCGGCCGGGGTTCCTCGCCCCTCCTGGCCAGCTTGTAGGCGCGCTGGCCGTCCACTTTGACCGCGGAGAAAGCAGGGGGCTCCTGCAGTATCCGTCCAGTGAACGCTTCGAGGTTCGCCTCGATGTCAATTGCCGTCAGCGAACTCGGATCGCCAATTGGTTCGCGCTCGGCCTCGGCGTCGTCAGTGGCTGTCGAAAAGCCCAGATGGATGTCGGCGACATACGTTTTCGACAGCCTCAGGGCAAATTCAGCCAAACGTGTTGCGGACTCGAAGAGGATCGGGAGCACACCGGTGGCAAGTGGGTCGAGGGTGCCCGCGTGGCCGACGCGGTGCGCGCCGGTCAGGCGGCGGAGGCGGCTGACGACGGCGAAGGAGGTTTCGCCTGCGCCTTTGTCTACGTTGAGAACGCCAACCGAGAAAGCAGCGGCGTCAGCTCGCCGGTGAGGCGGCAATGATCGACTCCTTCGCGGTCGCCAGCACGAGCTTCATCGCCTCGTCCATCGGCTTTTCGATCTCCGCTCCGGCCGCGCGAATATGACCCCCGCCGCCAAAGATCGCGCACAGGGCTGCGGCATCCACACCACCGCGGCTGCGCACGCTGATCTTCGTGAGCCCTGAGTTGACCTCCTTGAAGAGGATGGCCAGCTCGAGCCCGGCGATGCTGTTGAGGTTGTCGATGATGCCTTCCGACTCGGCCATCACCGCGGCTGCCTCCCTCAGCATGCCGCGCGTCACTTTCGCCCACGCCAACCGGCCCTCCATCTCGACGCGCATGGTCGCCAAAGACAGGCCGTTCAGCTTCAGCGTCGTCTCCGGCCGCATCTTGTAGACAAGGGTTGCAATGTGCCCAGGATCCGCCCCCAGGCGTGCCAGTCTCGCCGCGTCCTCGAGGGCCTGCGGCGTCGTGTTCTCGTGTCGGAAGCCGCCGGTATCCGTGAGCAAAGCGACGTAGAGATTGGTCGCGATGGTTGGCGTGATCGCGAAACCGAAGTGATCGAGCATTCGCATGACTATCTGCCCCACTGCCGCGGCGTCAGGTTCGATCACGTTGATGTCGCCGAAGCGCGAGTTCGAAGGGTGGTGGTCGACATTGACGATGGTGGCCTGCGACGCGATTTTCTTGACGCTGCTGCCTGAGCGCTCGAGATTGCCCGAGTCGAAGAAGAACACCAGGTGAGGGTCGATCCCGTGGGGCGGCTCCTCCTGGATCTCGTTGAAGCCGGGCAGAAACGTATACATGTCCGGCAGCGGCGGCGGGATGAGCACCCATACCTGCTTGCCGGCCGAGCGCAACGCCTCGGCAAACGCCAGGCTGCAGCCGAGCGTGTCCCCATCCGCGTCCTTGTGCCCGAAAATGAGGATTTCCTCGTTGGCGTCGATGAGCTCCTTGATCTCGTCGTTGACGTGTGGCTGGGGGCGCGGGCTGGCTATAACGTCTCCTCCTTGTTCTCTTCGCTGGAGGTAACGTCGGCGCTGTCCGACACCGGTGGAAGGACTTCCTTGAGCAGCTCATTGATGTGGACGCTGTACTCGATCGAAGGGTCGATCTCGAATCGGAGGTCGGGCGAGAACTTGAGGTTCTGCAGGCGCTTGCCGAGCTCGTGGCGGATCAATCCCGTGGCGGAGACGAGGCCGGCTATCGAAGCCTTCTTCTCCTCGGGATTGCCGAGCACGCTGACACGCACGCGCGCCTGCCGAAGGTCCGGCGACATCCGCACCGCCGTGATGCTCACGAACCCGATGCGCGGATCCTTGAGATCGCGGCGGATGATCGACATGATCTCCTCGCGCACCTGCTCGCCAACCTGATCGGCGCGGTAGCTGGTCATCACGACCTCCGCTTTCAGCAAGACAAGGCTTGCCTAGATTTCTTCCCGCTCGAGGCGGTATGTCTCCATGACGTCGCCGGGTTGGAATGTCTCGAAGCCCTCGAGTCCAACGCCGCACTCCTGGCCTTCGGACATCTCGCGCACGTCCTCCTTGAAGTGCTTCAAAGAGCTGATCCTGCCTTCGAAAATCTGCTCTTTTCCACGCAACAGCTTGGCCCAGCCGCCTCGAGTTATCTTGCCCTCGACCACGCGGCAGCCGGCGATCACACCCTGCCGCGGAATCTTGATCGGGATGACGACCTCGACCTTGCCTTCGCGGATCTGCCGATACGTCGGTTCGCGCAAGCCCTTGGCCGCGCGTTCGACGTCTTCGGTGAGCTTGTAGATGACGTCGTAGTAGCGGACCTCGACCTTGGCCCGCTCCGCGGCGGCGACTGCAGCGGGGGTTGGCTTGAGGTTGAAGCAGATGACGATCGCGTTGGATACGCCGGCCAGCAGCAGGTCCGAATCGCTTACGGCCCCCACTCCCTGGCCGACGATCTTGATCGCAACGACAGGATCCTCGATCTTCTGCAGCGCGCTGAGAAGCGCTTCGAGGGTTCCCTGTGCGTCCGCCTTGACGACCAGGCTGAGCTCCTTGACCTCGCCTTCCTTGGCGCGCCGAGCGAGCTCCTCGAGAGTGATCCTGGGCGCGAAGTCGCGTGCCGCTTCCTGAGTTCGCCTCTCGGCGAGCTTGGTCAGAGCGATCTGGCGAGCCGCCTTCTCCGATCCAACCACCTGGAAGATGTCACCTGCCTGCGGGACCTCGCTCATGCCGGAGACGACCACGGGCGTGGCCGGCCCCGCCTCGTTCACAGCCTCGCCACGGTCGTTCGCAAGCGCGCGGACACGGCCGTAAATGTGACCGCACACAAAGTCGTCTGCGACGTGCAGCGTGCCCGCTTGCACCAGCACGGTGGCGACGGGGCCGCGACCACGTTCGAGGTGCGCGTCGACGACGGTGCCGATCGCGTTGCGGTCAGGATTCGCTTTGAGCTCGAGGATGTCGGACGACAGCACGATGGTCGTCAGAAGGTCGTCGATGCCCTGGCCAGTTTTCGCGCTGAGGTGCACGCACTCGTGCTCGCCACCGTAATGACGGGTGACGATGCCTTGGGCGGCGAGCT
>JAYUFT010000311.1:0-3031 GCA_043738605.1 Candidatus Dormiibacterota bacterium | reverse complement strand
AGGGTCTTCTCGATCGCTTTGGCGCCTTCGATGGTCGGACAGATGGTGTGCAGCCCGAGCTTCTCGTAGGCCTCGGCCCGCTCCGGGTCGTAGATCCTGGCGACGACGCGCGGCACTTTGAAGATGTGCTTGGCCACCTGCGAAGCCATGATGTTGCGGTTGTCCCCTTCGGTGACGGCGACGAATCCGTCGGCGTCCTCGATGCCGGCCCTGCGCAGGACATCCGCGTCGGTGCCATTGCCGACGACCTGGTTTCCCCTGAAGTCGTTGGTCAGCACGCCGCGCGAGGCTGCGCGTGAGAACTGGTTGGGATCCCGGTCGATGATCACCACCTCGTGGCCCGCCTTGTCCATGTCGGCTGCGAGCTGCGAGCCGACCCGACCACAGCCAACAATGAGGAGCTTCAAGGCTGGTTGATTATAGGGAGGCACCGTCTCAGCCCCGGTTGCGGCGGGCGCCCCCTCAGCACTTGTTAGGATTTGGGCGCTTGCGCTTCCCATTCACGTTCATGGGCGTTATGGCTCTGGGTATTGGGGTCTGGGTCCTGGTCTACCTGGCCGGCCATCGAGGGCTGGATCCCGCCGCCCAGACGATCGCCGGCGCCACCGTGCTGATCTCGTGGAGCTTCGGCCTCTACGTGCTGGTCAGGCGTGTCCGACGGGGTCCGCAGCACTGATGGCCGACCACGCGCACTCGCCGATGTCGAAGAAGGTGCTGGTCGCCGTTGGCGGCCAGGGGATTGACCCCGAAACCGTTCGCCTCGCCTGCCGGATGACCGATCCACAGGGGGGGCGGCTCTACGGGGTGCACATCATCGAGGTCAACCGGTCGCTGCCGCTGGGAGCCGTCCTGGACGAGGTAGTGGAGCGAGGCGAGAAGATCCTCGAGGAGGTCGAGCAGCTGGCCGCGGAGACCCTTATCCCGGTCGAGACGGAGCTCGTCCAGGCCAGGGACACGGGCCCGGCGCTCGTGGACGAGGCCGTCGAGTGGGGCGCGGATCTGATCGTGATGGGATTGCCGTACAAGCGCAGGTTCGGCGAGTTCAACCTGGGCAAGACGGTGCCTTACGTTTTGAAGAACGCCACGTGCCGGGTGATGCTGTTCCGCGAACACCGCGAACACACGGTCTGAGAAAACCCGACCCCAGCTAAACCCCAAGTCCGGGGCCAACCCAGGTTGTTAAGGTCACCTCCGTGAATCAGGTCGCCTCGAAGCGCCCGCATTACTTGGCCCGACTGTGGGCCGAGCTCGGCCGCATGGGAGGCGAGCACGACGCCTTCATCAAGGTAATCATCATCGAGCGAATCGTCAAAGCCGCCGTGCTCGTCGCTCTCGCGATTGGCCTGCTGGTGGCGGGCCGGACCGGCGTCCTGACCGGTTGGGCCGTTTACGCTCAAGACCAACTGAACCTCGCGGCCGGCCACAGCCTCATCGTCAATCTACTGCTGAAGGCGGTCCTCTACCTGGGCAACTTCAGCCACACGACTCTGCTCGCCATCGGAGCGATTGTCTACGCCCTGCTCGAGGGCACCGAGGGTGTTGGTCTGGCGATGCGGCGCCGCTGGGCCGAGTACCTGACCGTGATCGCGACAGGCCTGTTGATCCCTTTCGAGGCGTACGAGGTGATCCACAAGGTGACGCTTTTCAAAGTCGGGGCGCTGCTACTGAACGTGGCCGTGGTGGGCTATCTTGCCTACCGAAAGCGCCTCTTTGTCGGCATCTGACGACGGCGTGAGCCAGGCGCTCTGGAAGCCGGCGCGGTGGACTATGTACCGGGCCAGCATTGCCAGCGTCTGAAGGCCGTACACGGTCGAGGTCTGAAAACTAATCGAGCTTGCATCGTCGTGGTATTTCCCGATGGCAGGAACCTCACCGATCTTGAAGCCGAAGGTGGCGGCCTGGATCAGGACCTGCGTGTCGAAGACGAAGTCATTGCTGTTCTCCAAAAATGGAATTGCCTCGAGAAATCGGCGCGAGTACGCGCGATAGCCGGTGTGGTACTCGGACAGATGAAGTCCGAGCACCCGGTTTTCGACGCCTGTCAGGAACCTGTTGCCGAGCATCTTCCACCACGGCATTCCGGCCTTCGCAGGATCGAGTCCGAGCCACCGCGATCCCAGCACGATGTCGGCTTCCCCTTCCTCGATAACCCTGCACAGATTGGGAATGATCGCCGGGTCGTACTGGCCGTCGGGGTGCAGCATCACCACGACGTCGGCACCCATCGCGAGCGCGTGCCTGTAGCACGTCTTCTGATTGCCGCCGTACCCCAGATTCTTCTTGTGACGGATGACGTCGAGGCTGAGCGCAGTTGCCACGCTGACTGTCGCGTCGCCGCTCGCGTCATCGACCAGCAGGATCCTGTCGGCGTGTCCGGCCGGGATCTGACCCACCACATCCTTCAAGGTCTTGGCCGCCTTGTACGCAGGCAACACGATGACTCGATGGGGCCGTGGACCGCTCGCGGTGAACTCGTCGAGAGGAATGGGCTCAGGTCGAACCGCCAATCGCTCGAGAGTGAGGTACGCCGCGATGGCGATGGCGCCGAGAGCAGCTGACCAGAGGCTGAAAGCGAGGGTCAGGTTCAGGGCGGCGTAAGAGATGACGAGCACAGCTGCAGTGGCTCGCGGCCATCGCAGCTCACCGGATAGCGCGAGGTCGGCGAGGGCGAACCCCGGGATGACCAGAAGGGCGAGGTCGTGAACGTTCTGATGCGGGCTGAGCACCAGTGATGCGGCAACCGCGAGGGCGAAGTCGAGCCGCGGCTTGTCAGGACGCCAGCTCAAAGAAAGCGCCGCGAGCGCCAGCAAAAACACCAGGATCACCAACGCGGTCGCCGTGCCGCCCGGCAGCACCTGGAGGATGTTTTTGAGCGAGTAGACCGCGGGATCCGTGTAGGCCAGCTGGCCGTTGGTCGGGAGCGAACCACTGATCGCCCACGCCCCGAGCGCCTTGAGGTACTCGATCACCGGCGCCAAGCCAAGACCCGCTACTGAGATCGCTCCAAGCGCTATCAGTGCGGCAGCGAAGC
>JAYUFT010000310.1:0-3040 GCA_043738605.1 Candidatus Dormiibacterota bacterium | reverse complement strand
CCCGTATTCGGGCCTGGCCAGGGTCGCGATGCTCCTGCTCGCTCTAGCCCTGTGGCCGCTGCTGGACGCGTTTTACCGCGGCCAGCCGATACCTATCCTGGTCGCCCTCGTGGCGGGCGCATGGTGGCTTGCTGATCGCAATCGCCCGCTGGCCGCCGGCGTCGCGCTTGCGTTCGCGACCGCCCTGAAACCCCAGGTCGTATACCTCGTGCCGCTTGCCCTGCTGGTCAGCGGCCGCTACCGAGTGGTGCTGGGCTGGGCGGCGGCCTGCGCCGTCCTCGCCATCGTCTTCGTGGTGTCGCTCGGTCAGTCAGGCGTTCAAAGCTGGTGGCAAACCTTCCAGCTCGTCGAGACCAACGGCGAGCACGCCTACTTCACGCTGGCTTATCTATTCGGTTTCGATGCTCTGACGTACTCCTTGCTGGCGATTCTTGGCATCGCGGCGTTGGCAGTCGCCTGGAGGCAAAGACACGACCTGGAGATTGTCATTGCGGCCGGCTTGTTGGGATCGCTCGCCGTGTCAGTCCATCTGCACCTCTACGACTACGCGACGCTGGTCCTTGCCGTCTGGCTGGTCCTGCGCACCTCGCCGCCGTTGTGGCATCGACTGTGGCTGCTGGGCGGCGTCCTCACGATGCAAGCTCTGGCCTTGGGATTTCCAGTCCCTCAGCTGCTCTGGGATGCAGGCTGGCTCGGGATCCTGGTGGTCAGTAGTTTCTTCGGAAGTGGCGCCTCAGGTCCTGCCACTCGACCAGCAGTCTCGTCGGGCGCCCGTGCGGGCACGTGACCGCGTCGGCGGCCGCCTCCAGGTCGATCAGGAGCCGTCGTTGCTCAGCCAGGTCAAGCGTGTCCCCAAAGCGAACAGCCGAGTGGCAGGCAAGCGCCGCGGCGGCTTTCTCCATCGCCCCTTCCCCCCGATTGTCGGCCAGCGCGGCAAGCGTCTCCTGAACGGCGGCCGTCGCGCGCCCGGCAGGCATCTCGACCGGGACGGCGGTTATGCGCAAGCTGCGCGGGCCGAACTCCTCGTACTCCAGGCCCAGATTGGCAAGGTCTGCACGATGGTCGGCGGCGGCGGCGATGAGCCGTGGCTCCACATCGACCGCTTGCGGCATCAGCAGAGGTTGGCTCATGCCCCGGCCCGTTCGCAACCTTTCCAGGAGCCGGTTGTAGAGCACCCGCTCGTGGGCCGCGTGCTGGTCGACGAGGACGAGACCGTCGGGACCCTCCGCCACCAGGTATCCAGGCCCGACCTGGCCGATCGGCCTGAGCATGGTTTCAGCGACGCGAGCTCCGACTTCGGCGACGGCTATCGAAGCTGTGGCCTCGTGCAAGGTGAGCTGGGGCGTCGGGTCACGAGCAAGCGCGGCCGGTGCACCACCGGCGGAGTGATATTGGTAAGGCTGGCTCCCACCGAGGGCACCGCGAACCGCGCGCTGCAGGGCTGAGAACACGGCGCCCTCTTCGCGAAACCGCACCTCTCGCTTGGCAGGATGGACGTTGACATCGACCAGCTCCGGATCGATGCCGATGTCGATCACAGCGATTGGATGCCGGCCCCGTTCCAGCATTCCCTGGTAGCAATCCTCCAGCGCATAGACCAGGGGCCGCGAGCTGATTGGACGGCCGTTGACCGCAAGCACGATCCCATCCCTGCTGCCGCGGCTCATTCGAGGCTGGCTCACCATTCCGCTGACCAGCGGCATGCCGATCATCTCGAGCATCTCGGCGGCGACCGACACTCCATGCACGGACCCGATCGCGCGCCGGCGGTCACCGTCGCCAGTGCTGCTGACAGCACTGCGCGCATCAATCGTCAACTGAAACCGAACATGTGGATGGAGCAAAGCGAATGCGCTGACGACATCCTTGATTGCAGCCACCTCGGTGGCATCAGACTTCAGAAACTTCAGGCGAGCCGGTACGTTGGCGAACAGGTCTTTGACCTCGAGCGTGACGCCGGGCAGCAGGGGACCCGCGCCGTGCTCAATCACATTGCCGGCGCGCACGCGGATGCGCGCGCCCGCGCTGCTGCACTCGACATCCGCAACCGATGCGATGCTGGCCAGTGCTTCGCCGCGGAATCCCAGCGTGGCGATCCCGTCGAGGTCGGACAGGTTGGTGACCTTGCTCGTGGCGTGCCGCACGAACGCCATCGCCAGGTCCTCGGCCGAGATGCCTTCGCCATCGTCGCTGACTCTGATCGAGATCTTGCCTGCCCCACGCACATCGATGGTTATCCGCCTGGCGTTCGCGTCCAGCGCGTTCTCGACCAGCTCCTTGACGACCGACGCGGGCCGCTCGATCACCTCGCCGGCAGCGATGGCGTCGGCGATCTCCGGCGTCAGCAGATGGATCGTGCTCACTGGCTCAACCGCGACCGCAGCTCGTAGAGCTTCTGCAGCGCCTCGAGCGGGCTGAGGGAGTCAGGCTCGATCTCCTCGAGCTCCCTGCGCAACGGGTCCGGGGCCATCTCGATAGGGAGGCCCAGCTGCTGGTCCGGCGGCTCCAGAGGACGTTGCCTCTCCAGCTCGGCGAGGACCTGGCGAGCCCTGGCGATCACGCCTGAGGGCAGGCCTGCCAGCGCGGCAACGTGGATTCCGTACGAGCGGTCGGCGCCACCCGGCACCACCCTGTGCAGGAACCGCACCGTCTCTCCTTCTTCGAGCACCTCGACACGCTGATTGCGGACCCGAGGCAGGGATTCCGCGAGGGCGGTCAGCTCGTGGTAGTGGGTGGCGAACAACGTGCGGCAGCCGAGCCGCGGGGAATCGTGCAGGTGCTCGACCACCGACTGCGCGATCGATAAACCGTCGTAGGTCGATGTCCCCCTCCCCACCTCGTCCAGGATCACAAGCGAAGCGCGGGTGGCGTGGTTGAGGATGTACGCCGTCTCCGTCATCTCGACCATGAAGGTCGACATGCCCGCGGTGATGTCATCGTGGGCTCCGACCCGGGTGAAGATGCGATCCGCAAGTCCCACCATCGCGCGCTCGGCCGGAACGAAGCTGCCGCATTGAGCAAGCAGCACGATGACGGCGGC
>JAYUFT010000309.1:0-3044 GCA_043738605.1 Candidatus Dormiibacterota bacterium | reverse complement strand
CGCCGACCTGGGCCGGGAACTCCAACGCAACCAGCTTGAAGACGGCGCCGGTCCCCAGGCCGAACATCACGGCGATGGTCAGGCAACAGATGGTGAGCGGGACCATGTTCGTGTAGCCGACGGCAAGCCCGCCGGCCAGGAGGGTGGTGCCTCCAAAGCAGACCAGGAGTACGCGCTGAGCGCCGATGCGGTCGGAGAGGTAGCCGCCGAGCGGACGTGCGAGGACCGCCAGCAAGGCGAATCCTGCCGCCCGGGCGCCAGCGTCGGCCACGCCCAGGTGATGGACGCCGACGAGGAGCTTGGGCAGGTAGAGGAACATGGCCACGAAACCACCGAAAACCAGGAAGTAGAAAAGGCTCAGCGCCCACGCGCGGCCCTGGGTTTGGAAGACCCTGAAGGGGGCGGTTAGGCTCGCCATCGCCGGGCGGGGAATCGGAGGCTCCTCCGCCAGGACCAGGAAGACGGCGCCTACCAGAAGGACCAGAACGGCGCCCAGCACGAACATCGCGCTCAGGCCCCACCGCTGCGCGATCGTCGGTGCCGTAAGGGCGGTCAGCACCGACCCGCCCATACCCATCCCGTAGACGCCGAGCGCGAAGCCCTGCCGCTCTTTCGAGTACCAGCGGCTGACATAGGGGACACCGATCGCGAAGGAGGAACCGGCGAAGCCGAGCAGGAATCCGAACGCCACGAGACTGGCGAAGGACGTGTGCCAGATCGCGATCGCCACAAGCGGAAGGGCGGTGAAGGCCATCAGGGCGGGAAAAGTCAGACGCGCTCCGTAACGGTCGGTTAGAACGCCCATGGGAACGCGCATGAGCGAACCCATCACGACCGGTATTGCCACCAGCAAGCCGAGCTGGACCTCGGAGAGGCCGAGGCCGTGCTGGATGACGGGAGAGAGGGGGCCGTACAGCGACCAGACGTAGAAGCACGTGAAGAAGGCGAGGGCGGCAAGTCCAAGCGCCCTGTTCGCGCCGTGAATCTGTTCGGCTTGCATTGGCTGCCTCAAGAATGCGGCCTGCCGCCCCGGCTGTCGCGACGTGCTCGTGAATTACGCAGCAAGGATTACCGTCCGGCGAGCATTGCAAGCGCGATCTGTGCCGCCTCTCGGATGGCGTTGCTGTCGCCCCCCGCTCGTCCCGCTGCCAGCCCAACCAAGAATGTCGTGAGCGGAGCTGCGGGGCGGGCGACGCGATGGGCGGAATCGCGCGCCACGTCGAGAATGAGGTTTCGATCGAAGGCTGCTTCGACATCAAGGGCTTCGGCCAACATTGCCGTCCACCCATCGAGCGCGCCCTTGGCCACTGCCGCGTCGTCCGGCTTGACGGGAGAATCCTCCCGCTCTTCACTCATGCTCCTTGCTTCCTCCCACACTTAAAATCAACTCGCTTCGTTCGGGGTCATCACCCGATGCCGACGCCGTCAAGTCGACTGGCCGGGACGCTATCACTTAGCCGATAGACACTGGCTTCGAGCCCGGTATGAGTCGTGCCCCGCTGCGCAATCAAACCCCACCCAGACGTCAAGCTTGCGCTGACGAAGAAAGGCATAATTCCAGCCCAGACTAGCGCCAGCGGGCGTTACGTCGATCATGTATGGCCGACAGGCCGCCGTCTTAGCGTCGCGTCATCAGGTACGCCGCATAGCCTGGTGGAAAGGAGTGCCAGTCGAGCAGGCCGGCGATCTTCTCAATGGAAAAGGCCTCACCGAAGCGCCTCTCAACCTCTCCCGGCGCCATCGCCATCGCCATCGGGAGCATGCGTTCCCACCATCGTGGTTGCCACTCGAAGCACCACAGCAGAAAGCGCCCACCACTTCGCGCGAGAGGAGTCACCTGCTCAACATATCGATCACGATCGCCATCGCGGAGGTCGTCCAGCGCTCCGTAGTCGACCAGGAGGTCGAACTCACCCTGAAGGTGCGTGAGCCGAGTCAAATCGTCCTGGACCCATTTCACATTGACGCCTGAGTTCTTGGCCAGGCGGGCGGCCTTCTCGAGCGCCGCTGCGGCGAAGTCGATACCGGTGACTTCGAATCCGTGCTCGGCGAGGAAGACCGCGTTGGCGCCGCTGCCACAGCCGAGATCCACCGCCCGGCACGGCAGCAGCCGGCCGGTCTCCACCAAGTCCACGAGCTCGCTGCGCGGGCCGCCCTCCCAGGGCATTCGGAAGTGCCTGTATCCCAATTCGTAAAAAAGCCTCATCGGACGATTGGGGCGCTCCCTGGCAGCAGCCGCTTGACGGTCAAACCCAAAAGCGGGACCTGGCACGCGGCGTAAATAAGGTGGGCCGAATAGTGTGCGAGGGTCTGCTCCGGCGTGAATGGCAGCCAGCCCAACGGCAGCACCGACACCAGCCCGCCGACCAGATTGACAATTGCATAGGCTGCCAGCGCGCCGGCGGCTGAGGCCCCGCGTGATCGACTCCACCAGATGGCGAGCCCAGCCGCGATAGGCAGCATGAAGAGGTCACCGTCGGGCGTGATTCCGAGCAGACTCGGGACGCGATGGAACTCGTGCACCCACAGCCCGAGCCACGAGACAGCCGTTGCGATAATGACGCGGTCGATCCTAATTGGCGGCCTCCTTGCTTAAGTTCCCGGCACCCGCGAGAGCATTCGCGACCTACAAGCTCGTGCGAGCGGCCTGAGGCGCGGTGGCGAGTTGCTCAGCTCGGCGGCGGTAACCGAGCAACAATGCAATCGGCCGAAGTGTCGCGAAGATCGCCCTTTGCAGCCACCAGGGAGGGCTCGCCAGCCGAACGTGGTCGGCGAACTGAGGAGCCAACATGGCAACCAGCAGAAGGTTGGGCATGCCGCTGCGGTTTACGTTTCCCTCGCGGCCAAGCCGAAAGAACGTCTCGTAGAAGCGTTCGGTGGAGGGTGTGCCCGGATGGAAGTAATTCCTTATGTGCAGGTCGTCGTTGCCTTGGTTCCAGACCGTGTGTCTGACGCCGCGTGGGACGTCGATAACGTCTCCTGGCCCCAGGGTCTTCTGCTCGCCACCCACCTTGAAACCGGCCTGGCCGGCGATGACCTCGAAA
>JAYUFT010000308.1:0-25362 GCA_043738605.1 Candidatus Dormiibacterota bacterium | reverse complement strand
AGAAGGCGGCGGACGCCACGCCGCCGCCGGACCAGCTCCCGCACCAGCTCCATCGGGTTGTTGTGCATATGCATGCCGCCGACGGCGAGGAGACCGGTCCCCTCTGGGACCAGTCTCTCGATCGCCTCGGCCGAGCTGAGGAACACGATCCCTAATGCCCGTTCGACACGCCGGCTGCAGCGCCCGCCGGAACCTGCTGAAGCGAAGCGCCACATTTGCCGCAGAAGGCGAAATCGGCCGGTATTCCCTTGGCTCCGCACGAGCCGCATGACCCTACATAGGGTCCCCACACGAACTCGCTCGAACCACCCTCGGCCGCCTTCCGTCGAATGCCCCGATAGTCCGGCTTCCGCTTTTCGACGAAGGCGGTCATGCCCTCCCACGGCTCGAGAGTGGCGAAGTGAAGGGTGAGCCACTCGCGTGCGTGGCCGATCGTGGCCGACCACGACAGGTCCTTCCAGTAGTTGACGGCCTCCTTCGTGTAGCGAGTACACTCGGGAAACTTGTCGATCAGCTTCTGCGCGAGCACGTCGACGGCGGCGTCCAGCTCGGCGTAGGGCACGACGCGGTTGACCAGGCCCCAGTCGAGCGCGGTCTTCGCGTCGATCGGGTCGCAAGTGAACAGCATCTCTCGGGCGCGGCGATCGCCGACCATGATCGGGAGCCACTGTGTCGCGCCGCCCGCGGCGACGCTGCCGACCTTGGTGCCGACCTGACGGATGGTCGCGTGGTCGGCCATCACGGCCAGGTCACAGGCCATGTTGAATTCATTACCCCCGCCCGCGACGATCCCGTTGATGCGCGCTATGACAGGTTTGCCAATCTTGCGGAGCTGGTCGTGGCAGTCGTGGAACAGCCCCATGTACTTCCAGTAGTCGCGGGGGCGCTTCAGGTACTGCGACTGGTATTCAGTGACGTCGCCGCCGGTGCAGAAGGCCTTCTCGCCCGCGCCGGTCAGAACCACCACCGCGACCGAGTCGTCCCACGCGGCGTCGCGGAACGCGATCGTCATCTCCTGGAGGGTCTTAGCGGAATAGCAGTTGTAAACCTCGGGCCGGTTGATCGTGACCCGGGCGACCCAATCGCCCTTCTCGTAGAGGATTTGCTCGAAACCAAAGTCGGCTGCCGGTCGAGGTTTGAACGTGCTCATGCGGAAACTCCTTGTACAGCTCTGTGGCTGCGATTTGTCCATTCCCCGGCTGCCTGCAGCTTGTGCACCCGGTCGAGGGCGAGCAAGCCGGCGCCCAGGGCGCCGTTGAAATGCCCCAGATCCCCGTCGGGCACGTTGACGGGAGCTTTGAGCTCGTGCTTGATGGCCTTGACGAAGGCTTCGTTGCGGCTCATTCCGCCGCAGAAGGTGAATTCGGGCTCCATACCGACGCGCTTCATCAATTGGTGCGCGCGGCCGGCCAGCGACAGCACGGCGCCGTACATGATGTCCTCCGGTCTGGTGCCGCTGGTGAGGTGGTTGATGACCTCCGACTCGGCGAAAACGGCGCAGACGCTCGAGATCGTCACCGGCTCCTTGGAGACCATCGCCAGTGAGCCGATCTCGGCGGGGTCGAGCCCCATATAGCGGGCGGTCTTCTCGAGAAACGCGCCGGTGCCGGCAGCGCACTTGTCGTTGAGGCGGAATGAACGAACCTTGCCGCGCTCGTCGAGCTTGATCGCCTTGACCGTCTGACCGCCGACGTCGAGCACCGTCCTCGTCTGCGGGAACTGGTGCCAGGCGCCCTTGGCGTGGCAGGTCAACTCCGTGATCTGGAGGTCGCGCATCGGGACGACGTAGCGGCCGTAGCCGGTCGAGGCGACGTAGTCGACCTCCTCTTCGGCAAGGCCCGCCGAGGCGAGAACCTCCGCGTAACCTCGCTCAGCGGCTCCGGCCAGGTTGAAGCCCGTCTTGACCATCGAGCGGCCGATGACATTCTTGTCCTCATCGAGCGCGAACGCCTTGGTGTAGGTCGCGCCGACGTCGATGCCGACAACCTTGATCATGGCTTCACCCCCTCTCGCATGCCGCCGATCTGGATCAGCTGGGAAGGCTTGGCCAGCCGTTCCTGAGCGTCGCTGAACTTACGATCGGGCAGTTCGGGGCAGATCTCACAGTCGCCCGACGCTGCTCGGGCGGAGTCGAGCCGGGCACCGACTGTCATCGCCTCGACTGCCCCGGCCGCTCCCGTCATCGCCTTCTCGAGAGCAAAGAGCGATGCGCCGATGGCGCCCATGTAGTGCGCCTCCTCGCTGACGTTCAGGTGGGTCTCGAGCATCTCTCCGAGGATCTGGACCATCGCGATGTTTCGCGTGACGCCGCCAGTGAAGGTGAGCTCATCCTCGACGCCGACTCTTCGCAGGAGAGAGATGCTGCGCGTCGCGATGGCCTGGTGAACGCCCATCAGGACGTCCTCGACCTTCTTGCCCCGGGCGAGCCAGTTGATGATCTCCGTCTCGGCGAAGACGGTGCAGGTGGTCGTGATCTTGACCGGGTTCTTCGCCGCCAGCGCCAGCGCACCCAGCTCGCCGAGCGGGATGTCGAGCGCCATGGCGGCTGCACCGAGGAACCGACCCGTGCCGGCGGCGCATTTGTCGTTCATCGAGAAGTCGAGGACCTGGCCCTCCGGCCCGATCTTGATCGCCTTCGTGTCCTGGCCGCCGATGTCGAGCACGGTGCGAGTTTTCGGAAACAGGTATTGGCCGCCGCGAGCGTGGCAGCTGATCTCGGTGACCTGGGTGTCGCCAAAGGTGACCCTGTAGCGGCCGTAACCGGTGCCGACCACGTACACCACATCGGATCGCTCGACGCCGGCGTCCGCGACCGCCAGTTGGAACGCGGTCTCGGCGGCGGCGGTGACGATGCCTCCGGTATCGATAAGTGACCGGCCCAGCACCCGGCGCCGGTCGTCCATGACCACCGCCTTGGTCTGAGTGGAGCCGACGTCAACTCCTCCTACGAGCATTGGTTCACCCCTTCGCCGCCACCAGGGCGGCCGCTTTTCGTGCACCGAGCGCCTCGAAGAAGGCGTCGATCCGGTTCTTGAACTGAGCCTCCGACCAGAGCCGCGGGTCGACCAGGTCAGACTCGACGAACAGCGCCGGGACATCCTTGATGCGAGTCAGGTACTCGCGGCTGTCGGCCATACCCGTGCTGACCGTCCGACAACTCTTGACGGAGTGATAGACGATGCCGTCCGATTTCCAGTCGCGGACGGTGTCGGCGAGCTGGTCCTGGCTGAAGAACATGTTCGACATCGAGCGCCGACCCGTGATCAGCAGCTGCTCGGCAAGGCTCTCCAGCGGCCGCTCGACGTCGAACTGGATACCCAGGTCGAGCCCACCCCCCGCGTAGGCGAGGTATTCCGAGTTGACATAGACCGCACCCCAGTCCTGGAACAGCTCGAGGAAGCGCCTGAAGTAGGAGTAGCAGGCGGGGCCGACGCCGTGAAGGCGGAAGCGCTCCTCGGCGATGGTGCCCAGCCCGAGCCGAACCTTGTGCTCCATCTCCTCACGCAGCTCGGCCATGTAGCGGGCCCCGGTCTCGGTGCCTCGATAAGCGCTGAGCACCCCCATGTAGGCGAGGCCGTCGGCCATTGCGTTGAAGGGCGCGGGGATGTTCTGGTTGAGCTTGAGGACAGCACTCCAATCGGCGGCCATCCGGTTGACGTGTGCGAGGTTCTCCTGCAGGCGCTCGATCTTGAACGGCCTGCCCGTGACCGCCACGCAGGCTTCGATCAGCTCCTCCAACTGGCTCTGGACGTAACGGCGGTCATTCTCGAACTGCTCGCTGCCAGGCTCGGTGCTCCAGCCGATGCCCCGCTGGCCGGGGATGTCCAGGACGAAGACCTTGCAGCCATACATCCGCTGCCAGATCTCGACCCACTTGACGTAGGTGTTGCACATGTTGGTGGCGACCACGATCGAGGGCTTCGGGATGCGCCCATTTGGATGCTTGCGGCCGTCGAGATGCATCCCGACGTCGGCCTTGACGTAGCCGCAGACATCGGTCGAGTACCCGTAGTCCTCGGCCTTGTTCAGGTACTCGAGAGAGACCTTGCGGACGGCCATCTGGAGCGAGTTGATCTCTGGGAAGACAAGGTTCAGGTCGAAGGCCTTGAGAACCTCGGCCGCCGAGCCCATGACGAACACGTAGGCGGACGGGTCGCCGGACTCGGCTGCTGCGTCGAGCTCCGCATACCACTCCTTGAAAAGGCGATTGCCGTCGCGCCGGCCACGGCCGACCAGCTCGCCCTCCTTTTGCGGCGCGGGAGCTTGTGTGACGGACATGTTGGGCATTTGGTTCATCATTCCTTCAGTCGAACAGGATCGATTCCACGAAGGTCTCGACCTCCATCCGCATGCGTTCGAAAGCGGTCATCTTCTCCTCGAAGTCGAGAAGAAGGAACGGGATCTTCTTCTCCTCGAGAGTCTTCTGGTACGCGACCTGCTCGTCCAGCCCGGGTTCGCACATCTTGGCCGCGGCCAGGATCACCGCTTCAGCGCCGGACTCCTCGACCCTGCGCAGCAGCATCTCCTCTTTGGGCTTGCGGTCGTCGTGCTGCACGCAGCTGTAGGTGGAGCGTTCGAGGTAGCTCTCGGCCAGCGCATAAAGGGGGTCGCCGGTCTCGGGGACGTCGTCGGTGATCCAGCGCATCCCGATCAGAAGGTCGTCATCGACGATGTAACAGGCCTCCTCGATCAGCTGAAGCATGTCCAGCGGAGGCTGCTCGCAGAAGCCGCCCTCGAACACCACTCGGACCCGGTCCTGGCGGCGGCCTTCCCGGTTCGGAATCTCGGCCAGTGCCGAGCGAAGTATCTCGTTGTGATCCTCCCTCGGCATCACGGTTCCCGCCTTGGCGAGGACGTAGGCCTCGGTGGTGGAAAGCAGCCACGGCGTCTCCCTCTTGAACCGGTACAACTCGCGTAACAGCCGCCGGTTCTCGTTGTAGATGCCGATGCTGCGCCGCAGGTCGGCCGCCTCGATGGGCCGGCCGGAAATCCGCTCAAACTCGGCCAGGACACGTGCGTATTCGTCCCGCAGGTACGGGATCGCCTGCTTGGCATTCGCGTTCTGCGGCAAGTAGAGGATCTCCGCCGTCATACCCTTGAAATTGCGTCCCCAGATGCCGGCGAGGTTGCGCGCCACGTCGCAGATGGGCGTCGTGTAGAAGGCATCCAGGAATCCGGCCCGCCCGCTGAAACCGAGCTCGAGGGAGGTGCGGCAGATGGAGCAGATGAATGATCCGATGTGAGAGTCGGCCTGCTTCGCTTCGAGCCTGGAGCCGGCGCCCATGAGCGTGACCGGCAGCATCCCCGCCGCGTGAATCAGCTCTTCCGGAAAGTAGACCTGGAAGTGGCCGACCGCATGGCCGCCCGGGTGCTCCTCGCGCCAACGTTTGACGCTCGGGTAGGTGACGTCCTCTGCCAGCTCAGAACACTGCTCGAGGATGCCTTCGAACGCGGACCGAATCTGGACCGCCATGGGCGGATCTTAGACTGACCGGTCAGTCAAGTCAATAGGCAAGCCTTGAGTGGTTGGCGCCGGAGGGGCGCCTGGGAAGTGCTGCTCAGGCGGCCGGGGAGCCCGGGGTCCGGGCCAGATAGGCAACTGCCGTGCGCTTGCAGGTGTCGCGGTACCAGGGATGGAGCCGCTCCCAGTCGGCCTCCTGCAGCCACTGCAGGAAGAGCCCGTCGATGATCGCACGCAACGCCACCGCCCCCTCCTCAGGATCCGCGACCGCGAATGCCCCTTCCGCGACGCCCTGAGCGATGACCTCGGCGTAGAGAGCGTTGACGACTGCATGGAACGTGGCGCTGAGCTCGGTGAAGTGCCGGACCCGGGCCGCGTGGCCGGCGAGATCGAGATAGAGGAGATAAAAGCGGCGGTTGGTCTTCGCGCCAGACCAGATCCCGTCGATCATGGCGAGCACTTTGCCGTTCGGCGTGGAGGCTTTCGCCATCGCCTGCCGCACCCTTTCCGCGGTGATGTCCAGCGCCCAGCGCATGGTGGCCAGGACCAGGTTCTCCTTGGTCTTGAAGTAGTAGAGCACCAGGCCCTTGCTGAGGCCGGCCCCGGCCGCGATCTCGTCCAGCGGCACGCGATGCACGCCCTTCTCGCTAAACAGCCGGTAAGCGGTTCGGATCAAGTCGACCCTGCGATCCGGGGCGCCGGCAGGTGCGGCTAAAGGGTCATTCTTAGGCATCGGCGGTAGTCTAACCGTCCGGTCAAACAGTTGGATAAGTCCCGATCGCGGCCTCCCGTGCGTTGCCCATCGCTCCCAGCAAGACCTTGATTCCCATTCGCTCCAGCATGTGCACCATGGGCGGACCCATGTGATCCGCCAGCACCGCCTCGACGTGGTGCTCCTTGAGGAAACGGGCCACCCGCGCGTGATGTGAGCCTTCGGTTCCCGCATCGTGGAGGGCGTTCCACCCGACCTGGTACTCCTGCCAGGATCCTATCCCCTCGGCGCTCACCTCCGTGATCGCCACCCGATCCGCGCGACCCCAGCGTGGATCGATCAGCCCTTCGGTCGTGACGGGAACACACACCACCATTCGAATCACCAACGTCAATGGTGATCCCTTCGAGACTCGATGCGTGTGCGCGGTCCGACAGAATAGGTGTGAATGCAGGGCGCTTCCGAGCTCAAGCTCACCGGGCACGCGCTGACTCCAGGCGCCCAACGCAGCTGGTGGCTGCGTGAAGCATTGACGTCTGAGGATGCGGCGCCATGCCCGCCCCTCATTGGGAACGCGACAACAGACGTGGTCATCGTCGGGGGCGGGTTCACGGGGCTGTGGACGGCCTACTTCCTTAAGGAGCTCCGGCCAGAGCTCGGTGTCGTGGTGCTCGAGCAGGACATCTGCGGTGGCGGGCCGAGCGGGCGCAACGCCGGTTTCGCAAGCGGTTGGTGGGACGAGCTCCACGGCCTGGTGCACCTGTACGGCGCCGACGCCGCAGTACGCGCATGCCGCGAGATCTCGAATTCGATCACCGGCATCGGCCAGTTCTGCGATCGGCATGGAGTCGACGCCTGGTTCAGGCGTTCGGGCTACGTGTTCGCGGCCACGGGACCTCGGCATGAGCTCGTCTGCGAACACATGGTGCGGGCTGCGGCCGATGCCGGCGCGCCAGAAGAAATGCGTGCGCTCACGCATGAAGAAGTGCGGGCACGCTGCGCATCCCCGGCGTTCCGAAGTGGGGTCTTCATGCAGGACGGCGCTTCTGTCCAGCCTGCGATCCTGGCGCGCGGCCTCCGCCGCGTCGTGCTGGAGATGGGCGTGACGATTCACGAAGGCACCAAGGTCATCCGCCTGAACGCGGGTCCTGAGGCGGTGACGGATCGCGGCACCGTTCGCGCGCGACATGCCGTCCTTGCCGTGAACGCGTGGGCTACGGCGTGGCCCCAGCTGGCGCGCCGCGTGGCGGCATGGGGCACGTACATTGTTCTCTCCGCGCCGGCGCCAGAGAAGCTGGCCGCGATCGGCTGGACCGGAGGTGAGCTGATCAGCGACCTTCGCCAGTCGCTGCGCTACTTCCGCACGACGCGCGACGGACGGATCGCATTCGGGGGTGGCGGCGGCCGCGCGGCGCCACGCATCGGCGATTCGTTCACGCACGACACGCGCGCGGTTCGGGAGGCGGCCGAGGGCTTCCGACTGTTCTTTCCGAGTTGGTCCGAGGTCCCGATTGAGGATGCGTGGGGCGGACCGATAGACGTCTCGCCAACCCACCTGCCTACCTTCGGCACGCTCGAGCCGGGGAATGTGCACTATGCCCTTGGCTACACAGGCAACGGCGTCGCACCTTCGCATCTGGCCGGCAGAGTGCTCGCCGATCTGGCGGTCGGCGCCAACTCGGACCTGGTTCGACTACCGATGGTCAATGCCCGGTCGCGGCTGTTCCCGCCTGAGCCGCTGCGCTCGCTCGGTGCGGCCATGGTGCGCCGCGCGATCATCGCGTACGACACCGCCGAGGAGCAGGGGCGCCGGCCAAGTCCACTCGCTTCGGCCATCGCACATCTGCCGCGTCGCCTCGGCTACCTCCTCGGGCCGTAGCCCGTGGAGACCGGCGGGTCAGCCTGGCGTTCCAAGATGCTCGAAATCCAACACTTGCCGACGCGTTCAAGCACCTCAAGTTGGGCCTGCCATTCCTGGCCGGCCAGCTGCTCTATCTGGCAGTGGTCCTGGTCGGCCTGGTGCGCCTGGTGGTCCCCGGCATCTTCCTCGCAGCGCGCCTTTCCCTTTTCAGTTTTCAGATCGGGGCCAAGGGCAGCGGTGTGCTCCAGAGCTTCAGGCAGAGCGCGGAGCTCACCCCGGGCGCCACCGGTCGACTGTCTCTAATCCTCGTGGCTCTCGTCGTGTTCAATCTGACACCCCTCGCAGGGCACAGATGTGCCGCTCAAGCGAGCGATGCTCTGGCCCGAGCCGCCATCACCACGTTGCCCTTCAGTTCGAACATTTCGATCGCCTCTTGGAGCACGGAGATCGCTCGGTCGCTCCGGCCGGCCTGCCGGAGTACGCCGGCGAGATCCAGGCACGCCGTGCCCCGCACATCGAGGTAGTCAGTACGACCGGCGAGGTCCACGGCCTCGGTTGCCAGCCGCAGGCCGTCGGCGAGATGCCCTTGGCCGGCGAAGATCTTCGATCTAACTCGCCGCCAACTTATCTGCGCGTCCATATCGCCGCTGAGCGAGGCGTCCTCGGCTTCTTGAGTCAGAGCCAGCGCCTCCACGGTGTGACCTCGTGCTTGCAAGACTTCGGCTAGCAGTGGCGCCACGCTGGACAGATGTCCTGCGTCTCCCATGCGGCGAAGGATATCGACCCCTTCTCGCAAGTCCTGCTCCGCCCGCTCGGCTTCCCCGGCGAGCATCGCAATGTGGCCGGAAGTTCGAAGTACCCCACTCGCGTAGAACATCTGGAGCCCGAAGTCCCTGGCCCAGGTCTTCGCTGTTTCCACCAGCTCGCGAGCGATCTCACCGTTCCCGCGCATCGCCTCCATGTCCGCACGAAATGTTGCGATCGCCGTTCGAAAACCTCCGTGTTGGGCCGCCGGCCCCTGCATGAGGGCCTCGAAGCCAATCGAGGCCTGGTCGGCTGGGGTGGGGCCGTAGCATTCCGCGGCGGAGCGCCACCTTAGAGCTTCGGACTCCCGACGGGCATCGTTTGTGCGACGGGCGTACCAGATGGCGCGATCCTCCAGCAGTATTGCCCGGCCCGCGTTTCCACTCCAAAACTCGATCGATCCGGCGAGCGACAGCGCGTCTGCGAGACCGCCGTCGTCACCAAGCTCTTCGAACGTCGAGATGGCCTGCTCGAGTTCGGGAATGGCGTCGATGTTGATCGCGAACCGTTGAGTGTGTAAGCCAAGCCACGTCAATCGAACGGTGGCGAGCGCTTCCGACCTTGAATCGCCCAGGGTTCTGGCGGTATCGATTGCCTCCTTGAGCACCAACTCTGCGTCACGCCATGCTCCAGTCTGAGTGAGCACCTCGGCGATTTCGGGGAGCAGTTGAACCCGCTTGGGATCCCCTTTCGGCAGGAGATCCGCGGCCCGTGATAGGAGACCCGCCGCACCCTGCATGTCTCCTCGGGCGAAGGCCCGGCGCCCGGCCAAGCTCAGACGCGTCGATCCTCTCTCGGCGAGGGTCAAGCCATGGTCGCCTATTGGCCCAAGCTCAGAGAGATAGCGAAAGGACTGCTCGAGGTGGTAGCCGACGATCTCCTCGTACTCGGGAAGTCGATCGCCCACGACGTGCTCGAGCCACGCCGCGAAGCGCTCGTGCATATCAGCGCGCGTGCGCTTGGGCATCGACTCGTAGGCAGCGTCGCGTATCAGGATGTGACTGAAGCGGAAGGCGTCATCGCCGGCGAAAGGCGATGGCTCCGGTTGTATCAGCTCTTTGCGGAGGAGCGCCTGAAGGCGCGCGCCAACGCTTGTTCGAGCCGGCTGCGGAGTGAGATCGGTGACCGCGCCCCAGTAGAAAACTCTGCCTATCACCGAAGCGCGCTGGAGCACTGCACGCTCCTGTTGCTGGAGGCGATCCAGGCGAGCCGTGATTAGAGCCAGGATCGTCTTCGGCGTCGACATGCGCGAGAGATCGGCAGTGGCCGCCCACTCGCCGTTGTTGCGCTCTAGGTAACCATCGTCGATCAGCATTTTGAGCATCTCCTCGACGAATAGCGGATTGCCTTCCGCCGCGTCCAGGATGCGACCGCGGATCTGTGCGGGAAGAGTGGCTTGCCCAATCAGATTCTGGACAAGCTGCGCGCCGTCGTCACTCCCAAGCGGCGAAAGGGAGACGACCTTTCCGGCGCGGCCCCAATCCGGACGCTCCTCGACCAGCTCTGGCCGTGCCGTGCACAGAAGCAAGATCGGGCGCGCCTGACTGAAGCCGGCCACGTATCCGATCAGATCGAGCAGGGTGCTCTCCGCCCAATGAATATCTTCGAAGATCGCCACGACTGGTTGATCCCTGGCAAGGGACTCGAAGAAGCGACGAACTGCCCAGAACGTCTCCTGGATATCGGCGTGTGCCTCTGCGAGACCTATGGCTGCCGCCACACGATCGCGGATCAGCAAGGTTTCGTCTCCGTCGCCTTGCAACAGCTCGCCGATCTTCTCCCGAGCGGTCGAAGAGTCGTCGCTGTCTGCGATGCCGGCAGCGTGTTTCACCATCTCGGCGACGGGCCAAAAGGTGATGCCCTCTCCGTAGGGAAGGCAGCTTCCCTCGAGGACTCGGGGCCCATCTCCCAACCTTGAAAGCACCTCGCGAGTCAAGCGTGACTTTCCAACGCCCGCCAAACCGAGGACCGTGACAAGCTGGCAGTTCGACCCGCGGTTTGCGCGGTCGAATGCATCCAGCAATTGTTCGAGCTCGAGATCCCGCCCAACCATCGGCGAGTCCAGCCTTCGCGCGACCCTTGCTGCACCCGCAGCGACCTCTAGAAGGCGAAACGCCGGGACCGCCTCGGCCTTCCCTCGCAGCGAAAGCGGCTCGACCGGCTCGACTCGTGCCGCGCCCTGCAGCAGCGCAAGCGTATCCGCCCCAATCAGGATCTCATCTGGCTGGGCACCCTGTTCGAGGCGGGCTGCAACGTTCACCACATCGCCCGAGACGAAAGATTGCCCGGAGGCTGGGTCCCCGGCGACAACGTCACCCGTGTTGATCCCAATACGAACCCTGAGGTGAGCTCCCCACGTGCGCTCGAGCTCCTCATTGAGCTCGACGAGGGACTCACGCAACTCGAACGCTGCCCGGGCCGCTCGAAGGGCATCGTCTTCATGGGCCACCGGCACGCCGAACACCGCCATTACCGCGTCGCCGATGAACTTCTCCACCGTGCCGCCATGACGCTCGAGCGCTGCTCTTGCGACGTCGAAGTACCTGGACATCACTCTACGAAGTGACTCTGGGTCGAGGCGTTCTCCTAGGGAAGTGGACCCCATGACATCGGAGAACACGATGGTCACGATCTTTCGGACTTCGCGGCCCTCGCCAAGGCTGAGCGCCGCCGAGCAGAAACCGCAGAACCGGAACCCTTCTGGACTCTCTTTTCCGCAGGTTGGGCATATCAGCACACGCATGACTTTAGAAGCCACGGGCGGTGTTTGGGTCGAGCACGAGGTCGATCAACCAAGTGACGAATCAATTCAGACAACAGGGGTCACCGATTGAGTGACCAGCTCGGTGTTCAAACGGCGTGCCATTACCCCGACCGGCAAGTGCAGCCCGGCATCGTCTTCGTTCCAATACTCGATCTCCGAGTAGTTCACCCAGCCGGCGGCAGACGGCGAAGAGCGGAGTCTGCCCGTCCGGCTGCCTTAGGTCAGGAGCGCCGCCGCAGCGCGGCTGCGTCGAGGACTGTGATGTAGCCGCCGGCCATGCTGATATCGCCCAGGGCCGCGAACCGTGACAGCGCGCGATTCACATTTTCGCGTCGGGCTGCGACCATCCCAGCGAGTGTCCGTTGAGAGACTCGGACCCTGATCCGGGTTCCACCTCGGACCGCCTCGCCTTGTGTCCGAGCAAGCTCGAGGAGCTTTCGCGCCACGCGGCCCTGGATGTCGAGGAAGGCGACCTCGGCGAATGACTCGTCCTTTCGCCTGATGTAAGCGCTAAGAGACCGTATGAGGTGCCACATCCTCTCCGGGTGGGAATCGAGGAACGCTATCAGTGCGCGGCGTTCGAGCGTGAGGCACTCGGTCGGCTCGACCGCGACGGCATCTGCCGTTCGCAAGGCTCCGTCCTCAAACAGCGCCAGCTCGCCAAACAGGTCGCCGGGCAGAAGCACTGCGAAGACCACCTCGGCACCCCGTGGGCCCGAGCGTGTGATCTTGACCTCTCCCTTCAGGATCAGGTGAAGGTGTAAGCCTGGATCGCCTTCGCGGAAGATGTGGGTACCGGCGCCGAAGGAGCGTCGGTGCAGGTCGGGCACAAGAGTCTCGAGGTCTGAAAGGGCCACCCCCTCGAAAAGAGCGGATCTCTGAAGGATTTGGACCGGGTCCACAACCGCAATCCTCGAACCTATCGCGGCAAATGAAAAGGGGGCCGCCAATCAGGCACGCCCCCTTTCGCGTGTGAGCCGGTGTTAGCTGGCTTCGAGTGTGCTGGCCTCGAGCGTGCTGGCCTCGAGCGTGCTGGCCTCGAGAGTGCTGGCCTCAAGAGTGCTGGCCTCAAGAGTGCTGGCCTCGAGTGTGCTGGCCTCGAGCGTGCTGGCCTCAAGAGTGCTGGCCTCAAGAGTGCTGGCCTGAACAGAATTAGCCTCCAGGGTGCTGGCCTGAGCAGAACTCGCCTCGACGGTGCTTGCGTGGAGGCTGGACGCCTCCATGCTTGCGGCCACCGCGGCAGGCATCGCATGGACTGTTGAGGGCGTCCTCAGGCCGAGGCCCTTCGCCAACCGCGCCTTCTCATCGTCGGTGAGGTCGTACTGGCGTACCGCGCCCTCGAAGTTGTCGCTCAGCGATGCCTTGAATCGCGCGTCGCTGGACGCCCGCTGAATCACCTGGTCCAAAGATTGCTTGCTCATGTTGTGATCAATCCTCCTATGGGGGAATGCTTCCCCTCCTTAAAGAGTCTGCGCCTCCTCAGGGCGATTGGGCGGCGCCTTTTGGCACACAAGACCTGTGTCGTTTGTCACCCCTTGGCCGGCTTTCGGCCCTTGGCCGGGCGCTGCGCCGGGGCTTCGTCAAGGAATTCCATCAGCACGGGGTCAGGCTTGGGTTTGCAGACCCCGCAGTGGATCGCATCCTCAACCGCCAGCCCGTAGTGGGTGCCGCCGCTTTCGTACACCTCGAGAACGAAGGGATGAATGCGAGCGTCGTTCCGACAAACGGCCCGCCCGCAGAAGCGGCAGCTGGCACTCGCCGGGGCAGCGCAGATCCAACACTGCACGCCTCAGGCCGCCCCTTCCATGCCATGACCCCTGGCCACCGCCACACCCTCGAACTCGTCCTCCAATGCGAGGTACTGGCCGAGCAACTCATGGAAATCCTGTCTTCCCAGGCGCCACACGGATCCCGCAATCCGCCCGACGACAGTCGCCGTGCGAGGGGTGTCGCGAAGCAGAGCGATCTCGCCGAAGAACTCGCCTGGGCCCATCTCGACAAGAGTCTGGCGCGTTTCGCCGATGGCCGCCAACCGGCCATCCCGGACGATGAAGAAATCGTTTCCGGGATCGCCGCGGCGCACGATCACAGTTCCCTTGGCGAACGGCACGACCGCGAGCTTAACCGCGAGCAGGTCGAGTTGGCGCGAGCTCACATCGGCGAACAGCGGCACTCGCTTCAGAAGCTCCCTTTCATGCAATGACTCGCGCACCTTCCGCTGCCACTCGATCGGGCCGGCCAGCTCCCCCCAGAAGCTGCGCTCGCCGTAAACGAGCAGCCGCATGGGGGTCAGGGCTCGCACCGTGGCCGTCCGAATTCCCCCTTCGAGGAGCGCGCGCTCGCCGAAGAACTCCCCAGGTTTGAGCCTGCGCACCGCCCGCTCCTCGCCACGTTCCAGGATCGAGACCTCGGCCTGGCCGTCGGCGATGATGAAGAACTCCGCTCCCCGCTCACCCTGCCGGACCACCACCTCGCCTGTGGCCGCGTGGCGAACCCGGGCCGCTTGGGCCAGCCGTTCGATGCTCGCTCGCGGCATGCCGCCGAGGAAGCGCAAGCCTCCAAGCAGGATGAGGCGGTCGTTCATGCGGACCGTAAAGATGGCCCGCCGCGCCAGCTGTGGTGCTTTGGTGACGACAGTCCGCATGCGCCACAGCCTTCGCGCGTAGCGAATGCCGAGAGGGATCGCGATGGCCCCGATCACCACTACGGAGACCACCTTCGAAAGAAGGCCTGGCGTCGACCAGAGCGGCGCGATGATGGGCGCAAGCTTTTTTCGCCAGAAATAGATGGCGATAAACGCGGCGAGGAACGTATAAATCGCCGAGAGGATCCCGAACACGGAGAAAAAAAGCTCTCGTCGCGTCGGTCGCCGGCGGGACCAGAGCATGCGCCAAAAAGGCCCCCCCACCCACGCGAGGGCCCGATCCCGCAGCTGAGGGATCTCGAGCCATTGCTCGAGGATCCAGTAACCGTCGAGCAGCAGTAGGGGCATCAGGTTCAGAAGGTTGGTCAGGTAGGCAGCGACCGCGAGCTTGAAAACGACGGTGGAGGCGATGCCCGGCGGCAGCGCCCACACCAGCAGCGAGGAGAGGCCGGCGAGGAAGAAGCCGGAATACGGCCCGGCCCAGAAGATGGCGATCCGGTGCCGCCACGGTTCGAGCCAGGCATCGGTCACATCTACATAGAAAGCCGGCATCAGGTAGTAGAGGAGGAAGCCTCCCTTCGGGACTATCCGACCGTAGTGCTTGCAGGTGAGGGCGTGCGCGCTCTCGTGGATGAAGATCGTGATGTAGTACGCGACCACCAGCGCCACGATTCCGGCCAGCCCGGAACCCGCGATCGGGGCGAACGGGTCCCGGCCCCGGATCAGCAATTCGACGAAGGCTGCAAGCCCGGCTACGGAGACCAGGAAACTGAAGATGAGGAACAGCGGCGAAAAGGCCCAGCGCCCAACCTTCTGGTGGTAGCTGGTCACGAATCCGTCGATTCCCCGCAGCGGCACCTTCAGCCGCATCGCCGTACCCTCAGTCCAGCGGCGCTCAGGCGGTTTGGATGCCGGATTCAGGCGCTCGCCAAGGTCGACCCAGACATCCCGAGGCGAATCGGTGAGGAAGTCGGCCTGGCGCAGGGTGGTCACGAGGTCGCTCACCTGCTTGAGACCGAATGTTCCGAACTTTTCGAAGTAGTCGACGACGAGGTCAGAGACCCGGCGTGTGCCGTCCATCCGCTGCACCAGGAAATCGTCCCTTTCGCCGATCCGGAGGTATTTTCGCGGCCGGTCGGCGAGCATGATGTTGGGCTTGCCGTGGCGGGTCGTCATCCGAGCCCACGTGAGATCCTGGCGTAGCACGGGCACGTAGCTGCCAAGGCTGACGTTCTCAGCGAACCGATCCCACACTGAGACCCGCCCCGAACCAGGGACTCCCCCGCCCACCGTCGCGCCCATTGCAGCCAACTGGCGGCAGCCTAAGGTCGAAGTCCCCGCAAGTCAATCGGCCTTGTACGCTGGCGCATCATGGCGCCATGCGGCGCGATCTTCCCTCCGGCACGGTCACCTTCCTCTTCACGGACGTGGAGGGCTCGACGAAGCTGTTGCTCGAGTTGGGGACCGATGTGTATGCGGACGCGCTTGCGAGGTATCGCCGAATCTTGCGGGAGGCGTTCGGCGCGAACGGCGGCGTCGAGGTGGATACGCAGGGGGACGCCTTCTTCGTCGCCTTTCCAACCGCCCCGGGTGCGCTGCGTGCGGCCGCCGCCGCGCTCAATGGGCTAGCCACGGGTCCGATCCACTTGCGGATTGGGATCCATACGGGCACGCCGCAGCTGGCCGACGAGGGCTACGTCGGTATCGACGTGCACCGGGCGGCCCGCATCGCCGCCTGCGGCCACGGCAGACAGGTGCTCGTCTCCGCTTCAACGGCCGCTCTTGCTGGCAGGGACGGGCTGCGTGACCTCGGCGAGCACCGGTTGAAGGACCTTTCAGTTCCCGACCGCATCTATCAGTTGGGAAACGAGGATTTCCCGCCGCTCAAGAGCCTCTACCAGACGAATCTGCCGATCCCGACGACCTCCTTCCTCGGCCGCGAACAGGAGCTGACGCACGTGCTCGGGCTGCTGTCGAAGGAGGATGTCCGCCTGCTGACGCTGACCGGGCCCGGCGGGACAGGCAAGACGCGGCTCGCACTTCAATCCGCGGGCGCCGCGGCAGACGCCTTCGTAGACGGCGTCTGGTGGGTTCCACTGGCATCGCTAGGAGACGCAGACCTTGTGCTCGAGACCGCGGGGCATGTGCTCGGTGCGAGGGACGGATTGGCCGCACACATCGCTGACAAATCGATGCTGTTGCTCTTCGACAATTTCGAGCACGTTGTCGAGGCTGCAACCGACCTCACGGCCTTGCTCACCGCTTGCCCAAACCTCCAAATTCTGGTGACCAGTCGCGAGTTGCTTCGCATACCTGGCGAGCAGGCGTACCCTGTGCCGCCGCTCGAGCCGCAGGATGGGACGGAGCTCTTTCTCGCCCGAGCGCGCGCGGCGCTGCCCAGTTTCGTTGCGAGCGCGGCGGTGCCGGAGCTCTGCGCCCGGCTCGAGAATCTACCCCTCGCGCTCGAGCTGGCGGCGGCGCGCGTGCGTGTCCTCTCGCCGGAGCAGCTCGTTGAGCGCATCTCGCTGCGGCTCGACCTGCTCAAGGGCGGGCGTGGCGTCGACCCCCGCCAGCGGACGCTTCGAGCGACGATCGAGTGGAGCTATGACCTGCTGCGGAAGGAAGAGCAACAGCTCTTCGCCCGGCTCGCAGTGTTCGCGGGAGGCTGGCGCCTCGAGGCGGCGGAGAAGGTCTGCGAGGCCGACCTCGACACGCTTCAGTCTCTTCTCGACAAGAGTCTCCTGCGCCACGCGGAGGAACGGTTCTGGATGCTGGAGACGATCCGCGAGTACGCGAGCGGGCGGCTTGAGGACTCAGGCGAAGCTAAGGTAATGCGGCTGCGCCACGCCGAGTACTTCCTGGCCCTGGCCGAGGAGGCACAGCCGAACCTTCGTGGGAACCCGGGGGGGTGGCTCCGCCGGCTGGAGTGCGAGCACGACAACTTTCGAGCGGCCCTCGATTGGCTCGAGTCCTCAAGCGAGAGTCAGCGTGTCCTACTGCTTGCCGGAGCATTGGCGCGGTTCTGGTACCAGAAAGGCCACTTCACGGAGGGCCGGCGACGTCTCGAGAGCGCGCTAAGCGCAGACGAGCGCCCGACCGCGGCCCGGGCCCGGGCCCTGAACGGAGCAGGGCAGATGGCGGTCACCACTGGCGATCCTGCCACCGCGCGGCATCGAGCTGAGGAAGCGCTCGCGCTCCATCGAAGTCTTGGCAATGCCTGGGGCACCGCTTATTCCGGACTGTTGCTCGGCCTCGCAGCCGACGAGGAGGGCGATCCTCAAATGGCGCAGCAGCTTTTCGAGGAGAGCGTGCGACGATTCAGCGAGCTCGGCGATGAGCACTTCAGTCTGCTGGCGACTGACAACCTTGCATATATCTGCACCAAGCTCGGCAACTACGGACGGGCCCGGGCACTACACGAGGAGATCGTTCTTCGCGCACGTGCGGTCAAAGATGAGCGCATTGAAGCAATGTCGCTGGGCGGTCTGGCGGGTATCGCCGTCCACGAGGGCCGGGTCCCTGAGGCCCTCTCGATGCTGAAAATGAGCCTTCCCGTATGGCGCGACCTCGGCGAGCCCCAGATGATCGCCAGGAGCCTCGGCCAGTTCGCCGACGCCCTCGCCTTGTCCGGAAGAGCGGGGACCGCGGCTCGCCTTCTCTCGTACTCGCTGGCTTTGTACGAGGAAATCGGAACTCGCGAGGCCTGGGTCACAGGGTTCACAGAGGAGCTGCTCGCCACCATCCGATCCCAACTAGATAGCGATGCCCTTGCCGAGGCGTGGGAACAAGGCCGGGCGCTGACTGTCGACCAGGCCGTGGCACTCGCCCTCGACGCCGTGGACTGATCACGCCGTTGCGCTTGCCTCGTTCCGCCAGATGGTGGAAGCAAGGGGATTCGCCCTGACCCTCTAAATGCCGTGCACAGGGATAACCGTCCACCCGAGTCCACCGAAGTCCGCTGCCAACCATCATCGTGCAGGACTGTCGACGCTCCGCCCTTAAGATTTGCTGGCCGTGATCACGCGAGCGGTGTGCCGCATTCTGGTGGGGCGCGAGGAGGAACTGTCTACCCTCGAGGACGCCCTGCTGGCGGCCTGCCGCGGCGACGGTTCGGTCGTGGTCCTCGCCGGCGACGCCGGCATGGGCAAGAGCCGGCTTTGCACTGAGCTGGCGGCTCGGGCCGAAAGGATCGGAGCCACTGTGATGGAGGGCTCCTGCTCGGAGGCAGACCTCGCCCTCCCCTACCTGCCCTTCCTAGAGGCGATCGGCAACCACCTCTCCACCGGCAGAATGGCGGAGCTGCCCCAGCGCCTCGGGGTGCACGTGCGCGAGCTGGCCAAGGTCTTTCCGCAGCTGGCTGAAGACAGCCCAGCGCCGAACGAGACCGAGACGCCGGATGGGCGCCTGCGGCTGTTCGAGGCAATCCTCGCACTTCTAGGCCTGGCCTCGGAGGAGCGAGGCCTGCTGTTGATCGTTGAGGACCTCCATTGGGCCGACGCGTCGACGCGCGAGCTGCTCGATTACCTCACACGGCGGCTTCGCAACCGGCGGTTGCTGGTGCTGGCGACCTACCGCGGCGACGAGATGCATCGCAAGCACCCGCTGCTGCCCACAATCCAGGGCTGGCAGCGCTCGCGCCTGGCTCAGATGCTCGAGCTAGAACCCCTTCCGCCGGAAGGCATCGCCCGCATGGTCAGCTCGATCTTCGACAACACCGCCGTTGGCGAGGAGTTCCGCGACTTCATGTACGCGCGAAGTGAGGGCAATCCGTTTGTGCTCGAGGAGATGCTGAAGGCGGCGATCGACCGCGGGGACATCTACCGGAAAGAGGCCGACTGGCAGCGCAAGCCGATCGCCGAGCTTCGGATGCCGGAGACCGTGCGGGACAGCATCCTCCTGCGGGTCGAGCGCCTCGACGCCGGACAGGCCGAGATTCTGCGCTGCGCGGCCATCCTCGGGCGTTCCTTCGACTACCAGACACTGATTCGCCTCTCCGAACAGGATCGGATGGCCGTCGAGACCGCGCTCCAGACCGCGGTGCAGCAACAGCTCCTGGAGGAGGAGCCAGGTTCCCGCGGGCGCTACCGTTTCCGCCACGCGCTGACGCAGGAGGCGATCCACGAGGACCTCAGCGCGCCTACCCGCGAACGCCTGCATTCGGCGGCCGCCGACGTCCTCGCGGAGCGGATGGAGACGCCCAGGGCCGAGGTCGCCTTCCACCTTCGAAATGCGAACCGGTGGCAGGAGGCCATCCAGGTCACCATGGAGGCCGCTGCCGCAGCGGAGTCGGCACTCGGGTACGGCGAGGCGGCAGCTCTCTACTCGCTGCTGCTACCCGTGGTCACCACCGGCATCGATCGCGCACGCCTGCTGTGCCGGTTGGGCGAGGCGTACTGGTTGATGGGTACCTCGGCCCTGGCGATGGAGCCGCTGGAGGCGGGCGTTCGACTGCTCGAGCAGGCCGGCCAGCCGCTTGAAGCCGCCCGTCACCGACTCACGCTTGGCCGCTGCTACTGGGAGCGATCGGATCCGGGGCGAGCTCGCGAGGAGTACGAGAGAGCGCTGGCGGAGCTGGAGCCGGCCGGGCCGAGCCGCGAGCTTGCGCTCGCCTACATCCGTCTCGCCGGCCTGCACGTGTTCAACCTGGACGCCGGACCAGGGCGGGAGCTGGCTGAGAAAGCAATCTCGACCGCCGTCGCCGCGGACGCCGAGGACATGCGGATCTGGGCGCTGAACTATCTGGGCGTCGCCCGCGCTTACGAAGGAGACTACCTCGCAGGGATCGAGCTTCTCGAGCGGAGCGCACGCGAAGCGCTCGAGCGAGGCCTGTACAACATCGCCGGCAACGCGCTCCACAACGTCAGTGTCATGTACATCGACAACATGGAGCCAAACAAACTGAGGGACGTCATACCACGCCTGGAGGCAATCAAAATCGAGCGCTGGGGAACGTTGTCCAGGCTCTTCGCCGCGAGGATGTGGAAGCATCAGACCGGGGACGTGGCAGGTGGGCTGAAAGCGGCTCAGGAACTGCATGCTCACGCTCGCGCTCTTGGAGACGCGCAAATTGAACGGCAATCGGGCCTGGGGCTCGGCCTGAACTACCTGGAACTCGCGCGCTACGGGGAGGCCCGTGAGCACATGGTCCCTCCGAACACCGAATCCGAACTGCAGGATGCGATCGGCGATGCCTGGCTCTGGATCCGCTTCCATCTCGCCACAGGCGATTTGCCTCGGGCGCTGGAGGCGGCCGAGTTCTTGCTCAATCTGGCTAAACTCGCGACGATCGATGACAGCGGCGAAGCGGCGGTCGAGGCCTTCCTTGCCGCCGGGCGGCTCGAAGACGCCGAGCGGATGCTCACGGCGCTGGAGGCTGCGCCGGCGCCCATTGCAAGGCAGGCAGCCAACGTCGCGCGAGCGAGAATCCTGCTGGATGGCGGCAACACCGCCAAGGCTCGGGCTGCCGTCGGCGAGGCGGTTGCGACTTTCGAGCGAACCGGCCTGGTCCTGCGCGAGCTCAGAGCCCGGCTGTTGCTGGCTGACATCCACCTTCGTGAAGACGACGCCGACGGTGCCGAGAGCGAGTTCAGGCATGTTTTGGGCACCAGCCGACGCCTCGGCCTCCGGCTTCTGGAAAGCAACGCCGAAGAAGGCCTGGCGCGGATTGGGATCGTGGTTGACGCGCCCGCGCCGGCGCAGACCGAGAACGTTCAAGCGCCTGCCGAGTTGGGCGAGCGGCTGGTGACGGTGATGTTCGCCGACGTGCGCGGCTACACGGCGATGGCCGGCGCGCGTCCACCGGCCGAGATGGTCGACCTGGTCGCCACCTATCAGCGCTGGGCGGCGCAGGAGGTGGAGCGCCACCTCGGTGTGGTGGACAAGTTCGCAGGCGATGCCGTGATGGCCACCTTCAACATCTCGGGCAACCAGGTCGACCACGCCGCGCACGCGCTTCAGGCGGCAGTCGCCCTGCGCGATAAGGCTGGCATGCTCGGCCTTCCCGTGGGTATTGGAATCGCCACTGGGGCAGCCGTGGTCGGCACCTTGAAGTCCGGCGCCAACCTGTCGGTGCTCGGGGAGACGACCAACCTTGCGGCGCGGCTGCAATCGCAGGCCGCCGCAGGCGAGGTGCTGCTCAGCGAGGAGTCGTACCGGCGCTTGCGGGGTGCCGTTGACGCCGCGCCTGAGCAGTTGACACTGAAGGGCTTCGACCGCCCGATGGCCGCCTATCGCCTCTACGCCCCCGCGGCCTCGGCCCACTGAGAGCCTGAGAGTTGCAGATCCACCATGGCCAGATAGGTCAGTCAGGAGCTGCGATTTGCGCGGCCCAGCGTTCCAGCTGAAAGTGGGCTGACCGCAGGTACGTTGAGCCCTGCCACCCTGTACGTCACGAGCTCGCGGTTAATGCCTTTGACCAGAATCGGAGGCCGCGTTTCCACCTCGACACTGTCGCCCAGCCAGGTGCGGAGCTCCTCCGAGATGATGATCTCGCCCCTGCCCGCCGATTCGCAGAGCCGAGCCGCCAAGTTAACCGTGGCCCCGATGGCCGTGTACTCGAGACGCTCGACCGTTCCTACGTTGCCGACGACAGCAATCCCCGAATGGATTCCAACTCCAACCGACATGTCGATTCCGATCAACGCCGCCTGCATCTTCAGAGCGCTTCGAACAGCCCGCTCGCGGTGATCGGTTTGCTCGAGGGGCGCGTTGAACAAGACCATCACCGCGTCGCCGATGTACTTGTCGACGGTGCCGTTCTCATCGAACGCAGCCTCTACCAGGGAGCGGAGCACCTTATTAAGCCGGCCCAACACCTCTTCCGGCGGAAGCTGGTCCGAGAGGCTCGTGAAACCCCGAACGTCCGCGAACAGCACGGTCAGCTCGCGCTTGTCTCCACCCAGGGCTAGAGCGCGATCGGACGGCCGGCGAACCAGCTCCGCGACCACGGTCCGAGGCACGTAGCGCCCGAAAAGGTCGTAGATGCGGCGCCTTTCCATGGTCTCCTGAACGTAGCGACGGCCGCCGCTCGTGGCTGACGCTGTTAGCAGCGCGGCCGGCGCCAAAATGAGGTCTGGGAAGATGCCCGAGCGGTAGAGACTGATGCTCAATCCGACGTAGACGACGAGGGCGGCACCCACTACCCCAAGTGCCCTCGCCAAGCCTGCAAGGGCGAAGGCCAAGCTGCCAATGAGCGCCAGAAGTAAGACTGCGGGGACCGCAACCAGCTGCGATTCCGGCTGCAGGAAAGTGCCGTCCAAGACCTCTTCGAGCACCTGCCCGTCGAGCTCGGCCAATGTCTCGCCACGAGCGGCAGTTGGTACTGGGAAACTGGTGCCGGCGTTGTCGACCAACACCAGCTTGCCTTTGAGCGCTCCGAGGGGCACGCGGCCCTCGAGGACGTCCACATAGGAGTAGTGCGGGTAAACGGGGAGGTCGGGAGCTGTACCTGGAGCCGAACGGTACTTAATCCATACCGCCGCAGGTAATGCGAGCGCTGACTCTTGCACGGAAGGATGGACGACCCACGGAATTTGACGTCCAGCTCCCAGCGGATACGGTGCCGGCGGAACGTTAATCGCAGCACGCAATGCACTCGTAACCTGGCTTGGGTTGAGGGTCAGCCGAAACCACACTCCCGCGATTCCGGAATTGCGGGCCTCCAACAAGGCGTTTGTGGTGAGTGGCACGCCGAGAGCAACCCTGGACATCTTCAAAACGAGCGTCTCGTCAATGTGCACATCCGCATCCGCGGAGATCAGGGGGTAGTACCGCACGATGTGGTTGACGTCAGTGGCCGCATCTGTATACGTGAAGTCAGCAGCGGAGTAATTCATCTTCTCGGTGTCGGTCAGGAAGTGCGGGTTGCCGGAAGGAAGTGCCATGTTCCGGAACACGTGTCCGGCGGCGCCAGGCACTTGCTCCAGGCCGTGCACTATGGTCATAGCGAACTTGGGGTTGGTGATGGTACGAGGGTCGCCGATGACAATCGCTCCCTGCGCCAGCAGCTCCCGATAGAGAGCGACGTCGTCAGTGGGGGTGGGGATACCAATTGCACCGGTGGTGTGGAGGTCTTCGCTCACGATGACGACATCCTGGCGGTGAGGGAAGAAACCGAGGTGCGGACCCTTCTCGTTCGCGAAAACTGCGTCGCCCGCCGACAACTGGAGGCTACTAACGGAGTCGAACGGCACGAGCAACGGGATGGCCAGCGCCCCCCCGATCGGGAGACCAAGCAATACAGCGAACCACGGTGGCCTGCGGGAGTCGGATTTCACCGGAGTGTTTGCGCCTCGGCCTAACCACCGCACGGGCTAAGCTGCCCAAACGGCGTTGGGCAACTGACGGCCACCTGGCCCCGAATCAACTATCTGACAGATCGTCTGCTTCATGGTTAAAGGCTAAGGCGGAATGCGCCGGCAAAGACATGAAGCTACGAGCCACTAGACTCTCCTAGTTCCAAGGTTTATAGATCGGCTACTCAACGGCCACCACATCCCTCATCGGAAGGGAACGCGGCTTCGTGTCCCTTTCGATCGCGGACAGTGAGCACCATAGCCTTCTCGTCCGTACCCGGCGACCAACAGGCCAGAGCGTTCGATACCCTCGTTTCCGCATTCGCAGACGATCCAGTCGAGCGCTGGCTTTATCCGGAGCCGCGGCAATACCTCATGCATTTCCCGGAGTTCCTCAGAGCGTTTGGCGGAAAGGCGTTCGAAGAGCACACGGTCTGGAGTCTCGATGAGTTCTCCGCCGTCGCCCTCTGGTTATCCCCGGGCGCGGAGCCAGACGGCAGCGCTATTACGACGATCCTCACCGAGAGCGTCGCCTCGGACAAGCATGGCGATGTATTTTCGGTCCTTGAACAAATGGACGCTGCCCATCCGAACTATCCGCATTGGTACCTGCCGTGGTTTGGCGTCGACGCCGCCTTACAGGGAAGGGGGCTCGGCGGCCAGTTGATGAAGGCCTGCCTCGGGATCGTGGACGCAAGTCATCTGCCCGCATATCTCGAAACTCCCAACCCACGCACCATTTCTTTCTACGAGCGTCATGGATTCGCGGTCACTGGCGAGGCGCAGGCCGGAGCATGCCCGCCGATCGTGTTCATGCTGAGACCTCCGGGTTAAATCACCCGAGAACTGATCTTGTCGTGCGCGTCCTGCTGCCGGTGCCTTTCCGTTGGCGTGCCCGGAACCGGCGCACGCGCATCTTGTTGCCGCAGAGCGTGGAGTGGCACCAGGTCCGTGTGCCGTTGCGCGTGTTGTCCAAGATGATCCACCGACACTCCTCGTTCGCGCAACGTCGCAAGCGGTCGGAGTGTTCACCAAGCTCTGCAAGAGCCGGCAGCAGGCCGGCGATGAATGCGTCCCATCCGCGAGCTGTTGATCGCAGCTTGCCACTCTGCGCGTCCAACCGATAGGTGTAATGGTCGGCGAGCGCCTTCACTCCCCGCTGGTATCCAGCACGATCGCGATCCGCAAGTGCTTGAACCGCATTGCGCATTTGGCGCATTCGCCCCAGCGTGTCGCGTGGTATCGGGCCGCTGGGCATTGTCCAGCTGATCGAGTCGCTGTGAGTTCGCCACCACGAGACGACGCTGTTCAAGAAGATGACGGCGTCTTTCGGATCACGCATCCGATCTAGCCTGCCGTCTGCAAGATGAAGCGTGTGTTCGGTCGGGGTGTGCGCGTCGGGACCATGGAGCCCGCTGGCAATTGTCATCAGCGCCTCGAACGTCGAAGCGTCCGTTTGTTGAAATGTGCTCATTTAGAGCATTACGGTACGGTTTGTCCTGATCGGCTGCAAGGGCGGGGACAGCCAGGGCCGAGTTGGCCCTGGCTGAAAGAATTGCCGCGCGCCCGCAATGAAGCGCCGTGACATGCGCTCGACCAACGGCTAGCTTTTGCCTCTGACGTTGAACCAGTCGGCCATATTCCAAATCGCGAGTGCCGAGTTGGCGCTGCCTGAAAAGTTGCCGAAGTTCGTGGTGTTGAAGCTGAACACGTCCGGACGCTCGTAGAGCTGAACGGTCGGGGCGTAGTCCAGCCACTCAGCCTGGGCCTTGTTGTAAAGGTCGGTGCGCTTGGCGATGTCGAGCGTGTTGGCGCCTTGCGCG
>JAYUFT010000307.1:0-3051 GCA_043738605.1 Candidatus Dormiibacterota bacterium | reverse complement strand
GCGCGAAGCCGAGTGACGGGGTGACGCCAAAGAGAGAGATCCCCAAACCGACCCGGCCTTGCGGCGTGACTGCGCGAAGGGCGGTGAGCATCACCCCCGTGTTGCCGAGCTGGAACCCGACCAACAGCAAACCGAAGGCCGCCTCCCAACGGTTCTGGGCGAACCACAGGACGGCGAAGACCACCATCTCGACGAAAGCGCTGCGGGCGATGATCGGAATGCGCCCGTAACGCTCCGCCCACACGCCCCAGAAGGGGACCAGTGGAAGGCCAAAGAGGAAAAACGCGGCGTTGAGGTAGCCGGTCCAGGCCGGCACCTCGGCGGGCGGGACCTGCACGGTGGCGAGGTAAAGCGGCATGAAGCGGAAAACGTGTGAAACGGTGAAGGCCTCGACGGTCGAAGCGATCCCGAAAAGCACCAGCAGGGTGATCCACCCTGACGCCCTTCGGGTCGATGCAGCTACGGCCTCATCCTGCGGCATGTCAGCGGACTATAGGCAAGCCGCCTGATGGCTGGTTCGGACAGGTCGCGACTTGTCGGGCTGGTATCGTGCTGCCAGAGACCGATTCCGCTCCGTTTTGGAGGATTGCACCTTGCGCGATAAGCCCACCCGCGTCGACCTCGATCGGATGCAAAAGGCCTACGACTCAACACGCGCAAACACGATGAAGGTTCCCGTACTGACCCAGAGGGCAGTCGCGCACATCGACAAGGACATGCACATGATCGGCCGAGTCGGTCGGTTCCAGATCGAGTCTGACGAACCCCCAGAGCGTGGCGGCGACGACCTCGCGCCGGCTCCCCTGCAGTACCTTCTCGCTGGCGCCGCCTTTTGACTGCTGACCCAGCTGGCGAAGTTTTCGCCAATGTATGAGGTCCCGATCGAAGACGCCGATGTCGACGTCCGCGCCACCTTCAGCGTGGCGGACAAATACGACCTTGGCGGCCCACCAGGCGCCTTTCAGCAAGTGACCTTCGATCTCCACATCAACAGCTCAGCGTCCGACTCGCAGGTTGCCAGGCTGGTCGCCCACGCTGAGCGCGCCTGCCACGCGGCGCAAACCTTTCGGGCGCCAGTCCCGGTGGAGCTGAAAGCGACTTTGAACGGCTCGGCGCTGGCTCTGGCCTAGGCTTGCGCCCGCGCCTTCATCGGCCATCAGGCTTGGCGTTGGGCTGTGCTAGCATCCGATGCCAATGGTGCGCACTACCATCGTAGTGATGCAGAACCTCGTACCTGGATCGGCATGAACGCAGATGAGTGAATCCGCCATGTCCATCGCCGAGCGGCTGACTCAGGTCGGGTTCTCACAGTACGAGGCGCGCACCTACGTTGGGCTGCTGATGTCTGAGGGCGCGACGGGTTACAGCGTGGCCAATGACACCGGGGTGCCACAGCCGAAGGTGTACGAAACCCTGCGACGGCTGGTCCAGCGCGGGGCGGCGGTCTTGACCAGCGAACGACCGGCCCGTTACTCGGCGGTCCCACCGCAGATCCTGCTCAGCGCTCTGGAGAAAGAATTCGGCGAAAAGGTGAAGGCTGCGCGGGACAGCCTCGAGAGCCTCCCTGGGCGGCGCGTCCACGACGGCAGGGTCGCACTATCCCGCCTGGACAGCTTCGCCGCTGCCACCGACAAAGCCGTCCATGCCCTTTCACGCGCCCACAGCCGTGTGTACCTCAGCGGCCGCACCGACGAGCTCAAGGGACTGGCCGGCGCCGTGGACGAGGCGGCGAGCCGCGGGGTCCAGTTCGTCATCGTGCATTTCGGCAGCCTGCCATTCCAGCCGCCACGCGGACAGGTCATGCGCCACGCAAGCACTGAGGGCACCCTTTACGCGTCGCGCAAGGCGCGTCACCTTGCGCTGGTGGTTGACTCGAGGTGGGCACTCTGGGCACTCGCACGCGATGGGCGCGATTGGGAGGTTATGTTCGGGGATTTTCCGCTCGCCGCGAGCCTGGTGAAGTCCTACATTCGCCACGACCTGTTCGTGCAGCGCATGTACGCGGACCTGCCTAATGAGCTCGAGAACCTCTATGGACCGGGATTGCTGGAGTTGACCAACCTGTCCGAAGGCGAGCCCGCAAGCGAAGCGGATCCCGGGTCGATTGCGGCGTCCGAGTCCTGATTCCTAGCGAGCATTAGAGCCAGGTGCGGAAAATCGACCTTCACTGTTACCCCGGTACGCAGCCGTGGATCGACTCATATGGGCCGTTCGCGGAAGCGTTGGGCGCGTACTGGAAGCGTGAGTGGGTGGCCAAAAGTGAAGAAGAAGTAATCCAGGAGTTCGAGGCCGCAGGCGTCCAGGCAGTCCTGGTCGCGTTCGACATCGAGTCCGTCACCGGCGCGCCGCCCTGCACCAACGATTACGTGGCGCAGCTGCGCGATAGGCACCCTGGCACGATTTTGCAGGGCTGGGCCGCAGTGGACCCGCTAAAGGGTGCTGGCGCGCTCGAGGAAGCGAGGCATGCGATCGAGGACCTTCACCTCCTCGGCTTCCACTTCCATCCGATCATGGGTCGCTTCGCCGTCGACGACGAGCGACTGCACCCGTTGTTCGAGCTCATCGATGGGTTGAACGTGCCAGTCATGATCGACGTGGGAACAACCGGGATGGGAGCGGGCCTCGCGGGTGGCCTGGGATCGAAGCTGCGACACGCGCACCCTCTCGCACTCGACGACCTCGCGGCAAATTTTCCCAACCTGACGATCATCGCCGCGCACCCGGGGTGGCCATGGATCGAGGAGATGACGGCCGTCGCCCTGCACAAGGGCAACGTTTACTGGGAGCTTTCCGGTTGGGCTCCAAAATACTTTCCTGAAATGTTGAAGAAGGATGTGAGAGGACGCTTGCGCGACAAGGTGATGTTCGGAAGCGACTATCCGAGCTTGGCGTACGAGCGCATCTTCCGCGAATGGGCCGAGCTCGGCTATGCCGACGAGGTCATGGAGGACGTATTTCACCGCAACGCCGAGCGCGTCCTCGGGTTCATGCGCGAGCCGACCACAGAAGCGCATCGCTCAGTTCGATGAGCACGCTTGAGAGCAGTCGCGC
>JAYUFT010000306.1:0-3054 GCA_043738605.1 Candidatus Dormiibacterota bacterium | reverse complement strand
CCCAACCGCTTGGAGAGCTGGTCAGCGACCATGTCACGTTCGGCGTGATCGAGCTCGACCGCGGTCGTGACGGTGGCACGGACGCGCCCAGCAGCTTGGTCGGCCAGCGCCTCAAACTCGACCACGACATCCCCTATCTGCTTCACACGGTTCGACTCGATCAGGAGCCGCGCCAGGTTGGTCGCCTCAGGATCCAGTTCGTGGGGCGCGCCGGAGATGAGATCCATGCGGCGAGCCACAGGAATGGTCGGGTTGGTGAGCACCGCAGCCACGCTGGGGTCGGACAGCAGTTCTCGAACCGTGACCAGGCGACGGCCCCACGCCTCGAGCTGGCCCTCCTCGGTGGCCAGCTCGAAAACGGCGCGCGCGTACCTCTTAGCGGCTGCCGTCGCCACTCGCCACCTCGGCTATCGCCCGCTCGATGAGCTGCTTATGCTTTGCGTCGTCGAGCGTCTCGCCGATGACTTTCTCAGTGGCCGCAACGACGAGGCCGGCGACCTCATTCCGAACCGATTGGATCGCCTTTTCCCGCTCGGCCTGGATCTCCTTCCTTGCGCTCTCGATGGTTCGCCTGGACTCCTCGTCTGCTTTCTGCCGCAGCTCCTGGCGTAGCTGCTCAGCTGACTTGTTGGCGGCCTCGATCACGCTCTGAGCTGTCTTGCGTGCATCATCGAGCTTGGCCTGAGCTTCGGCGAGCCGGGCCTCCGCGTCCTCCCGCTCCTTCTTGGCAGCCTCTAGCTGGGAAGTGATCTCGCGCTGCCGGGCCTCGGCGACTGAGACGATCCACGGAAACACTGGCTTTGGAATCCCGAGGAACGGTAGGGGCACGTACATCAGGAACAGGAGCATGAACAGGAACCCGACCAGCTCGACGATAAGGGTCGCGTTTATCGTCAGTGGCCCGGCGTCCAGAAAGGTAGCCGCTAGGATCACTTTCCGATCGAGAACACGAAGAGGGCGCCGAAGGCAAGGTTGATGAAGTACATGCCCTCGACCAGGCCGATGATGATGAACATGATGCCCTGGAGCTGAGCGCGAGATTCCGGCTGGCGGGCAACCCCTTGAATGGTGGCGTTACCCACGAGACCGTCGCCGATGGCGGCGCCGATGGCGCCTCCACCCAGGGCAAGTCCGAAGGCGATCATGGCAGCGGCGAAATGATCCATTTGGCTCCTCCTTAATGTGAGTGGCTTTCTTCGAGCCCTTCGCGGGCGAGCCCAAAGTAGACCATGGTCAGCAACATGAATATGAAGGCCTGGATGAGGCCGATGAACAGTACGTCGAAAAGCTTCCAGATGGCCAGGAAGATGGGGCCCGCCAGCCACGGTCCAACGACAGGCAGATTGCCGAGCAGGAGCGTGATTACGTAGATCATGAGTAGCCCAGCCAGCAGGTTTCCAAAAAGCCGAAGGGCCAGAGTCGCAGGCTTTGCGATCTCCTCGATGACGTTGAGCACAGTGAACCCAGCTCGGGCCCATATCGGCAGCTCGTGCGGCCGGGTCAAGTGGTATAGGTAGCCGCGAACACCACGCAGCCTGATGGTATAGGCGTTGACAACCACGAACACGACAAGGGCCATGGCCGCCGTCTGATTGACGTCGGTGTTGGCCGGATGAACATTTGGCAGCAACGTGATCGGAAAGAAATCCAGGTAGTTGGCGACGAGGATGTAGAAGCCGATCGTCGCCGCCAGAGGCACCAGGTACGGTGCGTCCGGCGCGTTCTCTGTAGCAGTCCTGCGCACATAGGAGAAGAGCCACTCCGCCAGCGCTTGCAGGCGGCCAGGCCGGTTCGGCTGGAGGGACCTGGCGATGATGATGGCGACAACGATCGTCACCAGGATGGCGATGGCACTCGAGATGACGCTGTCGTAGTTGATCATGCAGAACGAACCGCAGCCCAAATCGAACGTCGGGTGATTTACAGGTGCGTCTTCTGTGAAGATCAAGTTCGCATCACCGAGCGCATCGCGATCGCGGACATGACGAACTGTGCCGACGCCAGGCCGGCGACGATGACCCAGGCCAGAGGCGGCTCGAAGAGGAGTCCGAGGGCCAGGGCCACCACCGAAAGGAAGCCAAGGCGCATGAGGCTGGCCATACGAAACGAGCCGAGAACGTCGGCGGCACCTCCGGCGAGCAACCCGTTCAGACCACCAAGGGCAAGGCCGATGCCCAGAAATGCCCCAGCGTGGGGCTGACCGAGCAAAGCAAGTGCAACGAACGCGGTGACAGCCGCAGCTGAACACACAACTGCAGTCCGTCCCGGGATCCCCAAACCGCTCACATGTACCGTCTTGCGTACCTCGTGTAGACCAGGGCCACCGCCGCGATGATGCCGACCGCGAGCCCGACAAACAGAAAAAGGGGGCTGGTTTGAAGCGCGCCGTCGAGCAGGAACCCCAAAAACATCGGGACTACGACGGCTGCCGCGAGAGCCATTCCAAGGCCCGCAAGCTCAGCGCCGGACGGCCCAGTGCTCGTGGGGCGCGCCACTCCCCTACTAATCCTAACGTCTGGGTGGTTCGGCGAGAAGGCGCCGAAGGTACGGCACCCGCACCCGCCAGCCGGTCTTCTGCAGAAGATCCGCCGCGACGGTTGAGGCCAGCGCCGCCGACGTCGCCACGACGACCGCGAGGATTCGGCCGTGGCCGAACAGCGTCAGCCCCAGGGCGCCAAGCATCGCACTCGCTGCGTAGAACACGTAGCACGTCTGGCGCGGGTCCAGACCGAAGGCCTGGAGGCGGTGATGGAGGTGTCTGAGGTCGGGCATGGCGACCGAGGTACCCTGCCGCCGCCGCCGGACGATCGCCCACGCGGTGTCGCCGATCGGCAACGCCAGCGCCAGCACGGGGACTACCAAAGCAAAGGCGACGGCGACCTTGGCAACGCCGAGGATGGCGATGACGGCGAGCGCGGTGCCCAGGAAGTGGGCTCCCGAATCCCCCATGAAGATGCGCGCCGGGTGGAAGTTGAAGAGCAGGAAGCCGAGGCATGTCCCTGCCAGCGCCCCGGCCAGCTCGACTGCCGGCAGGCTGTGCAGGCCGGCGGCAGC
>JAYUFT010000305.1:0-3055 GCA_043738605.1 Candidatus Dormiibacterota bacterium | reverse complement strand
CGCATCACGGCGCACCACATGGTTGTCGTCATGGAGGATCGCGTGCGCCCGAACAAGGGTGACACCAAGGTCATCGTGGGCTTGTCGGAGGGCCGCGGCGAACTCGGTGCCGATCCATTCCTCTTGGTCGTCGAGGCACAGCTGCGAGAGCCGCTCGGCGCCGACCATGTGCCAGACCCGGCTCAGGCGGCCGGTAACCGTTGCCGCGTCCACTCGGACCTCGACGAGTCTCGCCGGACCGTCGAGCGTTCGCGCCGAGACGGGCTCGGACCACGCCGACGGCGGGTACTCGGCGCCGGCCACGGTGCCGATTCGATAGCTGTACTCGACGTCGTCGCGCACTCCGGTGTCTGCGAACTTGTCAGTGGAAACAGCGGGAACGTCGCTGCCGCCGTGGTCGAGGATGCCCGACGGGCCATTCTGGACATCGGTCCGCTCAATCAAATACCCGGCCGCACCCGGGACCGGGTTCCAGCTCAGCCTGATGTGTCCCACCGCGCCAACCGCCAGCACACCGGTCGGTGCCGGTAGCTCCATCCGTCGATCGGCCCTGGCGGTGGCTGTGGTCTTCCGATAGATCCGCCGCTCCCAGTCGGCTCGCGCGTCGGATTCGTGCATCTCGTCCACCCGATCCGTCGCGACGGCCTCTCGGTCGCCGTCGATGCCCGCGAGTCTCGTCATGACGTCATTCCGACCCCCCAGCGACATGCTCACAGCCGTCGCGTCAACTGCCACGAACGATCGCTGCAAGTACGTAATAAAGGCAGCAACTTTCTTTCGCAACGACCCTCTCTGAGAAGGATGGCCGATGCCAACGGCGCGCTCAACGCCGTGTAGAAATGGGGTCGTCAGTGCGTCATAGGCCCATCAAGAACGTGCGCCAAGGCGTCATGCCCATCTCCGCCAGTTGGCGACAGGAACTGGTGAATTGATCGACAAGGGATCTCGGGCCACAAGAGAGCCAATCTGATTCCAGCGCTTCAAAGACTTCTTTGGACAGGTCGGCGACGTTCATAGACTCCACTGCCCTTACGGTAGGTCAAGGTGCCACAACTTCTCGAGAGCTCATCGGAATGGACCATCGAACAACCTGAACCTTGCGGTTAACAACCGCATGGCGAAACCTGGAGGTCTAGGCGGATTCGCCCACCAGGCGCGCTGGGCTTTCGCCCTCTTCGCCCAGCTCGAACTCCGGCTCCAGCGCCTCGCGGATTGAACGCTCGGAGATCAAGCACCGCTTGATCTCGGGCCGTGATGGGATCTCGAACATCGAGTTGAGCAAAGCCTCTTCGATGATCGACTTCAAGGCGCGCGCACCGGTGCCTCGAAGTAGAGCGAGCTCCGCGATCGCATCGAGCGAGCCCTTCTGAAACACCAGCTCCACGTTGTCCAGCGAGAAGAACTTCTGATACTGCTTCACCAGCGCGTTCTTCGGCTCCGTGAGGATGCGCACGATGTCCTGCTGATCCAGGTGGTGCAGCGTGACGAGGATCGGCAACCGCCCGATGAACTCGGGGATGAACCCGTACTTCAGCAGGTCCTGCGGCTGCATGAACTTCAGAGTCTCGGACGCCGCCTTGCGCTCGATCTTGTTGTGGGGCGCACCGAAACCGATGGCCCTGCGCCCGATGCGCTGCTCGACCACCTTCTCCAAACCATCGAATGCGCCGCCGCAGATGAAAAGGATGTTGGTCGTATTGATCTGGATGAAATCCTGGTGTGGGTGCTTGCGCCCGCCCTGGGGTGGCACGTTGGCGACGGTGCCCTCGAGGATCTTCAGCAGCGCCTGCTGAACGCCCTCGCCGCTGACGTCACGTGTGATCGATGGGTTGTCCGACTTGCGCGCGATCTTGTCGATCTCGTCGATGTAGATGATCCCGCGCTCAGCGCGGCTGATGTCGAAGTCGGCGGCCTGGATGAGGCGAAGCAGGATGTTCTCGACGTCCTCGCCCACGTAGCCGGCCTCGGTGAGGCTGGTCGCGTCGGCGATGGCGAACGGCACGTCGAGGATCTTGGCGAGAGTCTGTGCGAGGTACGTCTTCCCGCAACCGGTCGGACCCACGAGCAGCACGTTCGACTTCGTCAGCTCGACATCGCCGATCGACTTGGATGCGGAGATGCGCTTGTAGTGGTTGTAGACCTGGACCGACAGCACTTTCTTGGCGCGTTCCTGACCGATCACGTACTGGTCGAGCGCCGCGCAGATGGTCTTGGGGTTGGGGATGAAGCCTGTCTTCTGCTTCTTCGTACCGGCGGAGCGGTTGTCGTCTTCGAGGACCTCCTGGCACAGATCGATGCACTGGTCGCAGATGAAAACGCCAGGGCCGGCCACCAGCTTGCGCACCTGGTCCTGCCCCTTGCCGCAGAACGAGCAGCGCGTGTAGCGGCGTCGGTCCTCTCTTTCGTTCATTGATCCCTCATCGCGGTGTCGGTTCCGTATCTATCAAGACGACGCCGGTGCCGGGGGATTATGGCCCCACAGCATCTCGTTCGCAACGCTTATGCACTCGCTACAGATGAAAACGCCTGAACCCGCTACGAGTCTCACACCCAGCTCCCCCTGCACCTTGCCGCAGAACGAGCACTTTGGCTTGTGCCTTTTTACCTCGCCGCTCTTCCCCCTGCGTCGGAAGATCATTTGGTGCCTCCGGCGGCCGGACGGGCCGCAGCTCGGTGGAGGCGACCGCTAGGGCGCCGGTCTGGGCGTCGAGACGAAGGAAGGGGTGGCACTAGGAGGAGCGCATCTCTCGATGCGTGACGACGACGGGACGGGCCCCCTGACGCACGTATCGGCGTCCAGAGCGCCGAGATGCGGTCTGGCCGGTCGACGGAGGCACCATTACGGAGCGGCCACCACCTTTTCCTTCTCTTTTTCTTTTTCTTTCGCGCTGGCGGCTTCGCGAGCCACGTCAAGCGGCTTGATCGGAGTGAGGATGATGTCGTCGATCAGCCCGTACTCCTTGGCCGCATCGGAGGTCAGGAAGTAGTCCCGCTCCGTGTCGAGCGTCACCTTCTCGATCTTCTGACCCGTGTGCCGCGCCAGGATCTGGTTCAG
>JAYUFT010000304.1:0-3063 GCA_043738605.1 Candidatus Dormiibacterota bacterium | reverse complement strand
GGATCGGATCCCAGCCGGGCGACGAACTCCTCCCCCTGGACGCCGGGCAAAACGAGGTCGGCGATCACGGCGCGTGGTTTCATGCCCGCCTCCAGGAGACGCTCCGCGGTCTCGGCGTCGGCCGCTCGTACGGTCGTCACACCGCGAGAGACGAACTGCTCCTTGAGCAGTCGCGCGAAGCCTGAGTCGTCCTCCACGATCAGCACGTCAGCCTCTTCGGGACTCTTGTGCACCGCAGGCAGGGTGAACTCGAACCTGGAACCCTTGCCCAACCCGTTCGAATACCCGTCCACCTTGCCGCCGTGCGCTTCGATGATCCTGCGGTTTATCGACAGGCCGAGGCCCGTGCCCTTGATGAGCCGGCGATCGCCGCTTTCGACCCTATAGAAAGTTCCGAACAGCTTCGGCAGAGATTCGGCAGGAATGCCGAGCCCGTGATCCCGAACGCTGATCTGGACCATGCCGTCGACCAGCTTCGTCGTGACCTCGATCACCCCGCCATCGGGCGAGTACTTGCGGGCGTTGGAGATGAAGTTCGATAGCACCTGGAGGATGGCGTCGGTGTCGATCAGCACGAGCGGGAGCCCTGAGGTCCGGCGCACATTGATCGGCCTCAGGGCGTCCTCGCCGGCCGCAACTGCCGCGCGCTGGATCAGCGCCTGCAGGTCGGCTGGGGCCAGGTCGAGGGTCTGGTGGCCGGCCTCGAGCCGCTGGATGTGAAGGACGTCATTGATGAGATCGGTCAGGCGGCGGCCCTCTCGCAACATCACACCGAGATATTGCTTTCGCTGATCGGCGTTGAAGTCGCGGGAGTAAAGCAGCTCGGTGAAACCCAGAAGGCTGGCGAGGGGAGTGCGCAGCTCGTGGCTCACGAGCGAGACCATCTCGTCCTTGGCATGGTTGACGGCCATCAGACTCCGGAGCTCCGCGGCTTTGAGGGTTTCGGCCATTGCGTTGTGCTCGGTGACGTCGCGGGCCACCGATGACGCTCCGATGATGGTCCCAGCGGAATTGCGGATTGGCGATACCGTCATCGAGACATCGATCACGCGCCCGTCCTTGCACACACGTTGGGTTTCGAAGTGGTCGGTCCTGGCGTTGCCGGCCACCATGCCGGCGATGATTTCGCGGATTTCGTCAACTCGGCCGCCGACCACGAGAAGCGAGATGCTCTTGCCGATCATCTCCGGGGCGGAGTAGCCGTAAATCTGCTCGGCGCCACGATTCCATGTCGTGATGACGCCTTCGAGAGTCTTCCCGATGATGGCGTCGTTGGACGAGTCGACGATCGCCGCCATCTCCGCCATCAGGGCGTCTGTGCGTCTTCGATCGCCGGTGGTCCGCCTGCTCGGGGTTGATCGGTTCGCCCGCGTCGGGACCATGGCACCGAGTGCGGGATTGCTCAGGACGCCAACTTCAAATGGGCCCACCAAGTCATGCTCTAGGTCTACAGGGTGCCGGGCTATCCGTCGCCATCGGACCGCAGGGTGCCGAGGCCATCCATCCGGTGGGGCTGCGACACTCCTTAAGATCGAATCAGCGATGGAGCAGCGCCCCCTGGGCCGAAGCGGACTCCAGGTTCCCGTCATCGGCATGGGCACCTGGCGAACTTTCGACACCGCCGAAGATCGCGGCCCGCTCGTCGAGGCGACGATCTCCGCCGGCATCGCCCTGTTCGACAGCTCGCCGATGTACGGCCGGGCGGAGGGGGTGCTGGCCGCCGCCCTGCGCGGCCGGCGGGACCGGGTGCAGGTGGCGACCAAGATCTGGACCGAGTCCGCCGATGAGGGGCGGCGCCAGGCCGAAAACGCGCTGCGGTTATTTGGACATGTCGACATCTACCAGGTCCACAACCTCGTCAACTGGAAGGCGCAGCTCAAGCTCCTCGAGGGGCTGCGCGACAGCGGGGAGGTCTCGGTGGTGGGCGCGACCCACTACCAGGCTTCCGCCTTTCCGGAGCTCGCGGAAGTGATGCGCATCGGGCGCATCGGAATGATCCAGATCCCTTACAACCCGCTGGCGCAGCAGGCTGCCAAGTCAGTGCTGCCGCTGGCGGACGAGCTCGGTTTGGGCGTCCTGGTGTTGAGCCCGCTCCAGGGCGGGATCATGCAAGCGAGGCCGAAGCCTGAAGAACTTCACTCTCTCGGTGTGAGGACGTGGCCGCAGGCCGTGCTGAAGTGGATCGCGAGCGATCCGCGCGTCAGCTGCGTCCTGACAGCGACCCATGTCGAGAGCCACGCGCGAGAGAACGCCGAGGCGGGTGACCCACCGTGGTTCGACGCGGAGCAACGCTCCCTCGTGGAAAGGATCGCCCGAGGACGGTAGGCGGCTACGCGCCCGCTTTGTGCGGGTAAATGGTCTCGCCTCGCTCGAGCATACCGGCGAACTGTTCGATTCTCCTGGTGCGCGTCTCTGCCCGTTTCGCAGTGGCGATCCGATAGAGGATCGCGTAGCGGTTCTGGCGGTTCAGAGTGTCAAACATCGCCTTGGCTTTGGGCCTGGCGGCCAGCGCCGCGGTGAGGTCTGCAGGCACCTCGATGTCGGCCGAGCCTGCGTATGCGACGTCCCACCGCCCATCTGATTTGGCTCGATCCATCTCGGCGATGCCCGCCTCGTCCATCCGGCCCTCGAGCACCAGGCGCTCGGCAATGCCGGTGTTCCGCTTCGACCACGGGCTGCGCTTGCGCCTCGGGCTGAAGCCCTGGATGAACGTCGCGGTGTCACGGCTGCGAGCCTGGCCGTCAATCCAGCCGAAGCAAAGCGCTTCCTCCAGCGCCTGCGCGTAACTGACAGTCGTCGGCCCGGCTACGCCTTTCTTCGCCAGCACGAGCCATATCCCGGCAGAGCCCGAGTGGTTTCTGTCGAGCCATGCCCGCCATGCATCGACGTCGGCCAGGACCAGCTCCTCTCGTTCGAGGCTCAAACTCCCGTCAGCGTAGCGGCGTGGCGTCGTACGCTCGTTTGGACGATGCCCGCCTGCCCCCACGCCAGTCAGATCGGAGCGGTCACGCCCAGCGCCGATGGCTGCGAGGACTGTCTGAAGATCGGGGATTCATGGTTCCA
>JAYUFT010000303.1:0-9332 GCA_043738605.1 Candidatus Dormiibacterota bacterium | reverse complement strand
ACGTCGTGAACTTCCGAGGCGGCACCAAAGCTTGGAAGGACGCCGGCCTACCGTTGGAAATGACATGACAGACACCACGCCCACCCACACCGTGGCGCCGGAGTCGAGCGTCAAGCCGGAGGACGTGATCGAGGTCCTGCGACAGTGCTACGACCCCGAGATCCCGGTCAACATCGTCGACCTGGGGCTGATCTACGACATCGCGATCAAGCCGGAGCGGGTCGACATCAAGATGACGCTGACCGCGCTGGGCTGCCCGATGGCAGCCGAGGTGATGACCGACGTCCGCGACCACCTGCTCACTCTGCCAGGCATCAGCGACGCCGGCGTGGACATCGTCTACGAACCGGTCTGGACCCCAGAGCGCATGTCAGAAGAAGCGCGCTGGGAGCTGGGGATGGTCTGACCCCAGACCGGAATCAGGCCGGGTGCGGCCAGACGTCGAGCACCCGGGTGATCAGGGATTCCGTCTCGGATCCGTCTTGAAGGTCGTAGAGGTAGGTCTTGCCGGTCTCGGTGGTCTTCACGTTTCCACCGCACGGCGGCGGATCGCTTGGCACGCAAGTCCGTTCCCCCTTGTACCAGATGAGGTGGGAGCCCAGAAACGCCGGTTCGCTGCGAGACTTCGCTATCTCTCGTGTATTGCCGCTGCTCGTGTCGAGGATGCGAACGTACGCAGCCCCTGCCGAGTCGCGAACCTCGTAGACGATCTGGCCTCCTGTCAATGGTGCCCGTGGGCGAATCCAGGCTACTCCGGGGAGCACAAGCGACTTGACCCCCGCCTGCCACCTCTCCACGCCGGCGTCGTCTCGGTAATAGAGAGCGCTGCCTGACCAGACCGACATCATGTCGGACTCACTGGCGTCGGTCTGGAGCAGCTTGCCTGCCAGCGTCCAGGTGTAGAGCGAGGGTCCGCCGTAGTTCTGCACGAACGAGATCGACTGGCCGTCGGGAGAGAAGAGCAGGCGGATGTCGGCCTGGTCGGCGCAGGACGCGTATGGGCAACTATGTGTCGGCGAAAGGTTCGCGATCGGAGCGATGATCCGACTTTGGCCCCCCGAGTAGAGCCACAGCTGACCCCCTGAATTGAACGGGCTTACGTACGCCACAGTTGCGCCGTCCGGACTCCAGGCGTATGCATTGAAGTACAGGCCGCGTGAAGGCTCGGCGACCGTCTCGGGACGACCGGGCCAAGACATCCTCAGCAGGGTGGGTCCTCTGACGTACGAAACCGCCGCAGCGCCGGCCATCAGCGGTGGGCTGGGTGCCGTGAACGTGGTCAGAGAAATCGGATGGTGGATGTCAGTAATGTCGCGAACCACGTACTGCGTGCTCCCGCGGAGCGTGACCAATGCCACGCAGCGATTCGATGGCGTGCACGGCGTGACGGTCGGGGTCGGAATGCTGGTGACGTTGGGGGTCGTCCTGGCACCGGACGGAGTATGCCCGGTCGACGGAAGGCCGCAGGCGGAGGCAAGCAGCGCGGTGACCGCCATCAGGCGAAGCCAACGCAGCTTGTTCCGGACTTCGATCAAGCCGGGTGCGGCCAGACATCGAAAACGCTCGAGATGACCGACTCGGTCTCGGTGTTGTCTTGGAGGTCGTAGATATAGGACTTCCCGCTGTCGACCACTGTCCAGCCGGACGGGCATGCGTCGGTTACCACACAAGCACGCTGGCCCTTGTACCAGAGGTACCTCGAGGTCAGGAAAACTGGAGCGGAGCGTCCCTTCTTGAGCTCACGCACCTCACGCGACGTTGTGTCTACAACAAATATGTGGGACCAGCCCTGGGCGTCCTTGGCCTCGTAAGCGATCTGGCCTCCTGCTGAAGACGCGTTGGGCCGGATCCAGGTGACACCAGGAAGAAATGATGACGTAACGCCATCCCGCCACATGTCCACACCCTTAGCGCCCGCGAAGTAGAAGGTACGGCCCGACCAGGTCGACATTGGCCGCGACGCCGAGTCGCTGCTCACGAGCACCTTTCCGTCAGACGACCAGAGGCGAAAAGCGCTTACTCCGGCCAGCGACTCCACCAGTGAGATAAAGGCTCCGTCAGGCGAATACGAAAGCCGAAGCTCCCAGTCTTGTCCGCAAAACTGAGATTCACACCCGACCGTTGGCAGGGACGGAATCGAACCGGTGATGGCTCGATCCTGGCCGCCGCTCTGCAGGTGAAGGGCCATTCCGGAACCGCTTGGTGCCAGGTACGCAACGCTTTTCCCGCTGGGACTCCAATCGAAGAGCGAGACGCCTTGACCCGACTTTGACACCAGCGTCTTGGGAGACCCAGACAGCGGCATCCGGTAGAGGCCGGTCTCATCTCCGTACGACAGCTCGGCCCCGCTAACAAACTGCGGGGGCGAGGTCATGAAGGTGCTGATGGTCTTGGCTTGACTGATGTTTGTGATGTCACGGAGAACCCATGGGTTGGTCCCCCGAATCGCTGCTATGGCCAGGCAGCGATTGGAAGGCGGTGGGCACGGGTTGGCAGCCGGAGTCGGGGAAACGCTGGCTGAGGGGGAGGCGGACGGGGACGGCGCTGTCGCCACAGAGGGCGTCGAGTCGCACGCCGATGCCACCAGCGCGGTCACGGCCAGTGTTCGGATCCAGTCGGCGGCCTTCATCGTCTTGTAGCGCTAACGGACCAGCGCCCTATTAGTTATGAGATCAACAGCCGTTCGACGAGATTGGGTTGCCGTTGGCGTCGGTTCCTCCAGTGACACCGTTGCAGTCGCCCGAGTACGTTGTGAGCGTCCCGTTGACGCACTGGTAGTGATAGCTCCCAGTGAGAAAGCCTGACGAGCTGCCGCCCATCGTGCCGCTCGACGGGCACAAGATGATCCGCTGCGCGACCTCGAAGCCACCCACCAGCAGCGTCACCGCGATTAGCGCGGCCGCGCCCTCTGCCAGCAAAGCGTTCCTCAGGCTGCGCCCGGCCAGAGCTGCCCTAAGGCCTGTGATCGCCGCCAGAATTCCCGCGACGAACAGCGGCAAGCCGACCGAAAAGAGAGCGAAGAAGCCGAGCAGCAGGAGGCCCGCGGCCGTCGCCGCGAGCATCGCCGGTCGCATGGTCACGAGAAACGGATGGCCACCGAGGGTTAGCGCGAGCACCACAGCCATCAGCAGCATGTATCCGCTGACGAACGGAACGATCGCCGCGGAGTCAGGCGGAGGACCGCCTTGGGACCTGAGCAGGACACCGTAGACAATGAGGTCGGCGACGACGAGGACGAGGGCCGCCAAGATGAGCAGGGCATTGGTGCGGCCGACGCGTCCAGCGCCCGGGATCACCACGTCAGAACTCTAGGCTTGATCACGGTCGTTGATCGGGCCTCCGTAGACTTAAGCCTCGTGCCTGACTTCAGCCCTGGGCTGGAAGGTGTCGTCGCCGCCGAAACCTCGATCAGCGAGGTTGATGGCGCCAACGGCCGCCTCATCTACCGGGGTGGATACCTCATCGAAGACCTCGCGCCGGTCGTGACCTTCGAGGAGGCCGCCTACCTGTTGTGGCACGGGGAGCTGCCCACCGCGGCGCAGCTCGACGCCTTGAAGCACCAGATGGCCGCGGGCCGCACCCTCACCAAACACGCACAGCGCACTCTCGAGTCCGCGGACCCCGAGACCAATCCAATGGACATCCTGCGCACCATCGTCTCAGCGCAGGGCTCAACCAAGCTGCCGACAAAGCCCAGCCTGGACGAGGCTGTTGCGCTGACAGCAATCTTTCCAACGATCGTCGCCGCCGCGTGGCGGCGGAGCCAGGGTCACGGGATCGTCGCGCCGCGCGCCGACCTCGGCCATGCCGCCAACCTGCTATGGATGATGGACGGCAAAGAGCCCTCCGCCGACCGCACCCGCTGGCTCGAGCTGTACCTCGTGCTCCTGGCGGACCACGGCCTGAACGCCTCCACCTTCGCCGCCCGGGTCATCGCGTCGACGGGCAGCGACCTCTGCTCATCGATAGTCGGCGCCATCGGGGCGCTCAAAGGACCTGCCCATGGCGGTGCCACTTTCGCCGCTCGCACCATGCTGGACAAGATCGGTTCCGCAGAGCTCGCCGAGAAGTGGCTGACCGATGCGCATGCTCGCAACGAGCGGTTTGCCGGTTTCGGGCACCGCGTCTACAGGACTTACGACCCTCGAGCGAGAATCCTCAAGGAGCTCGCCGCCGACGCGGCACCCGAGCTGCACCGCAAGGCCGACCGGACGGAAGAGGTGGCGCTGAGGATCCTGCATGAGGCCCACCCGGAAAGGCCAAATGCCACCAACGTCGACTTCTGGGCGTCAGTGGTGTTGACAGGTGCCGGCATTCCGAAAGCTCTCTTCACCTGCGTCTTCGCGACCTCGCGCGTCGCCGGCTGGACGGCCCACGTCCTCGAATCGATGGAGGACCTGCGCATCATCCGGCCCGCCTCGGTGTGGAAAGGCCCTGAGCCCGGCAAGAAGCCACTGGCGTTGGCCAAGCGATGAGCTCCGAGTACGTCCCCGGCCTCGAAGGCATCATTGCCGCGCGGACCGAGATCAGCCTGGTCGACGGCGCCAACGGCCGCCTCGTCTACCGCGGCTACGTGATCGCCGACCTCGCGGAAGAGATGTCGTTCGAGGAGGTCGCATATCTCCTGTGGAACGGCAGCCTGCCCAAGCGAGCCGAGCTTGCCGCGCTGACTCAAGAGCTTGCAGCCTTCCGCGCCCTCACCGCTCCGGCGATGGCCACGCTCGAATCACTGCCCGCGGACACCGACCCCATGGACGTCTTGCGCAGCGTGGTTTCGGTGCAGGGAGTCGAGCACAAGCTGCAGAAACCCACGATTCCGCTTGCGATCCATGCCACCGCGTCCTTTCCGACGATCCTTGCTCGCTTCCATCGTCAGACCCAGGGCTTGCAGCCTGTCGAACCTCGCGCCGACCTCGGCCACGCCGCCAACTACCTGTACATGCTCAACGGCAAAGAGGCGTCGCCGGAAATCGTGCAGGCCCTCAACACCTACCTCGTCCTTCTTGCAGACCATGGCATGAACGCTTCGACTTTCACCGCGCGGGTCATCGCCTCCACCGACTCAGACCTCGCATCGTGTTTGGTCGGCGCAATCGGCGCCTTGAAGGGACCTGCGCATGGCGGCGCGCCGTCGGCGGTGATGGACCAGCTCGAGCAGATAGGCACAGCGGAGAACGCCGAGCACTGGATGCGCGAGGCCCGCAAACAGAAGGTGAGGTTCATGGGCTTCGGCCACCGCGTATACCGCACCTACGACCCGAGGGCGAAGATCCTCAAAGCTCTGTGCCAACGGCTGAATCCAAAGTTCTTTGAGCTCGCATCGAAGGTCGAGGAGACCGCCCTCGCCCTGCTGCACGAGGAGCATCCCGAGCGGCCGCAGGCGACCAACGTCGAGTTCTATTCGGCCGGCGTGCTGCAGGCGATCGGGCTGCCCACGGAATACTTTCCGCCGACCTTCGCCGTGTCGCGCGTGGCCGGCTGGTCGGCACATGTGCTCGAGCAGGGCTCGCACAACCGGCTCATCCGGCCCCAGTCGGAGTACATCGGACCCGAACCTCGAAAGCCGGTACCGCTCGCCGAGCGCTAACTTGGGGGCGTGACGCTCTCCGAGGTTCGCGTACCGCACGCGCGTCTCCTCGTCGTTCTAGCCTCCGTTGCGGTCTCGGCAGCCATCCTCATCCTGACGCGCGGCTACACCTTCTACTTCGACGAATGGGGTTACATCCTCAGCGCCCCCGACTGGAACGCCGCCACCTACCTGCAGCCTCACAACGGCCACCCCGCGATGCTGACCCGACTGATCTACACGACGCTGCTGGCGACGGTCGGCCTGCGCTCCTACCTGCCGTACATGGCGGTCCTGCTGGCGCTGCACGCGACCAGCGTGGTCCTCCTCTTCGAGCTCGTGAGGCGGCGCGCCGGAGACCTGACCGGCATCGCCTGCGCGGCGCTGCTGTTGGTGATCGGCGCGGGCTGGGAGAACCTACTGTGGGCATTCCAGATGAGCTTCGTCGGCTCGGTGGCATGCGGCCTCGGAATGCTGGTCGCGCTCGAGAGCAACGCGCGGTGGCGAATGCCAATCGCGACAGCGCTGTTGACGGCCGCACTGACGTTCTCCGCGATCGGACTCTTCTTTGGCCTTGCCGCAGGCGTGCGACTCATCGCCATGCGCGAGCGGCGCAGGGAGCTCGTTTGGCTCGTTCCGGTAGCGATCGTGTTCGGCGCCTGGTTCCTGGGATTCGACCTGCATGGCACTGGGTCGAGCTCGAGCCCCAATCTCTTGCAGCTGCCGCTGTACACGTTGTGGGGTCTTGGCGCCGGCGCCGCCGGGCTCATCGGAGAGGGCGGTTGGCTGGGGATCCCACTGCTGGTGCTCGCCGCCGGCGCCGTCGCGTTTTCGTGGTGGCGCGGCCCGTTCGACTCTTTCGGGCTCGGGCTCGCCATCGCCCTCGTCGCGTTTTACCTCGTGACCGGCCTGGCTCGAGGGCAGATCGGATACGAGCAGTCGGGCGCCGGCCGCTATGTCTACGTGGGCGCTGTGTTCTGGCTGATCCTCCTCGGCGACGCCGCCCGCCGCATCCCCTGGCGCGGCACCTGGCGGCCGGCTATGGTGGCGCTGCTGTTCCTCGCCTGCTTCAACAGCGGCGCGGTGCTGCTGGAGTTCGGCACGGCGAAGGCCGCCCAGATGCAGCGGCAGATGGCCGACCTCCAGGCACTCGCGGCCGTGAGGAGCAACCAGTGTCTGAATCCAAGCGGCGCGGTGGACCCGTTGGTGATGCCCGACGAGATCAACCCGGCCCTTTATTACCGGGCCATCGACCTCTACGGCGATCCGTCTGCGGGCCTGTCGGTCACGGATCGAGCAAGCTTCGACCAGGCCATGGCCAACCTGCTGACCGCAGGCTGTAAATGAATTTGCGGCGCTGACCCGCACGGTGAACGCGTCCGAAGTGCGGATACCACATGCCCGGGTGATCGTCGTGCTCGCCACGCTGGTAGCGACAACGACGATCCTGTTGCTCGCGCGCAGCTCGACCTTCTATTACGACGAATGGACCTTCATCCTCAGCGCGCCGGACTGGACCTTGACCACCTACGTGAAGCCGCATAACGAGCACCCCGTCATGCTCACTCGCGCCATTTACGCTGTCCTGTTTTCGACCGTAGGACTGCGCTCGTACCTCCCGTACATGGTGGTCCTGCTCGCATTTCAAGCCGCGAACGTGGTGTTGCTTTTCGAGGTGGTTCGCCGGCGCGCAGGCGACCTGGTCGCCCTGGGCTCGGCCGCTCTGCTGATGTTGTTGGGGGCCGGCTCGGAAAACCTGTTCTGGGCGTTCCAGGTCCAGTTCCTCGGTTCGGTCGCGTGCGGGCTGGGGATGCTCCTCGCGCTGCAGGCAGAGCCAAGGCGCCGCCACCTCCTCGTCGCGGCAGCGCTCCTCACCGCGTCGCTGATGTTCTCGGGCGTCGGCCTCTTCTTCGGCGTGGCCGCGGCCGTGCACCTCGCCATGGCTCCAGGCAGGCGCCGTGATCTGCTCTGGTTCGCGCCCACCGCGGTCTGCCTTGCAGCCTGGTACCTGGCCTTCGGACGCGCCTACGCGCCATCCACTGCCGTTTCGCCCGCCGACCTCGCTTCGCTGCCTCTCTATGTGATCTGGGGCCTGGGCGCTGGAGTGGGCGGTCTGATCGGAGTCAGCGGCTTCGCAGGCCTGGCAATCCTGGTCCTCGCCGCCGTCGCCGTCGCCTACGGCTGGAAGCGTGGCGGCCCCGACGCGTTTCGATTCGGCATCGCAGCTGGCCTGGTCAGCTTTTATGCCGTGACCGGCCTCATACGGGTGCAGCTGGGGTACCAGCAGTCGGGCGCCTCCCGCTACACGTACGAAGGCGCCATCTTCTGGGTATTGCTGCTGGCCGATTCCGCTCGCCACCTACCGTGGCGAGGGATGTGGCGGCCGGCCCTGGTCGCGTGCCTCTTACTTGTCTGCCTCAACAACAGCGTGCTTCTCTACAACTCCGCCACCGCCAGGACAGCCACCATGCAGCGGCAGATCGCGGACCTACAAGCCCTGGCAGCTCTGCGCGGCGACCCGTGCCTGAATCAAATGGGCGCCGTGGACACGCTGGTGATGCCTGCGGAGACGAGCCCGGCGCTCTATTACCGGGCCATCGACCGGTATGGCGATCCGTCTGGGGGCCTACCGGTCGTCGATCGCGCGGACTTCGACCAGGCAAAGGCCAACCTGCTGACTCCTGGCTGTAAGTGAAAGTCGGTCGGCGCTTCTAAACTGGATGCATATGCCGGCTGACGACTTCGACGTGCTGATCCTCGGGGGAGGAATGGGCGGCTATCCTGCCGCCATCCGCGCCTCTCAGCTCGGCCTCAAGGTGGGACTGGTCGAGGCCGACAAGCTGGGCGGCACCTGCCTCCACCTCGGTTGCATCCCGACCAAGGCCCTCCTTGAGTCCTCGGAGCTATACCACCGCATCTCGGCCCGCGGCCCTGAGTTCGGCGTCGATGCCGAAAAGGTCAGCTTCGATTACGCCCGCATCGCCGCCCGCCGCGACGCTGTTGTCAGTCAGCTTCACAAAGGCGTCCTGTTCCTGATGAAGAAGAACAAGATCGAAGTCGTCGCCGGCAGTGGGCGGCTGCGCGACCGCAACACGCTCGAGATCGGAGCCAAGCAGCTCAGGGCCAAGAACCTGATCGTCGCCACCGGGTCCACCGTCCGGTCGCTGCCAGGCCTCGAGTTCGATGGCGAGCTGATCGTCTCCTCCGACAACGCCACGCTCTCCGCCAAGGTCCCGGAGTCGATCTGCATCATCGGCGCGGGCGCCGTCGGGGTCGAGTTCGCGACCCTCTACAGCCAGCTCGGCGTCAAGGTCACGCTCCTCGAAGGCCTCGACCGCCTGGTTCCGCTCGAAGACGAGGAAATCTCCAAGGAGATGCTGTCCGCGTTCAAGAAGGCCGGCATCGATTGCCGCGTTGGCGTCAAGGTGAAGGGCGCGAAAAAGTCCCGCGGCGGCGTGAGCGTCGACACCGAGCAGGGCGAGGTGTGGGCCCATCAGCTGCTGGTCGCCGTTGGCCGCTCACCACGGTCCAAGGACATCGGCCTGGAGAAGGTCGGTGTGGAGATGCATCCGAACGGGTTCATCAAGGTCGACGAGTGGATGCGTACTTCAGCAGAAGGGATCCACGCCATCGGCGACGTCATCGGCGGTTTCCTGCTCGCCCACGCGGCTTCCCACGAAGGCATGACGGCCGTGGAGGACATCGCCGGGCAGCGCGTCGCCCCCATGGACCAGGATCTCATCACCCGCTGCACCTACTCACACCC
>JAYUFT010000302.1:0-25643 GCA_043738605.1 Candidatus Dormiibacterota bacterium | reverse complement strand
AAGCCTGGCCGAGGTCCGTCGCGTCCTGGATTCCGCTGCCGGCGTGCTGCGCAGCGGCGCCGGGCTTGCGCGCGGGCTGCGCGTCCTGCGGTCCGGCGCCGGCTCGGCGACCGCCGCCGATGCCGCCGAGATGGCTTCGATGATCTGCTCGGCAGCGCTGGCGCGGCCGCTCAGCCTGGGCGCGCACCAGAGGCTCGACCAACCGGCGCCGATCGCTGTCTAGCGCTTGAGAGCGCGGTAGGTTCTCACCTCGCCGACGATCGCAACGGCGGAGAACGCGACGAAAATAACCAGCCCCACGATTGCAACAAACGCGCCGACGCTCCCCGCCCAATCGGTGGCGCCTAGGCCGATGACCACGATGCCGAACGACGCAATGACGTTGGAGTAGACCCTGAAGCCTGATGGCGATGCCGCGTAGCCCGGAGCGAGGCTGCCGAGTGAACGCGAGGTCAGGTTCTTGATGACGAAGTCCGCAGCGCCCGCAATATTGCCGTACAGAACTCCGCCCGCAAGCAGGATGAGCAAACCGAGCGCTGTGATCATGCTGCCGGCAATCTTGCCACGGTCGATCCGGTCCGGCACCTACGATTCATTGCGTGTCAACAGTCAAGCAGGCGCTGGTGCGGAACTTCTGCATCATCGCGCACATCGATCACGGCAAGTCCACGCTTGCGGACCGGCTCCTCGAGTTCACCAACTCGATCAGCAAGCGCGACATGCAGGACCAGGTCCTCGACACCATGGATCTGGAGCGCGAGCGCGGCATCACCATCAAGCTCCAGGCCGTCCGCATGACCTATCCCGCCCGCGACGGCCAGACCTACGAACTGAACCTCATCGACACGCCGGGCCACGTCGACTTCGCTTACGAGGTCTCGCGGTCGCTTGCCGCTTGCGAGGGCGCGATCCTGGTCGTCGATGCGGCGCAGGGGATCGAGGCGCAAACGCTCGCCAACCTCTACCAGGCAGTTGAAGCGGGGCTCACCCTGGTGCCCGTCGTCAACAAGATCGACCTCGACGCCGCCCAGCCGGAGATGGTCGCCGAAGAGATCGCGGACGTGACCGGAATTCCTCGCGACCAGGTCATCTTCGCCTCCGCCAAACAGGGGATCGGCACCCAGGACATCCTGGAGGCGGTAATCGCCAGGGTGCCGCCGCCGCACGGCGACCCTGCAGCACCGCTCCGCGCACTCATCTTCGATTCGCACTACGACACGTATCGCGGCGTCATCACTTACGTGCGCGTCGTCGACGGCGAAATCATTCCTCGCACCAAGATCCGGATGATGAACACGGACAAGGTCCACGAGGTGGATGAGGTGGGGTGGTTCGCCCCTGGCCCTCAGCCCGCCGAAAAGCTGACCGCCGGCGAGGTGGGCTATGTCACCGCGGCGATCAAGAACGTGACGGATGCAAGAGTTGGCGACACGATCACCACGGCAGAGAATGGCGCCGCGAGTCCGCTCCCGGGCTACCGGCAGGTCAAGCCCATGGTCTTTGCCGGGCTCTTCCCGACCGACTCCGAACGGTTCGGCGACCTCAAGGAAGCCCTCGAGAAGCTGCAGCTCAATGACGGCGCGCTGTCATTCGAGCCCGAGAACTCGGCGGCCCTGGGGTTTGGCTTCCGTTGCGGATTCCTCGGGCTTCTGCACCTCGAGATCGTCCAGGAGCGGCTCGAGCGCGAGTTTGAGCTCGACCTCATCACCACGGCTCCAACTGTCGAGTACCGCGTGACGCTCAAGGGTGGCAAGGTCATCGAGGTCGACAATCCCGCGATGATGCCCGACCCAACGATGATCGAATCGATCGCCGAGCCCTTCGTGAAGCTCTCGATCATCGTTCCCACCAACTTTGTTGGCCCGATGATGGAGCTATGCCAGGAGCGGCGCGGCACGTACAAGCGTCTCGAGCACAAACCGGGCGATAGGGTCGTCATCGAGTACGAGATGCCGCTGGGCGAGATCATCCATGACTTCTACGACCAGCTCAAATCCAGGTCCAAGGGCTACGCGTCGATGGACTACGAAATGATCGGCTTCCGCGAAGGTGACCTCGTGAAGCTCGACGTTCTCGTGGCCGGCGAGCCGGTGGACGCGCTGTCACTGATCGTGCACCGGAGCAAAGCACAGATCCAGGGTCGCAAGCTGGTCGAGAAGCTGAAGACGATCATCCCGCGCCAGATGTTCATCGTTCCGCTTCAGGCGGCCATCGGAGGCAAGGTCGTCGCGCGCGAGACCATCGCCGCGATGCGAAAGGATGTGCTCGCCAAATGCTATGGCGGCGACATCACGCGCAAGCGAAAGCTGCTGGAGAAGCAGAAGGAAGGCAAGAAGAGGATGAAGCGCGTGGGCTCGATCGAGATTCCGCAAGAGGCTTTCATGGCGGTGCTCAAGCTTGATGACTAGGGCTCGAGTGGTTCTGACCTAGCGCTCGGGCACATTCGCCTGGAACCACTCCCATTGCCTGGCCAGGCCATCGCGTAGGGACACGCGCGGCTCCCAGCCCAATCTCTCCCGAGCCAGGTTGATGGACGCTCCCGTGTGACGGGGATCGCCCGGCGCTGCCGGCAGGTTCTGTCTCCGGACGCTGAGTCCACTGATCTCCTCCAGCGTTGCGAGCACCTTGTTCACGGTCACGCGGCTTCCACCGCCGAGGTTGAAAATCTGGCCGACAACATCAGCGGTCGATGCTTTGATGGTGCCGTCGACCGCATCGGAGACATAGGTGAACTCGCGGGTTTGCTCGCCGTCGCCAAACACCTCGATGTCCTCGCCAGCGGTCATCGCTTGCATGAAGCGGGAGAACGCCATATCGGGTCGTTGACGCGGTCCATAGACGGTGAAGTACCTGACTGAAACCGCGGGGATGCCGAAGTTCCTGGTGTAGAGGAGGGTCAGATGCTCGGCAGCGAGCTTCGTGACTCCGTACGGCGACACAGGGCGTGGCAGCGCGGTCTCCTTGGTCGGAAATCTCTCAGCGTCGCCATACACCGACGAGCTGCCGGCAAACACGAGCCGCTTGATCGGAGCCTCCTTCAGGGCTTCGAGCAGGCGTTGGGTGGCGATCACGTTGTCGCGGACGTAGCGGTCGAACAGGTTGCCCCAGCTGGGCCGTACCCCCGGCTGGCCGGCCAGGTGGTACACGACGGCGGCGCCGTCGAGCAGGGGATCCAGATCGGCGTCCACAAGGTCGGCCGCAGCGAAGTGGAACCTGTCGTTGCTCCTGGAGGTCTCGAGGTTCTGTTCCTTGCGGGCCTTCTCGTAGTAGTCGGCGAAGCTATCGATGCCGACCACTTCGTGGCCTGCGGCCAGGAGCCGCTCGCTCAAGTGAGACCCGATGAATCCCGCGGCGCCGGTGACGACGACTCTCAAGTTGCCTCAACCCTATCCTGAAATAGAAATGAGCCGGTTCGAAGCGTGGCTGGTCGATTCGGGGGCCGGCATCGCCGTCAAGCAATTTCCTGCAGGTACTCGCACAGCCGTCGACGCGGCGAACGCGATCGGATGCGAGGTGGGCCAGATCGTGAAATCGCTGGTCTTCGTGGCAGGTGGGAGACCGGTGGTCGCGCTGGTGAGCGGCGCGAACAGGCTGGACGAACGCAGCCTTGCGTCGGTGGCTGGAGCACCGGTCGCGAAGGCCGACGCCGACACCGTGCGAACTGCGACCGGTTACTCGATCGGAGGCGTCCCACCGTTCGGGCATGCCACCGACCTCCCCGTGTACATGGACCGCGACCTCCTGGGTCACGGCGTCGTTTGGGCGGCGGCTGGCCGGCCAGACTCGGTCTTCGAGATCTCTCCGCAGCGACTTCTCGAGCTCAGCCGGGCTGAGGTCGCCGACCTGAAAGCGACCGCGCTATGAGCTCGATCCTCATTTTCTGCACGGACTGCGGAAAGCAGGTGCCGAGCTCCGAGGCTCGCGATCAGCTCTGCCTGGACTGCCGAGTTCGCAGGTCGGTGGCCGACCTGCGTGATGAGCACGCCCGTCTGTGGCGCAAGCGGGAGCGCTATCGGAGCAACCAGGCCAACGTGGAGCAGATCCGCCGCCAGATTGCCAGGGTCGAGGATCGAATGGGAGCTCGCATCAAGCTGCTCGTGCCGAACGAGCGCCAGGCAGCCGACCTGCTGCGCCGTGAGCTCGAGGTGGCGCGCGGCCAGCGGTACACCATCAAGGGCGTCTGACGTGCTCCCGTTTCAACACCTTTACCTCCACATCCCGTTTTGCAAGCACAAGTGCGGCTACTGCGACTTCAATGCCTACGCCGGGATGGACAAGCTCATGCCCGACTACGTCGTCGCGCTCGAGCGGGAGCTTTCCGTTGCACGCGAACAATTTCCTTTTGGCAGACTCGACACCGTCTACCTCGGCGGTGGGACGCCGAGCCTGCTCCCAGCCGAGCTCATGACCAGGCTCCTGCGCTTCGTCCGCGCCAACTTCGATCTGGCGCCTGACGTGGAGGTGACCCTGGAGGCGAATCCTGCGAGCACCGACGAAGCCAAGCTCCAGGCGTGGCTGGACGGAGGCGTCAATCGCGTGAGCCTCGGCGTGCAGGGATTCGAGCCGCGCGCCTTGGCAGTGCTGGAGAGAAGGACCGATGCGGCGCAGGCCACCCGGGCATTCGGCCTTGCGCGTTCGATGGGAATGCCCAACGTCAGCATCGACCTCATCTATGCCGTCCCATTTCAGAGTCGGGATTCGTGGCTCGAAACCCTGCGGCGCGGAATCGCGCTCGGCCCGGACCACATCTCAACGTATTGCCTGACGTTTGAAGAGGGCACCCTTCTGTGGCGGCGCCGCGCCGAGGGCCGCGTGCCAGAGGTCGAGACCGACCTCCAATGGGACCAGCTGGACGCCGCCTGCGAGGAGCTGGATCGGGCCGGGTTCACGCGCTACGAGGTGTCCAACTGGGCCAAGCCTGGCTTCGAGTCGCGTCACAACCACGCCTACTGGCGGTGTCGGCCTGTCTATGGGGCCGGAGCGGGGGCCCATTCGTACGCGACAGACGGGAGCGAAGCGCGTCGATGGTGGAATGTGGCGAGGCCGCGCGAGTACATCGCCGCACCGCAGCCCAAGGCGGATGGGGAGGAGCTTGCGCCGCGAAAGGCTCGGGGCGAGGCGTTGATGTTGGGGCTGCGCACCGCCGGCGGGATGGAAGCGCCTGACGGTTTCGACCGCGAGCTCGACGAGCTCGTGCGTGCAGGCTTGATCGAGCGCCGCGGCGACCGGGTGGTGCCAACCCGGCGCGGCCTCGACCTGCACAACCAGATCGCGCTGGTCGTACTCTGAATGGCACTCTGCCGGGCAGAGTGCTAAACGCCATGGAAAACAGAAAGCAAGCAATCCTGCGTGCGGTGGTCAACGAATTCACGAGCAGCGCCGTGCCCGTAGGTTCACAGGCGCTCCAGAGCCGCTACTTCGTCAATCTCTCGTCGGCCACCATCCGCAGCGAGCTCGCGGAGCTGGCGGACCTCGGTTACCTGGCGCAGCCGCACACCTCGGCGGGCCGGGTCCCCACCGACTCCGGCTACCGCTACTTCGTCGATTTCCTCATGGACCTGGAAGCCATCCCCGACAGCGTCGCCGTCTTCATTCGCGAGGAGCTCCGCAAGGCGCCGGCCGACGTGCAAGGGCTGGTCGAGAAAGTCGCGATGACCCTGGCGGCGGTGACCCAGAACGCGTCTGTGGCCAGCGCTCCGCACGGCACCCAGGCGCGCGTCAAACACGTCGACCTCGTCTCGCTGGAGCCGACTGAGGTGCTGCTCATCCTGCTGCTCGAGGGCAACCTGTTGCGCCAGCAGGTCCTCCAGGTCACCGAAGCTGCGACCCAACCGGAGCTGAGCGCCCTTGCGTCCCGGCTCAATGCGACTCTCGGCGGCAAGGCCAGCGAGGAGGTCCGCCGGACTTATGAGAGCGCGGCGTTGGGCCTCGACAAGGAGCTGCTGGGGCTGATCGTGGTCGCCCTGGACCAGTACGAAAAAGGGTCGGAAAGCCTCGTCGTCCATGACGGAGTGAGGAACCTTCTGCGCCAGCCCGAGTTCGCTGAATCCTCCCGGTTGCACCAGGTCCTGGAGGTGCTCGAGGAGACGCGCTATCTGACGGTGCTTTTGCGTGAGCTGATCGGCGAGTCCGACCTCCAGATCGTCATCGGCTCGGAGAACGCGTCGAGCCAGCTGCAGGGGTGCGCGGTGGTGCTGACGAGCTACGGGCCTTCGAACCGGCTCAAGGGGGTGCTCGGCGTGATCGGCCCGACACGCATGGCATACAGCCAGACGGTGGCCAGGCTGCAGGCCGTGGCACGCGGCGCGAGCGAGCGGATGGCCGAGCTGGGGGTTTGACCCGACCGCCGTGCGAGGTATCTACATCTCATGACCACGCGTAAGCACCCGCACGATCCCCACGAGACCGAAGCTCGGGGCGAGGGAGTGCGGCCCTCGGAGACAGCCTCAATCGACTCGGTCGAGGCCAAAGTCGCGGAGCTCGAGGCGGCACTGGCCGAGTCGAGGGACAAGTACCTCCGGCTGGCCGCTGACTTCGATAACTTCAAGAAGCGCTCTCGCCAGGAGCACCTGGAGACCATCCAGCACGCATCGGCGGACCTCATCGCCAGGTTGCTGCCCGGGCTGGACGACCTCCACAAGGCGCTCGATCACAAGCCCGAAGGCATCGATCAAGCCTGGGCCAGAGGCCTGGAGCTGAGCGTTCGCAAGCTGGAGGAGGCGCTCCGCGCCCATGGGCTCGAAACCATCGACTCGGTCGGTATGCCCTTCGATCCGGCGGTCCACGAGGCGATCGGCCACGAGGAATCCTCGGAGCACCCGGAAGACACTGTCGTCCAGGAGCTGCGTCGCGGTTACCGCATCCGGGACCGCGTGGTCAGGCCGGCGCTGGTCAAAGTCGCGCGACCGCCTGCTCTGCCCGCCGCCGACGGCGGCTCCCGCTCTCACTAAACTGCGCTAGGCAGTGGCGGTCAAGCGCGATTACTACGAGGTATTAGGTGTGGGCCGCCAGGCATCCGCCGACGACCTCAAGAAAGCGTTTCGAAAGATCGCCATGGACTCTCATCCCGATCGCTTCCCGGATGACGCCGTCGCCGCGTCGCGTTTCAAAGAAGCAAGCGAGGCGTACACCGTGCTCTCCGATCCGGGCCGCAGGCGAACCTACGACATGTTCGGCCATTCGGCGGTCGAAGGCAGCGGTCCGGTTGTGGACTTCTCCGACATGCCGTTCGCGGACATCTTCGACACCTTCTTCGGCGGCGGTGGCAGGGGGGCCCGCAGGCAGCGCTCCAATCGGGGCGATGACCTTCGCTACGACATGACCATCACATTCGAAGAGGCATTCCTTGGTGTCGAAAAACAGATCGACGTACCACGCCTCGCGACGTGTGACCGGTGCGGTGGCAATGGCGCCGAGCCCGGAAGCGGTGAGGAGACGTGTCCGGGATGCCGGGGCTCAGGCCAGATCCGGCGTACCGCGCAGTCGATATTCGGTTCAGTCGTCACGGCGGCGACCTGCCCGACGTGCGGGGGCGCAGGGCGCCTGCTCAAGAACCCTTGTGTGCAATGCAGGGGCCAGGGGCGCCTTGAAAGGGCGCACCGGCTGTCGGTCAGGATCCCGGCGGGTGTCGACACGGGGTCACAGATCCGGCTCAGCGGCGAGGGCGAGGCGGGCATCAGGGGAGGCCCGTCCGGAGACCTCTACGTCGTGCTGAGGGTCAAGGCACACCCGCAGCTCGCGAGGCGGGACCAGGAGGTCATCTACGAGCTTCGGGTCAACATGGTGCAGGCGGCGCTCGGTGACCGCATCGAGATACCGACGCTCGACGGTCCCGTCGAGATTGCGATTCCGGCAGGCACCCAGAACGGGCAGTCCTTCAGGATGGCGGGCCGGGGCATGCCCGACGTGCGTGGTGGGCGGCGAGGGGACCAGTACGTGGTCGTCCAGGTGGTGGTGCCGAAGGACCTGAGCGCGGAGCAGAAGGCATTGCTGCGCAAGGTCGGAGGGCTCACGGGCAAGCCCGAGAAAGTCTCCAAGGGCTTCTTCGAAAAGCTGCGCGACGCGATCTCTCTGGATTGACCTGCAACCGGCGCGCAGGCCGATAGACTTCCGCCGGGCTCGAGCCGGACTCCCAGCCACTTATAAGGTTTTAGGCATAACCTGTGCGTCCGCGGGGTAGTTATTAGGTTGGGTTGCTCTCAAACGTATTAAGAAAGAGGAAGAAGTGGCAAAAACAATCGATCTCGAGCTGACCCGGGCCGAGGTAGAGGTCCTGGAGCTGGAAGCCCGCCTGCGGGTGGTGCCGATGAACGACACCCAGCTGTCGGACGCCCTCAAAACCGCCCTCCTGGCCAAGAAGGAGCGACTGGACAGGCTGCGCACGCTGCATGCCGCCTCGAGCCGGCCGAAGAGCTTCGATGACGCCGAGTCCAAGAAAGCCCTCCCGGCCCACGCGGGCCGGCGCGCGCCCCTGAAGCGCTCCGTCCCCCAGCGTTCCAAGGCCAAGTCCGGCAACTGACCCCCGAAGCCGCCGTGCGGCGGCACCGGAAGCGCCAGGCCCGTGCGTTGACCGCTATCGTGGTCGTGGTTTGGCGAGCGATTTGATCCTGTCACAGCCGGCCGGAGCCGACACGCTGTTCAGCGCGCCTTCCACCGGCACCGTCCAGACGCGGCGCCCGGCCCTCCTGGCCTTGTGGCGCTACCCCTTGATCAACGGCCTCGCCGCCGTGGTGATCATCGGAGCGGTGGCCCTCCGCCTGTGGGAGGCGAACCTGCCAAAGGTCGTCCTTCAGGAGGAGGGCGTGCTGGTGGCTGTCGGCCTCGCCTACGGCGCTGCCGCGGTCGCCATCAGGTCGTCGAGGCTGGCGGGACGAGGCCCTGTCCAGCTCGGCTTGATGGCGGTCAACGTGCTGCTGGCAGTGGCTGCCCTGGGAGTCGCGGCGCCCTGGCTCGGCAATGACCTGATGCCGCTGTCGGCCGCGCTGTTCGCGACGATGCTCCTCTACTTCGACCTCGGCTTCCTGACCCGCCACTTTCTATACGTGGTCGTCATCGCCGGTGTCGGGCTCGCCGCCCTGTGGATCGACGCCGCGGTCATGCTCCACCTCTCCACCCCCGAGGTCGTCAGCTGGGCGCTCGTCCTGTTCGGCCTGGCGCTGCTTGCCTACATCACCCACCACGTGGTCGAGCGCAATCTCACCATGCAGTCCCAGCGCCAGGCATCGCTTCTCAACGCGATCAGCGACATCGGTGAGGGATTGGTCATCACCGAGGACGGCAGGTTCGTCGCCGGGAACGCCGCTTACCAGCTGCTGACCGGTTACACCTCAGCCGAGCTGGCCGACTTCGGGTCGCTGATCGAGCTCGCGCCCGAGGAAGAGCGGCAGCGCCTGGTCGAACAGCTGGCGGCTCGGTTCAGAGGGGGCACGGTGCCGTTTCGCTACGAATCAGCCCTCATCACCAAGGACGGCCGGCGCATCCAGGTCGAGACTGCAGTGCGTTCGCTCACCGCCGAAGGTAATCACCGGCTGCTCGCCCTCGTCCACGACATCACCGAACGGCATCGCTCCGAGGTCGCGGAGCGCGACAGCGAGACGCGCTTCCGCACGCTGTTCGAGCAGGCGCAGGCGGCGATGGCCTTCGCCGGCCTCGACGGCCAGATCTTCTCGGTCAACCCGGCCTTCTACGAATGGCTCGGGTATACGGAGGGCGAGCTCCGGAGCATGACGCTCTTCGACATCACGCACCCCGAGGATGTGGCAAAGACGCAGGAGGCATGGCGACGCGCCATGGCCGGCGAGGCACCCGGGTTTCGCTTCGACAAGCGGTTCATCCGCCGAGACGGCCAGTCGATGTGGGCTGATGTCAACGCGCGCCTGGTCAGAGATGAATCGGGCAAGCCGCTCCATTTCCAAACCGTCGCGGTCGATATTGGGGATCGCAAACGAAACGAGGTCCTGCAGGCCGCACGCTTTGCGGTCACGCGCGCGTTGGTGACCTCGCCCGGCTGGGACGTGGCGGCCCCCAACGTTCTCGAGGGCCTTTGCCTCGCTCTCGACTGGGAGCTCGCCGAGTACTGGGAGGTGGACCCCGCCCGAGAGGCAATGCACTTCGTCATCGCATGGAAGCGCCCGGGCCGCGATACGTCCGCCTACGAAGCCACCGCTGCAGACGCGACCTACAAGCGCGGCGAAGGGCTGCCCGGCAGAGTCTGGGAGGCCGCAAGTCCGCTCACGATTGACGACGCGACCGCCGAAGGCTCAGCGCGCGCCGCGGCGGCGGTGACGGCCGGCCTTCACGGCATCGCCGGCTTTCCGGTACGCAGCGGGCGCCGCGTGGTCGGGATGATCTCCCTGCACACCTGGGCGGCTCGCGAGCTCGATGAGGGTCTGGTCGCGGTCATGAACGACGTCGGTTCGCAGATCGGCGAGTTCGTCGAGCGCAAGCGCGCCGAGGTTGCGCTGCAGGACAGCGAAAAGCGAATGCGGTCGGTCCTCGACAACGTCTCGGACGGACTGGCGACCATCGACCAGGCAGGCATCATCGAATCCGCCAACCCAGCGGTGGTGAAGCTCTTCGGCTATGAAGAGCAGGAGCTGATCGGCCAGCCTGCGGAGATCCTCATCGCCACTACGCATCGCAGCGGGTTCACCAATTACCTGCAACACCGCTTGACGCAGGACATCCCGATCAGCGCCGCTCATGAGTCGATGGGGAAGAGGAAGAGCGGCAGCCTGTTTCCCCTGGAGTTCGTGGTCAGCTCGATGAGGGTGGGCTCGCGCCATCTGTTCATTGCAACGATGCGCGACATCTCTGAGCGGAAGGCGCACACCGATGCGCTCGAATACCAGGCTCTGCACGACGCCCTGACCGGCCTGCCCAACCGGAGCCTGTTCGGCGACCGCTTGCGTCAGGCCCTACTGTCGGCGAGGCGAAACCAGAACATGTTCGGGGTCCTGCTCCTCGACCTCGATCGCTTCAAGGACATCAACGACGCGCTCGGGCACGATCGTGGCGACACGTTGCTTCAGGAGGTCACCGCGCGCTTGCGTGGTGTGCTTCGCGCGACCGACACCATCGCTCGACTGGGCGGCGACGAGTTCGCGGTTCTCAGCACCGACGCCAAGCACCCCGACGACGTGGTCGCCACCGCCCGCAAGATTCTCGCCGCGCTCGAAGGACCGTTCGCGATCGCCGACCAGATGGTCGAGACCGGAGCCTCGATCGGCATCGCGCTGTACCCGGTGCACGGTGACGATCCGACAACGCTGCTGCGTCGCGCGGACGTGGCGATGTACGTGGCGAAGCGGTCGGGCGGCGGACATGCGGTCTACGCGCCGGAGCAGGAGGCGCAGTCCCTTCGACGCTCGGGGTTGGCAGGCGAGCTGCGTCGCTCGATCCCGCAGGGCGAGCTCTTCCTGCAGTACCAGCCACAGCTCACGCTGGCGACCGGCGCGATGCAGGGCATGGAGGCGCTCGTTCGATGGAACCACCCTCGCGAGGGCATGATGCCGCCGGACCGATTCCTTCCTCTGGCCGAGGAGATGGGCATCATCCACCCGCTGACCGCATGGGTTCTCGACAACGCGCTCACTCAGCTGCGCAAGTGGCTAGCGCTGGGCCTCGACGTCAACGTGTCTGTCAACGTGTCGCCGCGCTGCCTCGAGGACCACTCGCTCGAGGAGATGGTCTCCCGCGCGCTCGAGTCCTCGAGCGTCGAGCCGCACAGGCTGACGCTCGAGATCACAGAGGGAGTGGCGATGGCTGCCGCCGCGGGCAAGGCGCTGGCCAGGCTGAGCGAGATGGGCATCCGGCTTTCGCTTGACGATTTCGGCACCGGGTACTCCTCACTTCTCTATCTCATGCGTCTGCCTGTCAATGAGATCAAGATCGATCGATCGTTCGTGACGGGGCTGGCGACCGACCCCGACTCCGGCGCGATCGTGCGCTCCGCCGTCGGGCTCGGGCACAACCTCGGCCTGCGAGTCGTCGCGGAGGGTCTGCAGGATCGAGCGGCGGAGGCGATCCTGCTCGAGGCGGGATGCGACGCCGCCCAGGGATTCCTGATCGGCCGGCCTGCTGATGAATCCGAAGCCACGCAGCTCCTCATGGAGAATGCCGGCCTGGCCGCGCACGTCGACGGTGCGTCAGGCGAGGTCGCCGCGGCCGCCGAGCAAGGACATCCTGTAGATCTCGAGACGGCCTGACCGGCCCCGCACGGCGGACTGCGACGTGAGCTCGCTCTGCAGCATGCTTTCCATCGCCCGATAGACGGTACCGGTCATCAGCACCTCTCCAGGGCCGGCCTGGGTGACCAGCCTCGCGGCGACGTTGACCGCATCGCCAAGCACGCCGAGTTCCGAGCGGTCGGCCGAGCCGACGGCTCCGACCACAACCGGACCCGACGCGATGCCGACGCCGACGTCGAGCCGAAAGCCCCAATCTGCGGCCGACCGGCGGTTGAGGGCTTCGTTGGCCCCGATCAAACCGATGGCTGCCGCCATGGCTCTGCCGACGTGGTCGTCCTGGTCGCCGCTCGCGCCAAAGGTGGCCATCACCCCATCGCCGACGAACTTTTCGACGACCCCTCCGCAAATCGAGATCGACCTCAGGACCTTCTTCAGGTGTGCATTGAGCACTTCCATCAGGCCGGCCGGGTCGTGGGCGAACCGCTCTGTCAGGCGGGTGAAGCCGCGGAGGTCGGTGAACAAGATCGATACCGTGCACAGGACCGGCATGGGGACCTGTGGCCAGGCGCTGAGGTCAGGACCGTGGATTGCGAACAATTCCCTCAGGCGCTGCAGACGATCGGAATCGTCGGCAGTGAAAGCCGGCTCCGGGCGCTCCAGATCGATCATCGCCATCAGCGGGCCACCAGCTGGGCCGCCAGGGCGTTCTCGATCAGGTCGGCTGCGGTCCCGGATATGCCGGGCCCTTTTCGCAGCACCCCAGACACGCCCAGCTGCTGCAACGCGAGATTCTCCGAAAGGTTCAAGTCCTTCAGCGTGATCACCACCACCGGGATGGATGGTCCGTACCTCTCTCGCATTCGCTGCAGGAATGCTTCGCCTGACAAGCCGGGAAGCAGCAGGTCGAGCACGACAGCGCGCGCCCCGTTCTTCGCGAGGAGCTGCTCCGCGGTCTCAGCGTCCGCTGCCCAAACCGAGCTGATCCCTCTGTTCGCCAGCTCCGCCTGCAAGAGGTGGGCAAAGCCCGAGTCGTCCTCGACCACCAGCACATCTCCCGCGCGCGATTGCTCGCGGCCGACCGGCAGCGTGAAGTAAAAGACGGAGCCCTGGCCTGGACCTGCGGATCTCGCCCCGATCGTGCCGCCGTGGGCTTCGACGATGTTCTTGCTGATAGCGAGGCCGAGGCCGGTACCTCTGATCGCCCGCCGATCAGCCGTATCGATGCGATAGAACTTCTGGAACAGGTGAGACAGAGCATCGGCTGGAATGCCCAGCCCCTGGTCTTCCACAGAGATCTCGACCATGCCGTCAACGGATTTCGCGCTGACGACGATGTCTCCGCCTTTTGGAGAGTACTTCCGGGCGTTCGACAGGAGGTTGGCAACGACCCTGAATATCGAGTCGCTGTCAGCGCGCACCAGGGGTAGATCGCCCGCAAGTCTTGCTGTGACGGCCGATCCCCCGGATTTGCCGAAGACCTCGACCACACGCTTGATCAGCGCGCCGATATCCGCCGGAGCGAAGCTCATCGTCATGTGACCGCCTTCGATGCGACGCAGATCGAGGAAGTCGTTGATGAGCGCTGTCAGCCGGTGACCTTCCTGGAGCATCACCGACAGGTATTCCTTCCGCTGCTCGGGCGTGACCTCGCGTGTCGTCAGCAGCTCCGTGAATCCGACGATGCTGGCAAGCGGCGTGCGCATCTCGTGGCTCACCAGCGAGACCATCTCGTCTTTGGCGCGATTCAGCGCCGCGCTCGCTTCGGCGCGAGCTTGCGACTGATTAAGCTCCAGCTCCAGCCTCTGACTTTCGGTGAGGTCCTCGGCCATGACAAATCGTGCTTCCTTCTCGCCGAAGCTGACAGCATGCGAGGTGATCAGCACCTCGAGCGCCGAACCGTCTTTCCTGAGGTGAGTCCAGGGGCCTGACTTGTCGAACGGAGCGAGATGGGAGGTCAGCTGGAGGAACTTTGGAACGTCCTCGCGACGCCGTATGTCCTTGATGGTCATCGCCAGGAATTCCTCGCGCGAATGGCCGTAGCGGGCGATCGCGGCGTCGTTGACACGCAGAAAGGCAAGCGTGTGCACGTCGTATAGCCACATCGGCTGAGGATGGCTTTCAAACAGCGAGCGATAGTTTCGCTCCGAGTCGACCACCCTCTCCTCGCTGGCGAGCCGATCGGCCTCCTCATGTTTGATCGTCGCCATGAGCTTGTCGAAGTCCTCGGCCAGGTCGGTGACCTCGCGGGCACCGGTCCCGACAGCTACGCTCGCCGGTTGATCCATGGCCCCGCGACGCATCAACAGGCTGAGCCGCCGAACGGGTTCCGCCACTCGTCGGTAGACGACCCAAACCACAATCGACATGGCTCCGACTCCGCCGCCGATGATCACCAGAAACCGATTCGCCGACAGGTCTGCGACGGCCAGAGCCTCATCTTCGTCGGCTCCGACGTACAGGTGCCAACCGGCAGCATTTCTGATCGGGTCGCCGTAGATGCGGTCCGTTCCATTGAGGTCGGGGCTGCCGGTGTAGGGAGACGTGCTCGCGCTAGGCGTTGTACTCAGCGTCTTGCCTATCGATCGTGCTGAATCGATCGACCTGGCGACGATTGCCTGGTTTGCGCCTGTGATCAAGAACTCCAGGGCATGAGTTCCGCTGCCAAACTCGGATGCGAGGAAGGGCCCGATGGGTACGAGGTCGAGGAACCACACAATGGCGCCCTTGCCTGCGATCGGGTAGGAGATGACGACCACCTGGCCGCCGGTAACTGGATCCAGAACAGGAGCAACGACAATTGGTGTTGTCGCTGAAAGCCAGCTTTGACTGTTGTAAGGCGACGCGCCACCCGCTGCGGCGGCCTTGCTCGAGGAACACACGACTGAGCCATCGAGCCTGACGAGATCCATCCGGCCTGTTCTGAACGCACCCAACGGCGCGTACCCGAGAGTGCATTTAGTCGGATCGGCAAACAGCCGGCCGATGCCTGGCTCCTGGCTGAGCGGCATTGACAGGTCGTTGATCTGATCAAAACCAGACTTGAGCAGCGCGGCGGCTTTCTCCGCTGCGAAATTGGTGTCCGCGAGTGCGGCCCGCCGCGCGTCCTGTTCGGACATGTACCGGACTGAGAACGCCGCCACCGCCGCGATCGCGAGCAGCACGACCATGAAGAGCGCCATGTAGCTGCGTAGGGACCAGCCTCGACGATCAGGCCTGATCTCCCCCTCTCGCTGGCGCTGCACCATCAGAGCTGCAGCGCTTCTTCTACCCGGGTCAAGAGGTCCAACGGAGAGAAAGGCTTGGTCAGATAGAAGTCAGCGCCCGCGATGAGGCCGGCCTCGACATCGCTCTCCTGCGCTTTGGAGGTCAACAGGATCACCTTGGTCGCTCTGAGTCTCGGATCCGATTTGATCGACCTCAGCACCTCGATGCCGGTGCGTTCGGGCATCTGAACGTCGAGCAACACGAGCGATGGCTTGTGCTTCTGGACCATCGCCCAGGCTTCGGCGCCGTCGGCCGCCTCCACAACCGCATAGTCGTCTGACTCGAGGGTGGCGTGGACCAGCAGTCGCATGCTCGGCTCGTCATCGGCAATCAGCACAGTCCGCATGATCTGCAGCGTTGGCGGAGTGCGGTGTCGCACGATGGTCATGCCGTCAACGCCTCCGAGATGAGGGCCGCGGCGGCCTGTGGAGCGCCGGCCTCCTTCGGCAGCACCTCGACATCCCATTCTTCGAGCGCGGACATCTCTGCGGCGAGGACATCCTCGGCGGCGAGCATCACGATCGGGACTTGCGTGCTGCGATCCGGGCGCAATCGAGCGAGAAACTCCGTTCCGGGGAGGCCCGCGAACCGGAGATCGAGGATTACCGCTCGCGGCGATGTGCCGGCGAGTAACTGTGCTGCGGTTTCGGCGTCTGAAGCTCGAAGCGTCTCGAGGCCGACGGCGGCAAGCTCGGTTTTCAGCAGCCTGGCGAATGCGGCGTCACCGTCGACGATGAGAACGTAGTCAGACTTCGTCAAGCCTCGTGCGACAGGCAGCGTGAACCGGAAACGCGCTCCCTTTCCAGGGCCCGCGGAAGTGGCAGCGACCTGCCCGCCGTGCGATTCGATGATGCGGCGGTTGATGGCCAAACCAAGTCCCGCTCCAGGACCTCGCATGCGCAGGCCGTTCTCGGCCCTGTAGAACTTGCGGAAAACCTTTGGCAGCTCATCCGCCTCAAGACCGATGCCGTGGTCACGGACAGCGATTTCGACCGTGTCGCCGGCCTCGCGAGCCTCGATCGTGATCGCGCCGCTGCCAAGCGAGAATCGGCGGGCATTATCAAGGAAGTTGGCCAGCACCTCGAGGACGGCCTCGGCGTCAGCCCAAACCAGAGGCAGCCGCTCCGGCGCTTGCACTTCGATCGGAAGGCGCTCTCCTTCGCCTGCGGCGGCGACGGCGCGACGGATGAGAGAGCCGACATCGACAGGCCCGAGGTCCAGGTCACGACGGCCGGCCTCGAGCCGCTGTAACGCTAGAGCGTTGTCGATGAGGCCAGTCAACCTGCGGCTCTCGCGTCGGAGCCTGCCTGCGTAGAGCTGGCGCTGCTCCTCGGTCACATCGGCGGCGGCGACCAGGTCAGCGAAGACAACCATGCTGTCCAGGGGAGTGCGCAGCGCTTGGCTGCGGAGCGAGACGACATCGTCGTCCTCGGGCTGTGCGACTGATGCGCCGCCGGTGACGCGGAGCTCGGGGGTGGCTGATTGGCTCGGGTTAACGACCTTGAGCCGGCCGGTGGTCGGCTTCACTGCCCTCAGCGCAGCCTCTCAGCCCCAACGGCGCGAACCACGATCGCGCGGGCAGTGGCAAGGGGCAATGGGATGCTGTCTTCGTAGACGCGCTGTGGCTGCCTGAGCACGAGGCACGCAGTCCACACGCCGATGATGTAGCCGCACGTGAACAGGGCAAAAACAACGCCCGCCAATCCCATGTCCAAGGTTCTACGCGCAAGGGATTGCGAAGTCGCCATGCGGTGACACTGGACGTGTGCCCTATATCCGTAGGGCTTACGAGCGACCAGCTGTCGCTGTCCGAAATCAGATCGCTATCAATCCCACCCTGGCCGCGGCGATGACCGCCTGGAGCTTGGAGTGGACGCCGAGCTTTTCGATCACGTGGCGGACGTGCCATTCCACCGTATGCGGTGCGATGTTCAGTCGGGCGGCCAGGTCCGCCGTGTCGTAGCCCTCGGCGAGCAACCGGAGGACATCCAGCTCCCGCGGCGTGAATTGAGCGCTCAGCCTGAGCCTGGCCTGCTCGTCGGTAACCACTTTGTGCTGGCGGGCGATGGCCTTGGCGAAGAGCGCCACCGGAATCAAGACCTCACCGACAGCCGCCTTGCGCACGGCCTCCACGATCTGGTCGGCGGTCGCCGATTTCGTGAGGTAGGCGATGGCGCCCGCGTCAATCGCGTCCAGGAGAGACTTTCAGTCTGATCGGCGCTGTGAAAGACGATGGCTGCGTTTGGGACCGCCTGCTTGATGTCCGCAGCCGCGGCGTCGGGGTCCGCTTGCGAGGACGTATTGGACGCCGCTTACAAGCTCTTCAACCAGAGGGGGATCAGAGCGATCGGCGTCGATTCGATCATCGCTCGAGCCGGCGTTGCCAAGGCCACCTTCTACCACCATTTCCCGTCCAAGGACGATCTGGTGATCGCGTTTCTTCAGCGACGCGAGCAGCTGTGGACTCGCGAATGGTTCGAGGCGGAGGTCAACCGGCGCGGAGCCACCCCACAGGCAAGGCTCCTGGCCATATTCGACGTCTTCGACGAGTGGTTTCAGCGTGACGACTTCGAAGGTTGCCCGTTCCTGCGCACGCTGTTCGAGACGTTCGAGGCGTATCAACCGCAAGAGAACACTGTGGCGGCAGCCGTACGCCTCCACCTGGCGAACATCCGCGACATCGTGCAGCTCTACGCCGAGCAGGCCGGAGTACCGCAGCCCGCTGATCTCGCCCACAAGTGGCAGATGCTCATGGCAGGTTCGATCGTGTTCGCTGGCTATGGTGACCGGTCCTCGGCCAGAATCGCCCGCGAAGCCGGCGCGCTCCTTCTCGAGGCGGCGCTCAAAAGCTAGCGCCAAGATCGAAACCCATCGATTCTGATGGGTACATGACCTGTTTTCGCAGGTCGACTTGTGAGGCCGCCGAGCGTATCACTTGGGTATGCGCTTGACGAATTTGACAAAGTCGGCGGCTCCTTCATGAGTCTCACCACCCGAAGCGGGATCCACAAGCGGCAGACGATCGTGATCGTCGACGACGAGCCCCATCTGCGCAATCTCGTCCGCGCGACGATCGACTCGCCGGTCTACCAGGTGATCGAGGCAGGCGATGGCGAGGAGGCATGGATCTTGATCAAGGAGCGAAAGCCGGCCCTGGTTCTTCTCGACCTCAATATGCCGAAGCGATCCGGACTCGAGGTTCTCAAGGCCATCCGTGCCGATCCCGAGCTGCGCGGCACCCAGGTGATGGTGCTCACATCCAGCGATCAGCAGTCTGATATCGACGCAGGCATCCTCGCGGGAGCTGACTACTACCTCACCAAACCCTTCTCGCCGGCGGATCTCGTTGCCCGTGTGTCGGAGGCGATCGGCCAACGAGTCCCTTCCTGGTAGGTCGGAGGTCAAATCCCTTGCAGGTCCGACCAGGCCCGCCGGCCGGTGCATTTGCCTTGAGCATTAAGTCGAGGTCGCCCAGAGCGGCCTCCGCTGTCTTTGGCGATTCCGATCAAAAAGTGAGGTTGGGCCGGGCTCTAGCGGCCCGAGCCATCGAGGCTACCCGGATGACCGCCGACGCCGCAGCCGTGGCGGGGCTGTCGGAGCTGGCCTCACGACGGTTCGTCAAACCGATACGCCACATCCACAATCTGGCCGCACGCAGCGTCGCGAGGTTCCTCATCACTGGGCAAACCACATCCGAGAAGGAGCGCAACTTCATCGGCCGCCTGGGGGTCATGGCGGCCCTGTACGGATTGCCGGTCGCGACGCTGACGCGGTCATACCTGCTGTGGCGAGACAGCAATCTCACGGTGCTGAATCAAGAGGTGAGACGCCTGGGCACACCACCGGCCCTAGCCGCGGAGGTAAGAGCGATCATCAGATCAAGCGCCGACACCGGCATCGTCCGCATGGCACGGGCCTACGACTACCAGATGCACCTGGGCAAGCGCCGTGAGGACTCGGTGACGGTGGCGCTGCACGACAGCGAGACCCGGCTGCAGGCCGCGGTGGTGGATGTGTCAAGAAAGAACGACCAGCTGTCAGCCGCGATGACTGAAATCTCGACGAAGAACACGCAGCTCAATTCAGTGAACAAGCAGCAGTCGGATTTCATCACCAACGTGAGCCACGAGCTGCGAACACCGCTGGCCGGCATCCTGGGGTACACCGAGCTTCTTCTCGACGGGGCAGATGGCGAGCTCCAGGAGGATCAGCGGCGCGACGTCCAGGAGGTTCAGTCGGGCGGTGAGGTGCTGCTCCGCCTGGTCAACGACATCCTGGACGAATCCCAGATCGAGGCCGGCAAGATGACGCTGAAAACGGGTTGTGTCGATCTCAAAGTGCTGATCGTCTCGGTCCTGGCCACGGTCAAGACGCTGGCGGACCGCAAGGGCCTGTTCCTGCACGCAGACATCCATGACGGGGTTGAGGCGCTTGGGGACGAGGTCCGCTTGAAACAAATCTTGACGAACCTGGTCGGCAACGCGATCAAATTCACAGACAGCGGTGGCGTCACGATCAATTGCCTGCCGTGGTCGGGCTTCTGGCGCGTGAGCGTGATGGATACAGGCATCGGGATGCCTGACGAGAGCCGGGACGTGGTCTTCGAGCGCTTCAAGCAGCTCGACCCCACGACCACGCGACGCTTCGGTGGCACTGGGCTCGGCCTGTCCATCGCGAAAGGCCTGGTGGCGATCCAGGGTGGCCAGATGGGCGTCGACTCCACATTGGGGCAAGGCAGCACGTTCTGGTTCACCGTGCCCGCTTACGCCCGCAGGTAGCGAGGCCGATACGGGGACGTCCCCCGGCTAGGAGCGGCGGACCTGGGTGACAGCCATCGCGTCGGCAAGCTTGCGCAGGTCCGCGACCAGAGGGTCGTTCGGATCCGAGATCACCAGGGGCCGTCCGCTGTTGGCAGCCCGGTCCAGGCTGTCGGAATGTTGGACCACGAAATCGGGCCGCCGTCCAAGCACGCTGGTGGCGGTGTCGATGTCGATGGCGTGCGACGTGCTGTAGTTGAGGATCAAGCGGACGCGCCCTGATGCGATGCCCAGCTTGTCGAAGAGGTCGAGACAGCCGCGGGTTGCTTTCAACGACGGAAGCGAACCAGACGTGACCAGGCAGATCAGGTCGCTGGTGTCGAGAGCAGTCAACGTGCGCTCGCTGAACGATGCCGGTGCGTCGATCAGGACGTAGCCACACGTCAGGCTGAGGCGGTCGATCGCCAGCTGGATGGCAGGCAACGTGACCAGATCCGCGCGCTCTGGGAGGTCGGAGCCCACCACCAGCCGCACGCTTCCGGAATCGGTGATGAAGCCCGCGAACAAAGCCTCGTCGACCAGAGTCCCCGGTGCCGCCTTGAGGTCGGCGAGCGTTTGGTTCGGATGAACGTTGAGGTAAACAGCCGAGTCGCCAAACTCGACATCGAGGTCAAGGAGCCCAACCGGTCTCTCCGACTGCGCCGCCAACAGAACCGCGGTATTCACGGCCAGTGAAGTCGTACCGACGCCGCCTTTGGCGTGCGCGAACAGGATCACCCTGCCCCGATTGGCTTTGATCGCTGCGCCGGCCGACCGCCTCAACATCGATTCGACCTTCGCCTCGAGGATCGCGAGCTCGAAAGGCTTCGGCAGGTAGTCATCGGCCCCAACCGCATAACCTGCCAGGGCGTCGCGCGCTTCGCCGAGGTCGGAGAACATGAGAATTGGAATGCCGGCGGTCCGGTGGTTGCCCCGGAGGCGCGATGTCAGCTCGATGCCGTTGAGCTCCGGCATGCGCACATCGGTGATCACCAGATCGGGAACACGTTCGTTGACCATCTGGAGGGCCTCGATCCCATCGCTCGCCCTCCGCACGCGGTAGCCCGACCGCTCCAGGAAGCTGCCCACCATCTTCTGGATCACGCGATCGTCGTCGACGAGAACGATTTCTTCCGCGGCCATCAGTGCCCGACCACAGTTTGTGCCAATAGTTGTTCCTCGCCCGTCAGCTTGGCGGCGATGGCGCGCGCGAGGTCGCGGCGCGTATAACCACCAAGCCCCAAACCCTCGTCGGCGCCATCGTCCCTCATCATCGCGAGACCCGCGGCTCCGAATGCTCGAAGTGCCTCACGCCGGTCGCCGGCAAGCTCCAGCGCGGCGCCGAGCTGGAAGTAAGCGACCGCCAAGTTCGGGTCCAGGTACGTCGCCTGGCGAAACGCCCGGACTGCAATGCGAAGGTCGCCGCTGGCCGCTGCGTGGTCGCCTTCGGCGAGAAGGTCCGGAAGGTTGGCGGGCGGACGCGTGATGCCCGGACTCTGCGTGGCGGCAGGCACAGGCGCTGCGACCACGGCGTGTCGGCGATAACAGATTGTGCCCCCCATCTGGACGGGCTCGAAGTGACGCGTCATCGGGCCGGGCGAGTCAGAGTGACCCAGGAACAGGTATCCACCTGGGGCGACTCGCTCCGCGATGCGCTGGATGCTGGCTTGCGACTCTTCTCGTCCGAAGTACATCAGAACGTTGCGGCAGAATACCGCGGCCGCTTCAGGGACCACCGTTTGAGCGTCAGTGCGGGCGAGATTGTGGTGCGCGATGCGGACGTTGCGCCGAATCGAAGGCACGACCTCATAGCCGCTTGCCGTTGGCCGCAGGTACTTCCCGACCCGAGCCTGGGACAATGCCTGGATCTCGTGCTCCGTGTACTCGGCTTTCTCCGTTCTGGCGAGAGCGTGAAAGGAAACATCGGTGGCAACAACATGCCAGTTATTGCAACCGATCTCATCAAGCAGCATCGCGATGCTGTATGGCTCCTGGCCGTTCCCGCAACCCGCGCTCCACACCGTGTGAGCTGCCTTGCTCGCGCCGTGCGCAATCTGGGCGAAGGCGGCAAATTGCGCAGGGTCCCTGAAGAAGCTGCTGTGCTGCACGGTGACCCGGTCGAGCAGCTCAGCAAATGCAGCCGGCTCCGTGTCGACCAAGTTCACGTAGGAATGCACGGGTACGCCGGCCAGGCTCGCGCTTTCCTGGAGCAATCTCTCGAGGCGTGCGCGGCTGGCCGGCTCAGCTTTCAAGCCGGCGCGCGATTGGATTATCCCCGCAGCGCGGTCGACGGGGCTCACGCTCATCGCGCATTCACCGGTGGGGTCGCGAGGGCGGTTTTGTCCCACCCGGTGACTGCCGATCCATTGGGCCGGTGTACCGTCGGGTCGAATTCGCGACCAAGGAGCCGCGACACCGCGCTGAGAAGCCCGGCCTCGTCGAACGACGTCTTGACGATGTAGCCATCTGCTCCGGCATCGAGACCGCGCTGATGATCCTCCGCGCTCGCGCGCGAAGAGACGATTAGCACCGGGATGTTGCCCAGACGAGGATGGGCTCGGATGCTGCTCGTCAGGGCAAAACCATCGACGTTGGGCATCTCGAGGTCGGTGACTACCAGGTCGGCCGGCGCGTCGATGAGCATCGCCAGAGCTTCGGCGCCGTCGCTGGCAGTTCGAACCGCGTAGCCGCCGCGCTCCAGGATCGAGCGCTGCAGCTCACGCACCATCAGAACGTCGTCGACGACCATGACCGACAGCTTGCGCGCCGGTGCTGCTGCCCTGTCTACGACCCTCGATGCGTGCTCGGCGATGGCGTCGCTGCGGGCGATCAGAGTTGGCACATGCAGCACCAAAAGGATGGAGCCGTTCGGTTCGATGCTGGCGCCATTCACTGCTTTGAGGTCGCGGAGACGGCCCGTCAGGCCGCGCACCACCACATCGCGTTTTTGCAGCACGGTTTCGACCTGGAGCGCGTGAGCGCTGGTGGGCGTGCCCAACAAGACCCAGGGTCCATCGTCTTTGGTGGGCAGTCCCAGGAGCGTCCCAAGGTTGGAGACGGGCACCGCCAATCCCTCGATGATGGCGAGCTTTCTGCCACTCACGACCTGGATATGCTGCGCGTCCAACATCCGAATGATTCGATGAAGCGGCAGGGCGAAAGACTGGCCGGCAATCGCCACGATCAGGCATGGCAACACCGTGAGGGTGATGGGTACGACGATCCGAAACTCAGCCCCCCACCCTGGGCGGTTGACCACCTCGACGTCACCGTGCACGGCAGCGACGGCGGTCGCGACGACGTCAAGGCCCACACCACGACCCGACTCCGCGGTGAGCACCTTGGCGGTGGAGATCCCCGCTCGGAAGATCAGCTTGAGGGACGCTTGCTCGGTGAGCCCGCTGACGTCCACACCACTCTTGGCCGCGGAGGCCCGCACGGCTGCAACATCGATGCCGGCGCCGTCATCGCTGATCGCGATCACGACCTTCGATCCCACCTGTGTCGCATGAAGCCGCACCGTTGCCTGCGCCGGCTTGCCGGCGGCCAACCGAACCTCAGGGAGCTCGACTCCGTGCCCGACGGAGTTTCGAACCAGGTGCAGAAGTGGAGAGACCAGCTCCTCGAGGACACCCCTGTCGACCTCGATATCCTGGCCGAGCATCTCCCAACGCACGTCCTTGCCGCCAGCGCGCGCGGAATCACGCACTGTGCGATGGAGGATGGGCTCCAGCGTCGATACGGGCACCATGCGCGTCCGCTCGGTGACTTCCTGGAGCTGGTTGATCACCTTGGTGAGCTCGCGGTATTCGGTGACCTCATCGGGGTTCAGCCCAAGCTCGGTGCCGATGACGTGTCCCACTCTCAGTTGAGCGGCCGACGCCTCGCCGACGAGGCGGTTGAGCTCATCGATTCGCGCCACCGGGACCTCGAGCGTCGCCGAATCGATGTGCTTGCGTTCCGGTTGCGCCCCTGAGGTCTGGCTGGCCGGTTCAGATTTCGCCGGCCCCGCCGAAGGCGCGGCTGCGGCTGCTATCACAGCGGGCTCCGGCGCGGGCGTCTCGACGCTTACCGCAGCGGCAACCGCAGCCACCGACAGGGCCGGCGCAGCTTCCTGCACGCGTAGCGCAGGCGCCGCCTCGGTCTTGGCTACGGCGGGCGCGGGAGCGGGCGAGCTTGGAAGCAAGCGTTCCAACGCGGCCTCGTCACTCGAGTCCTGTTCCGATCCGGAGGCGCTCGCAATGAGCCGGCCCAGTCCGTCGACGACGAGGAGCATGGCATCCGTCAGCTCCGGGGTCGCGCGGCGCTTTTTGTCCCTCAGCTCGACCAGTAGATCTTCGAGCCGGTGGGCCAGGCGGCTGACGCGCATCATGCCAACCATGCCGGCAGCGCCCTTCATCGTGTGTGCCTCGCGAAAGATCGCGTCGATCGCCGCTTGATCGTCGGGCGCGGACTCCAGAGTGAGAAGCCCGGACGCGATGCGTTCGAGGTAGCCCTTGGCCTCCTCCATGAACAGGGGACGGAACTCGTCCTCTAGCTCGCCCGTTTCAAGTCCAGCCGGCTTTTGACCAGCTCCTCAATGTCGACAAGCACCACCAGGCGGCCGCCACTGCTGTAAACACCAAGCTCACCTGGCTGCGTTCCCGGACCGACCGGCTCATCGAAGTCGGCAGCGATCGGCAAAGCCTCTGCGGCCAGCGCGACCATCTCCGTCTCGCCACTCACCAGCACCGCGAAAGGCGGGTCTTCCAGGCTTCCGGTGCCGGTCAGCACACCGGTGTCAAGGAAGGCAACGATCTCTCCTCGGACGTTGACGACCCCCAGCAGGCCGGCGGGTGAAAGTGGGACGCGCGTCACTTTCGGATGGCGCAGCACCTGGTGGACAGTCGCCATCGGCACTGCGAAAAAAGCACCGTTGACCGATACCACCAGAACGCGCATCAGCCCGTGCGCTCCTAATCCCAGCCACGAGTGGCGAGCTGAGTCGCCACCGTTGTCTCTGCGGCTGGGGTGGAGGGCTGTTGTCTAAGCTCCATTTTCAACTTTCCTTGGTGTGTTCCCAGCCCGAGTCCGCGAGCTCTGCCGCGAGCTCACCCTGCCGGATGGCCGCTGACGCGATCTCCTGGGCGGTGATCGCCACCGACCGGCTGCCCTGGGCGATGCGCTCGATCGCCAACCCCACCTCATCGGTGGAGGCGCGTTGCTGTTGATGCGCTGCCTGCATGTGGCCGCCGGCCATCGCCACCTCATGCATCAAGCCCATCCCGCGTTCCATTTGCTTGATGCTCTTTTCTAGGGCCATCACCGTCTCGCTGCTCTGGGTTTGTGCGCCCTCGACGATGGTCGCGATCTGGGCGGCGGCGGCTTTGGAACGCTCGGCCAGCCGCCTCACCTC
>JAYUFT010000301.1:0-9342 GCA_043738605.1 Candidatus Dormiibacterota bacterium | reverse complement strand
CGGGACGCTGAAAGACCTCGCGAACTGGTGCAAGGACGCAGACCTGTTGGTCCACGACGCCCAGTACAGCACCGAGGAGTACAAGACCCACGCCGGCTTTGGGCACTCGACTTACGAGGAGGCGCTCGCGTTGGCAGAGCAGGCCGGGGCCAAGCAGCTCGCCTTCTTCCACCACGATCCTGTGCACTCGGACGTCGATATCGACGGCCTCATCGAGGAGGCGCTGGGCAACCACCGCGCCGCGGGCGGCGCCAACATCGAGGCCTTCCCGGCCGCCGAGGAGCAGGAGATAGCGCTCTAGCCCTTACGCTTTCCGATCGTGACGGAAGAAAGGGATGACCTTCCCGAGGAGATGGTCGATCGCCGCGAGAAGCTCGAGCGCCTCCGCGCCGCCGGCATCGATCCATATTCGCGTGGATTCAAGCCCACCCACTCGACCGTCGAGGCAAGAGCGCTGCTGGGAGACGGCGATCTCCCCACCGAAGAGATCGCGCTCGCCGGCCGGTTGATGGTCAAGCGCCTGCACGGCGGCTCGGCTTTCGCCGACCTCCAGGACGGAGCGGGGCGCCTACAGCTCTTCGCCAGCCGCGACATCCTTGGCCCCGAGGCGTTTGACCTGTTCGCCGGCCTCGACCCGGGCGATGTGATCGGCGTCAAGGGGCCGATGTTTCGCACGCGTCGGGGGGAGCCGACCGTCGAGGTGCACTCGGTGCAGCTGCTGACCAAGGCACTGCGGCCGCTGCCGGAGAAATTTCACGGGCTCAAGGACGTCGAGATCCGCTACCGCCAGCGCTACGTCGACCTGATCGCGAACCCCGAGGTGCGCGACGTCTTCCGAGCGCGGACCAGGATCATCACCGGGCTGCGGAGTCTGCTCGACGAGCGCGGGTTCGTCGAGGTGGAGACCCCGGTGCTGCAGGAGGTCCCGGGCGGCGGCCACGCGCGGCCGTTCCTCACGCATCACAACTCCCTCGACCGAGACCTCTATCTTCGGATCGCGCTCGAGCTTCACCTGAAGCGGTTGCTGGTGGGCGGGTTCGAACGCGTCTACGAGGTCGGTCGGGTGTTTCGGAACGAAGGGCTGTCGCCGCGCCACAACCCGGAGTTCACGATGCTCGAGTGCTATGAGGCGTATGCGGACTACGACGACGTGATGAAGCTCGTCGAAGACCTCATGGTGGCCTCGGCAGGGGCGGCGGGCCGGCCGCTGGCGACCACGTACCAGGGCGAGGAGGTCGATCTCACGCCGCCATACAGGCGAGCGCGCATGGCAGACCTCGTGCTGGAGCACACCGGCCGCGAGGCTGTGGGCAATGAGCTCAATGACCTGTTTGAGGAACACGTGGAGGCAAAGCTTCGACAACCCACGTTTGTCATCGACTACCCGATCGAGATTTCTCCACTGGCGCGGCCGCGCAAGGACGATCCGCGATTCGTGGAGCGCTTCGAGCTGATCATCCTGGGTCGGGAGTACGCGAACGCGTTCACGGAACTGACCGATCCGGTCGACCAGCGCGCTCGATTCGAGGGGCAGGCGGCCAAGCGTGCCGCGGGGGACGTCGAGGCACATCCGATGGATGAGGACTTTCTTCGTGCGGTGGAGTACGGCTTGCCGCCGTGCGGTGGCCTTGGCGTGGGGGTCGACAGGTTGGTGATGCTGCTGACGGACCAGCCATCGATACGCGATGTGATCCTGTTCCCCGTTATGAAACCGGAGTCGTAGCGTGCTGCCCCTCGAGCTGATTCGCAAGGACCCCGAGCGCGTCCGTCGTGCCGCGGACCTCAAGGGGGAGCCCGCTCCGATCGACGAGATCCTTGAGCTGGACCGTCGGTGGCGCGAGCGTCTTGCCGTAGCGGAATCCGCCCGCGCGCAACAGAACCTGCTCTCGAAGAAATACGCAACAAGTAAGGATTCGACCGACCTAAGGAACGCTAAGGACGTGGGAGACGAGTCCAAACGCGAGATGACTTTGGCGGAAGAAATAAGGCGTGAGCTTGACGATCTCTTGCTGCGGGTGCCCAACATCTTTGACGAGTCGGTGCCGGTGGGGAAGAGCGAGGCCGACAACGTGGTCCTGCGCGAATGGGGCACGAAGCCCGACCTCGGGTTCACGCCTCGCACGCACTATGACCTTGGCGAGGCACTGGGCATCATGGACTTCGAGCATGCAGCTCGAGTTTCTGGCTCGCGCTTCGCATTTCTCCTTGGTGAGGGCGCGCGGCTCGAACGCGCTTTGGTGCAGTTCATGCTCGACGTGCACACGCGCGACCACGGCTATCTGGAGGTGCTGCCGCCGTTCCTCGTCAACAGCGCCTCGATGATAGGCACCGCCAACCTGCCCAAGTTTGCGGACGTCGCGTACAGGGTCGAAGGGGAGGACCTGTGGCTGGTGCCGACGGCCGAGGTGCCGCTGACCAATTTTCATCGCGACGAGATCCTTGACGGCGAGACCCTGCCGCTGAAATACGTTGCGTACTCGCCATGCTTCCGCACTGAGGCCGGGGCCGCAGGAAAGGACACGCGCGGGTTCATCCGGCTGCATCAGTTCTCGAAGGTGGAGCTCGTCAAGGTCACCACAGCCGAGACGTCGATGGAGGAGTTCGAGAAGCTGACTGCGGACGCGGAGGACATTCTTCAGCGCCTCGGCCTTCACTACCGGACGCTGCTCATGTGCACGGGTGACATGGGGTTCGCGCAGTACAAGAAGTACGACCTGGAGGCGTGGTGTCCGGGTCTCGACCGATACCTCGAGGTGTCGTCATGCTCGGTTTTCAACGACTTCCAGGCGATGCGGGCCAACATCCGGTACCGGCCCGCCCGAGGTGCGCCTGCGCGTTTTGCGCACACGATCAATGGGAGCGGCCTCGCGCTTACCAGGACCATCGACGCCATCATGGAGACGTACCAACGGTCCGACGGAACGATCACGGTGCCAGAGCCTCTCCGCCACTATATGGGCGGCCTGGAAGTTATCGGGGTGCGCTGAGTTCCTAGAATCCGTGGTGCCCGTGGAGGGGTGGCCGAGTCCGGTTGATGGCGACAGTCTTGAAAACTGTTATAGGTGCAAGCCTATCCAGGGTTCAAATCCCTGCCCCTCCGCCACTTACCCGAATACGATCATTGGCTTTCTCCATGTAGATAATCGGACACGAACACTGACATGTGAAAAGGGACTTGACTGCCAAATTGACTGCCAATACACTGTTGGTAGTTCGAAATGGGCAATCGAGGGCGCGGTGAAGGCACCATCTATCGCCGGCCAGACGGTCGCTGGTCAGCTCAGCTGCGCCTCGAGTACGGGCAGCGCAAGACGCTGTACGCACGTACCAGAGCGGAGGTCCAGGTCAAGCTCCGGCAGCTGCGTCGGGATCGAGAAGACGGTGTCGTTGTCGGAGCGCCAAGCATCAGCGTCGGCAAGTACCTGGCGCGTTGGCTCGACGAAGCGGCTCGGCTGAAGGTCCGCCCTAGGACCTTCACCGGGTACGGCCTCAACGTCCGGCGCCTGGATCCCCTCATCGGCCGGATTCGTCTTGCACAGCTGACGCCTCAGGCGATTCAAGGCGCGTACGCGAGGCTCCTTGCAAAGGGTTTGGCGCCCCGATCGGTTCAGCAAGCCCATGTCGTCCTTCACGGCGCCTTGCGCCAAGCCGTGAGGTGGGGGATGGTCGGCCGCAACGCAGCCGACGGAGTGATCGTTCCGCGCGCTCAACCGAGCGAAATGGCCACGCTGACGTCTGAGCAGCTGCAAGTCTTGTTCGAGTCGACCGACGGACAAAGCCTGCACGCCGTGTGGGTCCTCCTTGCGACGACAGGTCTCCGTGAAGGGGAAGCGCTCGGCCTGAAGTGGTCGGACATCGACATAGAGAAAGCCACGCTAGTGGTCCGCCGAGCATTGCAGCGGCATGCGGGCGTCGGCTTTGTCATGGTCGATCCGAAGACCGCCCGCAGCCGGCGCACCGTGCATCTTTCGCGCGTTGCGATACATGCGCTCACCGGGCACCGGGCCCGCCAGCGAGAGATGCATCTATTGGCCGGTGCTTCCTGGCGATCCGACTTTGGTGACCTGGTCTTTTGCTCACGCACCGGAGCGCCGATGGGGTCGAGCTGGCTCAACGTGGTTTTCAAGCGCGAACTGACCAAAGCGGGCCTGCCCCGGATTCGAATCCATGACCTGCGACATACAGCCGCGACCCTACTGCTGACCCGTGGCGTGCACCCGAAGGTAGTCCAGGACATGCTCGGCCACTCGACGGTGACACTCACCCTTGATACGTACTCGCATGTGACACCGACGCTTCACAAGGAAGCCGCGGATCACATGGATGCCCTACTAGGTAGGGACTAGGTGAGCTCATCTCGGCTTGGTCTCCTACTACTGAACCTCACGAGCCTTCTGTTAGTCGCTGTTGTAATTACCGGCTTGGCCTTGCAGGGCCACGCCCCATGGTTTGCCATCAGCGCTGGGGTCTTTTGGGGGCTGGTGCCCGCTGGACTCATTTTTGGACTGGCTGAGGTGGCCGCGCCAGGAATGGTGATTCGTTGGCGTGAGGGAGCTATGGCACGCGACAACGCGTTGCGACAACGTGCTGGCGCTTTGTTCTCCAAATGGCTCGCGATTTCGGGTCCACGACCGTGGGAAAGCTCCACAGCTCGATTTCGTGTCCGCATGTTGGGTTTGGCGTTAACCACGTTTTGGGTTGTCGGGGTTGCGATCGCCCTATTGATTTCGACCTATGCCGACAAGGTCACGAGCTAAGGGCACAAGTCCAAGACGTCACCTCGCGATCCGCGCTCCCGCGCCTAAAAAAGCGTTCCGGACCGCGGTCTCGGCCGCGAGGCACTCGTCTACCCAGTCCTCGAGCCCTTGGCGAGGAATGCGAACGCAGCGACCCATGCGAACTACCGGTAGCTCATTTCGGGCCAGCATTTCGAACAGCTTCGACCTTCCGATTCCGAGCAATCGCGCCGCCTCGACCGGCCGGAGCAGAAGAGGCTCGTGTAGTGGCGCATCGCCTGCGGCTAGGCCCAGCCCGGGAACCAGAGCGAGGCTGGTTCCCAGACCCTCCGCCTCGCCATAGGGGGATTCATCGAATTTCGCCATCACTAGTCTCTCTCCATTTCGTGACTGTGCTGAAGGTGACCTCGCCTACGCTCCAGTTCCTTCTCGCGCTCTAGGCGCTCGTAGTCGACTTCGATCTGGTTCCTGTACCGGACGGCCAAGCGACGCAGGGCCGCGCTGAGATTCGTGCCCAAGGACAGCCGGTGGCGCCCGCGATGTGGACGTGACTCGAGCCCCAAGTGTTTAACGGTGGGGGATAGCTCCAGGCGGCGAGCGGCGGTCATGCGATGTCCGAAGTAGCTGTGATGCCGGCCGACATCCCGTTTCCGATCGTCGAGCTCGCGCTCGGGACCACGCTCGCGATAGATCTCGCGCGACATCGAGATCTTCATCCGTGCCAGACGCTCGCGGTTGATTACCAGAGTCCGATAACGGCCGTCGGGGAGTTGCCGATTGGCAGCCATCACTATGTGAACGTGTGGGTGTGCAGTGTTCCGGTGCTCAGCACCGATCCACGGCGGCAAACCTTCGGTCCCCGCGTCTCGAGCCAGCTGGGTCATGACCGATCGAGTGACCTTCCTCAGGTCCAGTCCGCGACCGTCCTCAGGAGAAATAATCAGCCGGTAGAAAGCGCGTCCGGCGTCGCGCCCGTCGACTGAGCGGGTGACGAAACGCCCAAGTTCCCGGCGTTCGTGGTCGCCGACGTCGCCATCAGCGCCGAAGAGTCGTCCCCGGGGCATAGTCCGGTCCCGGTGCGCCGCGTAGCGGAGGAATCCATCGACCCCGGTTGCCTTCTCGGCGGTCCAGTGGTGATCGTTCTGCTGGATGTACCTGAGAAAGCCTCCGACCGCGCGCCGCACACTCATTGAGCCGCCGACCGCTGTGAAGCGGACGGAGAGAATCGAGCGGGTGCTTCTCATAGGCCTTCGTCGTCGGCGATCAGGCGCTCGACGCGCTCCAACCGATCGCGCGCCGCATCTGCAGCATCAGCCTCCAGCTCAAGAGCCCGACTTGCGCCTTGCGGGACGATCACCTGGAGTAGCTTCAGGACCTGTTCCGTCGCCATCAGCGTCGCAAAGCTGGTGGCGCCCAGGGTGACGGCGTTGCCAGCGCTGTTTGCCGCAGCTGCTAGCTGCTCGCGCGTTAGCAGCCTCACGGCGTCGCTGATGGAGAGATTCCGACTCCTCGCGAAACCCTCAATGTCCCTAGCGAGCTGTTCCTCGATCCGCACCTTGAGATGCCGATCCGGCACGCGTGTCAGCGTCATAAGTTTCCTCCCACACTCGCGGCCTCGACTCGCCGTCGGCGACGCCCGACAAACGCAGTCCTTCAATAGGTAGCTTCAAAGTCGCGTCCGAAAAAGCCTGAATCTGGATTAGGCTGAACTCCAACTTGTCGGAGCTGGACGTCCTGCGATTGTCGGAGGCAGCCCGTGAGCTGGGCTGCCATGTGGAGACCCTGCGCGAGCGCGTACGGGACGGCCGACTCGCGGCTCATCGGGGGCCCCACGGCGCCTACCTGGTGACCAGGGCAGCCCTTCGAACCCAACTGGCGCCGAGGCGAGGACGCCCGCGACTGGACAGTTACTGGCCGAGGCTGACCCAGACACTCGAGCGCCGTTCCTGGTTGGAGGTCGAGCGCATTCTGTTCGACCAAAGCGACAACATCCACCTTGAGCGTCGACTGCTCAGAGCCCTTCGGCAGGATCCGGAGTTCTGGCCGGAGCTGTACAACATCGTTTCGGTGCACCGCCTCGCTGCGGTCGGGGGCAGTGTGACCTGGATCGCGTGGCACCTCGATATCTCCGAACGCCACGTTCGCCGACTTGCTCATAAGAGGCTCTGGCGGACATTGCGGTATCTGCTGGCCATTCGCTGGACGAGGCTCAACGGGGCGCTCGCCCGACGTCGCGCGGGCGAGCTCATCGAGATCCTTCGCGGCCGCCTGCAGGCGGAGAGGGTCCCTCAGTCGGCCGTGCGCTGGAAACGGCACAAGCTCAACATTTACGAGCAGCAAGCACTCCGTAGGGCCGGCGTCACCGACGAGGAGCTCACTGCGATATGGATGGAAGGCCTAACCCACCACGAGGTCAACCACCTGCTGCTCAGAGGGACCCATCGCGTCCCCAGGCAGCGAGTGGCGATACGGACCAAGTTCGACCCGTTGGATCCCCTGGGACCCCGGCGTCCTAGCTTCGTTGAACCGCGTTTGCTCTGATTGCTTTAATGCCGCAAATCGTCCCCGATCGATCGAATCAGGATGAAGCAAGATAAGCCGCTTTGCGGCAGCATGTCGCTAGCCCTGAGGTCATAGGGTAGGCTCAAGGTGCAATGACCCAGGCCGAAGGGCAGAAGGGTAGGCCGATTCGCCTAGACCCAGCGGCAGCAAGCCGAACCGCAGGCAAGCCAGCGTTCCTGAGCAAGCCCGCCGGGGCGCCCATATATCACGGTTTCCCGATCTTGGATGACGTTGAGGTCGACGGATTTCGGCTCGGGATGATCACGGATTGGGAGGCCGTTGCGGCTGATGTCGGAGACTCGTTCGTTGTGGCGCCAGATGACTCACGGGCTGGCCTGATTTGGGAGATCGTTGATCATGTCTATGTCCGAGAGTGCCTCGCCTTGGCCCCGGATCGTTGGGGGGTCTGGAACGTCGGCTTTACGCGGCCAATGCGTAGCAGGGCGGCCGCTCGAGCCAACCTGGCAGATGTGCTCGAGACGCTTCGACCCGTTTGGGAACAATGGATCGCTTCGAACCCGGCGAACGGATCCTGAGTATCAGTGGGAAACTTGGGGTGGTATGGCGTGCGCTGCATTTTTAAGCGCAGCGATCACCCTCAATACGAGGAGCGAATAACGCTTTGGCACGTAAGGTCATTCGAGGACGCTGTGAACCAAGCCGAGGCCGAAGCTGAAGAGTATGCCGCCACTAGTGGCTTTGACTATTTACATTTGGCACAGGTCTTCGATCAAAGGTCAACGAGCGTTGCCAACGGGTCCGAGGTTTTCTCTTTGATTCGGACCAGCTCCCTAGCTCCAGACGACTACCTCAAACGATTTTTCGACACTGGGTCTGAGAGACAAGCCGACCTCAAGTGACCGGCAGTATCTGGGGTCAAGCAACTTGGGGCTAAGTCCTGCGTCTAACGAGCGCGGGTTACCGTCTATTAGCGGCGCATCGGACGTCACCCACCACGCGATCCCTCGGTCTAGATGATCGATGGCCCACAAGCGGAATGATCGATGCGGACCAACCCCGGGGCTCAGCCGATCAGCGAGTCAAGAACGAGCTGCGGATAATCGATTACCCGCCGTTGAGCGTCGTCTTCAAAGTCGCGGGGAAAATCTCGAAATCAGATACGACCAGGTCAGGTAGCCTTTGCTGCGAGGGGAAATGCCCAAGTTGACGAAAGGCAGGACCGCAAATCTCAACGGTGAAGGCATTGTTTTGCGTGCATCACCGAGAACCTACTGGCAGTTTGTCAAATCTCGCACCCCGTACACGTTGTCTCTAGGTTTGCCATTAGTTGCCGGGGCATTGCTCGCGTCAATATCGGTACTCCTGTACTCAAGGTCGCATCCGGATTACGCAATCACCCTTCTCGGCGTTGCCGTCGGCGGGGGCATTGCCATAGGGATTGGAATGCTTGTCTACCAACACATCTATGCGTCAACAGCCCGCATTCAATTGATTTCCAATCATCTTGTGCGAACAGCATGGTTGGCTAGACGGCGAAGCTATCCGGTGAAAGGTATTGGCAGGGTTAGTAGGCGCTCGATTGAGTTAATGGGGATGCGTCAACCGGGGTTCCTTGTTGAGAGTGCGAAAGGCCGGCCGCTGTTTTGGTTACTTACGAGTCGGTGGGAGAGCGCCAAGGCCGAACAGCTGTGGCGCGAGATTGGACTAATTGCGGACGGAAGCTGGGATGACACCGTCGACTACTACTCCTACTCGGACGTACCGAGGTGGTGAGGTGAGTGGAACTCGATGACCAGTGGTGCGAGCCGACGAAGACTTCTTGCCATTAAGGACAACTTTTGTTCGAGGGCAACCGCCAGGGCGCGTGTTCACTGTTGGGACTGCCGCCATTTAGCGGCTCACAGCGCGTAGCGAGCGTTTTCTTCGACTCGGGTCAGTCATGCGCGGCGGCGTCAAGGCGCCTGGCCTTTCGGTGGACGAATTCGGCCGCTCGAGCGCCAAGAGGCAGCACTCATCGGCCCGGCCCGGTCACGGCGGACTTGTCAGGCGCTACCTAACAAATACTTGACTTATCGCCAAACAA
>JAYUFT010000300.1:0-9367 GCA_043738605.1 Candidatus Dormiibacterota bacterium | reverse complement strand
GCCGGTTCCGGACACACCCCCCAGCGGCTAGGCGCCCGATTTCTGCGTTGCCGGCTCCGCTACTCGCTTACAGGTCTATCGACATGCGCGCTCCGTTGGCGCGCTAGGCGGCGACCAGGATGGGACTTACTGATCGCTCGCCGCCGCCTTGACCTCGGGCGCCGATCCGGCGACTTTCGGCCGATCCTCCGAAGCAGGACACTTACTGGCGAGTGAACGCCGACCTGATCCTGGCCCGCGGACGCATTCGCACGCTCGGTCGCCCCGGTCTGCAGGTTTTCAGCCATCTCGCGATCTCTGAGGGAAAGGTGGCTGGTGTCGGCGGAGCGGAGCTGATGCGTCTCAAGGGTCCCCGCACGCGCGTCATTGACATGCGCGGAGGCGCGGTGCTGCCGGGCTTCAACGACGCGCACGCGCACGTCGTCTATTACGGACTGACGCGTTTCGGCGCGGACCTGGGTGGCGCGCGCAGCGTGGACGAAATGGTGAAGCGCCTTGGTGAGCACGGGCGTGGGCTGAAGAAGGGCGAGTGGCAGCTGGGCATGGGTTATCGGGTCGACGAGCTGGCAGAGCTCAGGCCGCCGCACCGAACCGAGCTGGACCAGGCCACGGGTGATCGCCCTTGCTACATCGACGAGCGTGGTGGCCACTCGCGCGTGGCGAACACCGCTGCACTGGAGGCGGCTGGCCTCATGGGGCCGGGCCAGGATCCGCCTGGAGGCCGCATCGGCCGCGACCGGAACGGGCTGCCGAACGGACTGCTGCTGGAGGCCGCGATGCGGCTCGTCGCCGATGTGCAGCCACCGCCCACCATCGAGCGACGAGAGGACGGCATCCTGCTGGCCCAGGAGCTGCTCCTGTCGCGCGGAGTGACGTCGGTGGGTGCGGCGGTCAATCGCGGGTTCGCCGACGACCTTCGCGCTTATCAGCGCCTCTCCGATTCTGGACGCCTCAAGGTGCGCGTTAACGAGTTCCTGTCCTGGGAGCTGTTGGAAGCAGCTTCGGGCCTTGGTGTGCTCAGGGGTTTTGGCGGGCCGATGTTGCGCGCGGGACCGATCAAGGTTTTTGTGGATGGCGGTGCCGAGCGGGTCGCGATGCGATCGGGAGGCGGCCTGTGGCGCACCACGCCTGAAGAGCTCCGCGTGCTGGTCAGCCGCGCGAGCCGCGCGGGCCTGCAGGTGGCTGCGCACGCGATTGGCGATGGCGCGATCGAGGCGATGTGCGACGCAGTCGAAGCAGCCGGAGCCACGGATCTACGGCATCGCGTGGAGCACTGCACGATCTGTCCTGCAGACCTTCAGGTCAGGATCGCGAAACTGGGCATGATCGCCGTGATGCAGCCGATGGCAGCGCGCTACGGTCGCGTTGCCTCGGCGCTCTTGTTCCCTGCCCGAGATCGCAAGGATCTGGCGCCGCACGGGCCGCTCATGAAGGCCGGCGTCACCGTTGCCTTCAGCTCCGACCTTCCGGTGACCACCGATCCGAACCCCTGGCCCGGCATCCGCGCCGCTGTCGAGGACCAGGTGAACGGGATCGGTCTGCTCGCGGCGCTGCGCGCGTACACGGCGGGCGGTGCCTACGCCACCTTCGAAGAGGCGTCCAAGGGGACCCTGGAGCCAGGCATGGTCGCCGACCTACAGATCTACGACGGCGACCCTCTCACGGAACCGACCGCGACTTGGGATCAACTCCGCCCAAGAGCTGTGCTCGTGGGCGGAGCCAGAGCGCACGGCCGCTTCTAGGTTCCCTCGCCGTTGGACTGATGGGCGTCTGACGCCGGCGATGCGGACCCGCCCGCCCTCGAACGCCGCGTCGCTCGTCGCGCCGGGGCTGCTTTGCGTGTTGATGCCTTGCGTGTAGCGGCCTTGCGTGTGGCGGGCTTGCGAGCTGTTGGCTTGCGGGTGGCCGCCTGGGGTGGTGCGGTTCGCGCGGCTGCGGCGGCTGCGGCCATGTTGCGGACCTGCTTGCTCAAAGCGTCGAGGCGATTCATCGCCTTCTCGAGGTCTGCTTGCCTCGCTGTACGGTCGAGCCGAGACTCCACCTGCTTGATGGCGGTGTGGATGGTCTTCTGACCGTCTTTGACAGCCCGCTCGATCTGCTTGCGAACGTCCGGGGGCACGCGCCGCTGCGCTTGACGCAGCGCTGACCTGCCGGCCTTAACTGCGCGGTTGATGAGCTTCGACTGCGTCGATGCGCGCTTCCTGGCGGCCATTTCAGCAACCTCCTTGAATTCTGAGAGCCCACATAACGCACCGCATTAGAATTGGCGCGACCTCATGGCTGCCCCCGAGCGACACATTATCAAGAAGTACGCGAATCGCAAGCTCTATGACACGCGCACAAGCAGCTACATCACGCTCGAGGGCATCGCGGCGCTGGTGCGCGATGGTCACGAGATCAAGGTGATGGACCGCGAGACCGGCCAGGACCTGACTCAGGTCACGTTGTCGCAGATAGTTCTGTCCGAAGAAAAGCGCGGGCCGTCCCACCTGATCGATGGAGGCGCCCTGCAGGAGCGCGGTCAGGCGCTGCTGGATTACGTCCGCAAGACGCTGAACGTCCCCTCCGACCTGGTCAACCAGATGGAACGGCGCAGGGGCGACCTCGAGGGCATGGTGGACGAAGCGATCGAGCGCGCGCTACATCGCCTGCGGATCCCAAGCCACACGGATATCGACAAAATCAACAAACGCCTGGACCGGATCTCAGCGCAGCTGAAGGGCGTTGGGCTGCCGGCAGCAGAAAAAGCAAAAAGACCGAAGCGTGGCCGGTAGGCCGGGTTTACCCCAAGTTAAGGCGCGACTCCGTATACGAAAGGGCGGTCGCTGACGACAGCTCGAATGACGACGTTGGCCTCGACCCGGTAGGTCGCCTGGCGCACGCGGCGGTCCGCACGCAGCGATTGCGTCATCAGGTCGGCTGCTTGCGCCAGGCGATTGGCGTCGCCGATCGCGGATATCGTCCACGGTGCCGGCACCAAGACCCCCGCGATCGTGACGCCTCCCTGCGTCTGCTCGATCGGAACGCCGACCACCACTCGCCTGTCGTTGACGGCGATCGCTTCCGCACCACCGATTCCAAGGTTGTTCAGAGCGTCCTGCAGGTCCAGCGCCGACAGGCCGGTCGCGTCCACGACGAGGACGACGCCCGGCCCATGAACCGGCACCAGGCCTTCGGCTGCCCGCAGACGGTTGGCCTCGTCGGTAAGCACCTGGTCCGCAGCGTTGTCGCCGCCGGATCGCAGCGTGGCCTCCTGCTGCGTCAGGTCGGCGGTTTCCGCCTGCAGCGAGTCGTTGGCGCGATGGAGGTTGTCGATGAGGAATGCGAGCGAGGCGGTGTCGGTGCCGGAGAAGCTGCGTTCGACCTCCGCCTGGCTCCGGATCTGGATGGTGGCCACCAGCGCAACGAGCAGGGCGATGAGCCAGACGCTGATCGCGCGGCCGGATGTCCTGGCCAACGGCCTAAAGCGGGCTGACATGGCGTGTATCCAGGCTGGAGTCGTAGGCCGGGAGCGAGATGTTGGGACTGCCGCTAAAGCTGACCTGGAGCTGGAACTGCACCTCGCGCGCCCTGATGTCGGGCAGCGCCGAGGGATTGTCGAGGGCCGCCTCCATCCGCGTGCGGTTGCCCACGGCCTGGACCTTGATGGGCGCGCTGAGGGGAGGGCCCTGGTCGACGATCACCTCGCCTCCCGAACCGGAAAAGTAGCTCAAGGGCGTGATCCGGTGCCCGTTGACCGTTATGCCCTCAGCGCCCTGCGCAAACAGCAGGTTGACCAGGTCCTGCACGTCTTTGAAGTTGACGAGGTAGCCGGCCTCGCCCCCGGAATCAGGACCGGCGACCCCATTGGCAAGGTCGACCTCCACTCCCGGACCGTGCAGCGACGTCAACCCGGCGCGGGCTCGCAAGTCGGCGACTTTGCCCTCCAAGGCCTGGGTCGAGGCCGATCGCTGTGCAGCGGCCGCCTCCAGAGCGTCGATCTGCCCACGGAGGGCGGCGATCTTGCGTCGTGACTCCGCGTTGGCCGCCTCCAGCTCCTGCACGCTGCGCACCAGGGCCTGGTAACGCGCGAGCTGGTTCGAGGGGGTCAGGAGCTGGACCTTGGCCTGGCCGGCGACGAGGAACCCCGTGGCCAGCGCGACCGCCGCGACCACAAAGATGCTGACCACCCGACTCCGTGACATCGGACCAATTCTGGCCTAGCGGACAACTCAAATTGTGCCTTGGTGACGGGGAAACCACCCGAGATTTGCGCCATTCCGAGTAGTATCGGAATCTCTAAATGGCGGTCGAAACACGCATCTCCGCCTTCTCGGCCGCTCAGCAGCGTTTTGACGCAGCCGCGGAGGTGATCGGCCTCTCAGACGATGCGCGCCGCGGCCTTCGCGAGGTCAAGCGCGAGCTGACCGTCCATTTTCCGGTGCGCAGGGACGACGGGGGAGTCCAGGTCTTCACCGGCTGGCGGGTCCAGCACAACATCAGCCGCGGGCCGGCCAAGGGCGGCATTCGCTACCACCCCCTGGTCACGCTCGACCTGGTCAAGGCGCTGGCGATGTTGATGACCTGGAAATGCGCGGCGGTCGGCCTGCCTTACGGAGGCGCCAAAGGCGCAGTCGCCTGCGACCCGCTCAAGCTCTCCCAAAACGAGCTCGAGCACCTCACACGTCGATACGCGACCGAGATCGCAATCCTCCTGGGACCCGAAAAAGACATTCCAGCCCCCGACATGGGCACCAACCCGCAGACGATGGCCTGGATCATGGACACGATCTCGATGCACTCCGGCCACTCTGTGACCGCGTCCGTGACGGGCAAACCGGTCGACGTCGGCGGATCGGAGGGGCGGGTCGAAGCCCCTGGTCGAGGCGCCACCTACCTGACCCTTGAGGCCCTGAAGTACCTGCATGTCGAGGACGAGACCCCGACGATGGCCGTGCAAGGCTACGGGCAGGTGGGGAGATCAACGGCGCGGCTATTGTCCGAGGCAGGACTCCGCGTGGTGGCGGTCAGCGATTCGAAGGGCGGGGTCTACAACCCGAAGGGCCTGGACCTGGCCGCTCTGGAGGAGCATCGCCAGGTCAGGGGCGGCATCACCGGGTTCAAGAAGGGCGAAAACATCACCAACGCCGAGCTCCTGGAACTGCCGGTGACCGTACTGGTGCCCGCTGCCGTGCAGGACCAGATCTCCGCTGACAATGCGCCGAGGATTCGCGCTCGGCTGATCACCGAGGGCGCCAATGCGGCGATCTCGCCCGACGCAGACCCAATCCTCCACGAGCGCGGGATCTTCGTGATCCCAGACATCATCGCCAACTCCGGAGGGGTGATCGTGTCCTACTTCGAGTGGGTCCAGGACCTCCAGGCCTTCTTCTGGGAGGAGGAGGAGATCAACACCAAGCTGCATCACGTGATCACCCGCGCGTTCTACGAGATCCTCCACACGTCGGTGAACAAGCGGATCGACATGCGCCTTGCGGCCTATGCGCTGGCGGTCCAGCGTGTAGCCAACGCCACGAGTGTTCGAGGGATATACCCATAATCGGGACGTGACTTCGGACGTGACTCCGTTCCAGCCACGCCGCGTCCTCATCACCGGCGTGTCCAATCCGCTCGGCGCCGAGGTGGCGCGCCGCATGGCTCCGCAAGTGCCTTTTCTGTTCGGCTGCGACGTCGCCGACCCGGTCAGCGCTCTCGAGGAGATGGACTTCGTCCACGCCGACACACGTCACACGGCGATCGCCAAGTTGATAAGGCAGCTACGCATCGACACCGTCGTCCACATGGCGATGACCGTGGACTCAGCGCGCGAAGAACGCGCCTCGCATGAGACCAATGTCATTGGCACGATGAACATCCTCACGGGCTGTACCAGTCCATCGAGCCGAGTGGAGCGCCTGGTGGTGAAGTCGAGCCAGGCCATCTACGGCGCCGGCCCCACGGATCCTTCTTTCTTCTCGGAGGACATGGTCGGACCCGAGCGCCAGGGCTCATCCGTCACCCGCGACCTGCGCGAGATGGAGCAGCTGGTCGGCGAATTCGCTCTACGCAACCCTTATTGCGATGTCACCACACTCCGAATCGGCTATCGAGTGGCGGAGGGCACGACGCTCGCCAAGTATCTGTCGCTGCCAATCGTGCCAACCTTCGCTGGCTTCGACCCGCGCCTTCAGCTCCTGCAAGAAGAGGACGCGGCCGAATCCATCGTGCGTTCCGTCATCGGATCTCATCCAGGCGTCTTCAACGTCGCCGGCAGCGGCGTGGTCCTCTTGAGCCAGGCGATCGCCATCATGGGTGGCCGACCTGCCCCCATCCTCCCTCCGTACGCCGGGTGGGTGGCCAGGTTTGGTTTACGCGCCCTGACCGGTATCTTTCTGCCTGGCAATCTGGCCGACCTCCTCGCTTTCGGCTCGGTCGCCGATTGCGCGAGGCTCGCCGAAGAGTTCGGCTGGTGGCCTGCCTACTCGACCCGTGCGGTGATGGACTCCTTCGCGCGTGGCAAGGAGGCGGAAATCATCGAGGCGCCGTCACCGCCGCAGGAGTACGAGCTGCAGGTCTTTCTGCAGCGCCGGCGCCGCCAGGAGCTGCGCGACCGTCAAGCAGGATCTACCTCCTTGGTCAGGCGACGGTGAGCGCAGAGCCCGCAAGCGTCATGACCGAGCCCAAGAAGCAGCTGAGAAAGCGCAGCCGCAAGGCCGACATCGTCGCGCCATCTTCGAACCAGCTCGGCTTGCCCAAGGCGATTCGCAAACTGCAGCGCAACGCGCCGGTATATGCGATGAAGGGGCTGGTCGAGCTGTCGACCCGCTTGCGCGAGGCGACCGGCCACGAGATCATCGACCTCAACCGCGTGATGGAGTTCGCGCAGTTCGCCTATCAGCAGCGCGAGCTTGCCCAGCGAGGCACCGCTTACCAGGTCGACGATTTCGGTTTTGATCCTCAGTGGACCGAATCATTTCTGTCTGTCTTCAAGATCCTCTATCGGGACTACTGGCGCGTCGAGACCACGGGCATCGAGCACGTGCCGGCGACCGGGCGCGCGCTGATGGTTGCCAACCACGCAGGTGTGCTGCCGTGGGACGGCACGATGATCAAGACGGCAATGTTCGTCGAGCACCCTCAGCCTCGCCACGTGAGAGCGCTGGTGGCAAGCCTCTTCATGGGGATGCCCGTGGTGAGCTGGTTCCTCCGGCGAACGGGGCAGACCGTGGGCCATCCCGACGACACCCGCCGACTGCTGGAGCGCGACGAGCTGGTGCTGGTCTTTCCGGAAGGCGTCAAGGGAACCGGCAAGCCATTCAAGGATCGGTACCGCCTTCGGCGGTTCGGGCGCGGCGGGTTCGTCGCGACGGCGATTCGCGCCGGCGCTCCCATCATCCCCGTGTCGGTGGTGGGGTCAGAGGAGATCTACCCGATGATCGCCGACCTCACTTCCGTGGCCAGGGCGTTGGGCATGCCGTACGTGCCGGTGACCCCGTTCTTTCCGTGGCTGGGGCCGTTGGGCTTGATCCCCTTGCCGAGCAAATGGCGCATCCAGTTCCACCCGCCGCTCCACGTGGAGACGTACCCGCCCGAGGCGGCCGACGACCGAAACCTGGTGATGGCCCTCGCCGACGAGGTGCGGGAAACGATCCAGCAAGGCGTCTACGAAAATCTGAAGAAGCGTCGCAGCGTATTTACCTAAAAGAATGAGAGGGAACCCCCGGTGGTTCCCCTCATCGGCGCCAGGCGCACCCGGCCGTGACTAGCGAAACAACGAAGCGCATAGCCTCGAAGAGGGCCGGCGCTCTCCCTCCGGTATAAGGAAGGGCTTTGTCTTAGAAGTTTTTCCTCGCAACGATTGGGAGTCGTGGGAAACAAAGTCATGGCCGGGGGGACCCGGCCAACCCTGCAACGCTAGTTCTCTTGCGAGACGACTTAGCTGATCGCGGGTAGGGGCGCCTTCTCCTCCGGCTCTTCGACAATGTCCAGGGCTGTCGCCTGGCTGATCCAGTACTGGACATCCGACAGGGTCGGGGCTCCGGCCAGACCGACGGCATCGGCGAGCTTTGCGTGCAGCTCCACCGCATCCTGGGCGCGCAGCGCCTTCATCGACTCGATGCCGAGACGGCGGATTACTGGCAGCTGGCGGTCCATGCCCGAGACCTCGAGCAGCGTGCACTGATGCGAAAACTCGAGCAGGCGCTGCGGTGTGATGCCGGTTTTCTTCGAGAGCCGCTCGCGATCGATTCCGAGCGAGGTGCGGTGAAGGAGCTGGTTGGTGTGCTGGATGCCGCGCGAGCGTAGGCGGCGAACGTCGTCGTCGGAGATCCCGCGAAGGTACTCGAGCGTCCTGTACACAGATAAAAGGATATGCGTCCACGCACCGCAGACCCGTGGTCACTGTCTGTATCAAGTTATAATTTCGAAAAGCCCGCCGCCATTGGAGTAAGCACACCCTGAATCAAAGTCGGCTCGCAACCCGCGGAGTGGTACCCGGGGAGCAGTCTGGCCTCGAGGTCCCCCAGTCTGGACTCCAGATAGGAATCGGACGGTACGCACGCCGCGCTTATGGTTTCGACGAGGTGGCGCTCGTGCCCGGTGGCGTGACGCTCAACCCCGACGAGGTCGACATCTCGTTCGTTTTGGGCGACCGCCTCAAGCTTCCGATCCCGATCTGGGGTTCCGCGATGGACGGCGTCGTGGATGTCGAATTTGCCATCGCGATGGGCAAGCTCGGTGGCATCGCGGTCCTGAACCTTGACGGTGTCCACACTCGCTACGAAGACTCCGCTCCCATCATCAAGCGGATAGCCGAGGCGGACAAAGCTCACGTCAACGCCCTCCTCAAAGAGGTCTACAGGGAGCCCGTCAAGCCCAAGCTCATCTCGGAGCGGATCAACGTGATCAAGGCAGCGGGCGTCGCGTGCGCCGTCTCGACGATCCCCGCCCGTGCCGCCGAGCGTGCCGAGCTGGCTCAAAAAGCCGGCGCTGACGTCCTCGTCGTACAAGGCACAGTGCTCACCGCGCGCCATTCGTCGAGGTCGTATCACCAGCTGTCGTTCGAGGAGCTGGTCAGGGCCTGCGAAATCCCCGTGGTGGTCGGCAACTGCGTGCATTACGAGACTGCCCTGGAGCTGATGGAAACCGGCATCGCCGGCATCCTTGTCGGTGTGGGACCAGGTGCCGCCTGCACGACGCGAGGCGTACTCGGCGTTGGCGTGCCCCAGGTGACCGCCACCGCCGATGTCGCAGCCGCGCGCGACGAGCACATGAGGCGAGGCGGCCGGCGCGTCGCGGTCATCACCGACGGCGGCATGCGCATCGGCGCGGATGTCTGCAAGGCGTTCGCGTCGGGGGCCGACGCGGTCATGATCGGCACGCCGCTCGC
>JAYUFT010000299.1:0-3106 GCA_043738605.1 Candidatus Dormiibacterota bacterium | reverse complement strand
ATCGCGGCGAGCCCGATGGAACAGAGCAGGCGCCTCAAGGGCTCCATCCTACTTAAATGCGCCAAAACGTCCTCCGATCCCGCGCCAGTACCACTTCATGTATCGCGGCAGCCACTGCCACAGCTGAAAACGGCTCTCTCCCGCTGTCCGGTCCCGCCACGTGGTGGGGACCTCGGCCACGCGCATTCCGAGGAGGTGCGCTTTCACCGTCAGCTCGATACCCAGCTCGAAGCCGCCGGTGGATTCGATGGTCACCTTGTCCAGCAAGCGCTTCGAGTACAGCCTGAAGTTGCTGGTGGCGTCGTGGACCGGGATGCCCGCGAGCCAGTGCAACGAGAGGCCGGCTGCGCGTGACATCGTCCGCTTGAGCAGCGGTCCGCCGAGCTGTTGCCCCCCGCGCATGTAGCGCGATCCCGCCACCACGTCCGCGCCGCCTCGGGCCAGCTCATACATCGAGTCGATGTCGCCGGCGTCGTCGGAGCCGTCACCCATCGTGACCAGGACAAAAGGCGCCCGCGCTGCCGCCAGCCCGGATTTGATCGCATTCAAAACTCCACGTCCAATCGTGTTGCGGTGCAGCTGGAGCTCCGGGATTTCAGCCTGCAGGTGCTTGACGACAGGTACCGTTGTGTCCTCGTCGAAGTCGTAAACGACGAGCACCTCGAGTGGTCGAGTTCGCGATCGCTCGACGATGCCGCGAAGGGTCGGCACCACGTTCTCGCCCTCGTTGTAAACAGGGACGACGATGCTGAGGGCCGGCGTCCCGGCGCCGGCGTTCAGATCCGACCTGCCGCGATCTCGTCCCGCACCCAGGGGATGACTTCATCGAGCATCTGGTCCAGGGACGTGGTGGCCTCGAAACCGAGCACCTCGCGGGCCTTCCTGACATCCGGGACACGCCTCTGCACGTCGTGCTCGTAGGGCGGATCCGAGATGAGCTCGAGTGGACGCTGGGGGCCATGGACCTTCAACCAGATCAGCTCCGCGAGCTCACGCACCGTCGTCGATTTCGCAGTCGACAGGTTGAACGATTCGTTCAATGCCTTGTCGGATTCCATCGCGAGGCGGATGCCGTGCGCGAGGTCGCCCCCATAGGTGTAGTGCCGGATCTGGCTGCCGTCGCCGAGTATGTGAAGCGGGTCCTGGCCTTTGATCACCTTCTGACAGAGGTCGGGGACGACATGGCTCATCGCCAGCTTGACGTTGCCGCTCATAACCTCGTGGTCGCGCAAAGCGCGCCTTTCGCCGACGCCGACACAGTTGAACGGCCTCACGATCGTGTACGGCAGCTTGTACTGCTCGTGCGCGCCGCGGGCGAAATATTCAGTCGCCAGCTTTTGGAATCCGTACGTCGATCGGGGTGGAGGACTGCTCAGCTCAGCACCTTCCGGGCTTGGAAATATGTCGGCCGATTCGTACACCATGCTGCTCGAGATCACAGTGATCTTGCGCAGCCGGCCGCCGCGGCTCGCGCTGATCGCCGCATCGAATGTTGCAGCGCTGATCCTCTCGTTCTCAGCCAGCAGGTCATAGGCGAACTCGTGGAAATAGGAGATGCCGCCGATCATTGCCGCGCCCGCGACCAGGTGGTCGCAGCCCATCGCGTGCTCGGTCAGTAGCTCGATGTTCTTCGCGTCGCCTTCGACGAGCTGGTAGTGCGGGTTGCTGTCGTAGGAGCGCTTGACGGGACCGTACTTGCTGTAGTTGTCAACGCCGATCACCTCATAGCCGGCCTCGAGGAGCTCGGCGACGAGATAACCGCCGATGAACCCGGCCGCGCCGGTGACGAGAGCCTTCACAGCCTTATCGGCCCTGTTATCCCCCAGATGTCGATGACGTCGCGGCCCTTGAGCTGGAGCTTTTTGTACGCCTTGTGCGGGGCGGCGACGATGAGGACGTCAGAGTCCGCGAGCACCTTCTCCACCGGCACGAACGAGGGGTCGTTGATGAACGGGTCGGTGCAGAGCACCTGGGCGCCTTTGAAAGCGGCCAGCTTCCGCAGCTTGTAGCTCAGCGAGGCGCGCGGGTCGTCCGACTCGCCCTTGAACGCCATGCCGAGGATCCCGACGGTCCGGCCGGCGAGCGGATGGCGCGAGTTGAGCGTGTCCACTATGTAGTTGGGCAGCCCCTCATTGATCTGCATGGCCGCCTGGCCCATCGGAAAGTGGTCGGGGGTGAAGGCTGACAGCTGCATCGTGTCCTTCAAGAGGCACGGGCCGGCCGCGAATCCCGGTCCCGGAAGGTCGGCTGCGCGCGGGTAGTCGCGCCGTATCGCGTCCAGCACGTTGTTGTAGTCGACACCCGAGCGGTGTGCAATCTGAAAGAACTGGTTCGCGATCGCGAACTTCATATATCGCCAGGTGTTGGTGAGCAGCTTCGCCAGCTCCGCCTCCAGCGGTGTGGTCCGCACAACGCTCACACCCAAAGGCTCGAACAGCCGGCTCGCCTTCTCGAAGCCGCGGTCCGAGGTGGCGCCGATGAGCTGCGGAAGGCTGCGCATCTCCTCGAGCGCGTGGCCTTCGGCGATGCGCTCAGGGCAGAAGACGACCTCGACGTCGAGGCCCGCCGCCCTGAGCCGCCGCTCCACGGTTTCGGTCGTGCCGGGAAAGACTGTCGAGCGCAGCACCACTAGACAGCCGTCCCGGAGGTGAGGCATCAGGTCGTCCAGCACCTTGTCGAACACTCGCACCGACGGGTTCATGAACTCGTCGATCGGCGTGCCGATCACCAGGATCACTGTGTCGGTGCGGGAGAGGAGCCCGGGGTCGGCCGCGAGCACGAGCCGGCCGGTTGGCAGCAGCTTGCGCAGAAGCTCTTCGGCGCCGTTTTCGAGGAACGGCACGTTGCCCGATCGAACCTGCTCAACCTTGGCGGCATCGATGTCGTCTATCCCGACCCGGTAGCCGCTGTCCGCAAGCGACAGCGCGAGTGGCAGGCCGACGTGCCCGCAACCGCCGACGACGACGACGTCAAGGTGGTCCATGGCCGCCAAATTATGATGGCTCGTTGGTGGCCCCATCCCAGCTTTGAGCAAACAAGAACGAGTGGGTGCGCCGGGAGCCGGCTCCGCACGCGCCAAAGGCGGCGCGGTTCTCCTCGACATGCG
>JAYUFT010000298.1:0-9477 GCA_043738605.1 Candidatus Dormiibacterota bacterium | reverse complement strand
GGCTTCGCGCGAGGGCGACATCTTCGTCACCGTCACCGGCGACGTCAACGTCATCGACCGCCACCACTTCGAGGCGATGAAGGACGGCGCCATCCTCGCCAACTCCGGGCATTTCAACTCGGAGATCAACCTCAAGGCGCTCGATGAGATGGCGACTGGCGTACGCCAGGTGCGGCCGTCGGTGCAGGAGTACAAGCTGGCAGACGGCAGGCGCCTGCACGTCCTGGGCGAAGGCCGGCTCATCAACCTGGCTGCAGCCGAGGGCCACCCGGCAGCGGTGATGGACATGAGCTTCGCGAACCAGGCGTTGTGCGCCGAGTACATGGCCACGAACGCGAGCAAGCTCGAGAACAAGGTTTACGACGTGCCCGAAGACATCGACGCCGAGGTCGCCCGCCTGAAGCTCAAGGCGATGGGTATCCAGATCGACACGCTGACCGAGGAGCAGCAGCGCTACCTGACATCCTGGGAAGAGGGTACGTAGCCCGGTTGTGCCAGCCAACGCCCCCGCGCGCAAAGCGGCGTTAAGGATGGGACCTATTGATTGCACCCCAACCCTCCCCCCTGCGGGGAGAGGGAGTCCGTTTAGCCTCCCCCCGGTGGGGGGAGCCGGATAGTCCATCTTCGGGCCTGCTCGGCGCACCTGGGTGCTGGGCGGAGGCGGCGCTAGGGGCGCCGCGCAGGTCGGGGTGCTAAACGGCTTGCTGGAGGCCGGCCTCGAGCCACCCGTTGCCATCGTCGGAACAAGCGTCGGAGCGCTGAACGGGAGCGCGATCGCGGCCTACCCGTCATTGGCCGGGATCATGATGCTGCGCGAGGTCTGGCTGTCCCGCCAGGCCCTCACCGTGTTTCACGCCCACCCGCTGGGGGTCATCCTGTCAGGGCTCCGCCGCGACCAGCTCAGCGCCTTCCCCCAGGACAACGTCCGCCGCTTGATCGACCGTGCCCAGGCGCTGACCGGCATGACGACCTTCGAGCAGCTTCGCGTCCCCCTCGCCGTGGTGGCGACCGACCTCAACGCGGGCAAGCCGGTGGTGTTCCGCTCCGGCCTGTTGACCCCTGCGCTGCTCGCATCGACTGCCATTCCCGGCCTCTTCCCATCGGTCAAGATCGACGGCCGGGCGCACCTCGACGGCGGCGTCGTCGACAACACCCCGCTCGACATCGCCATCGAGGATGGTGCGAAGGAGATCCTGGCGATCAGCCTCATGGGCGGGGGTGAGTACGAGGTCGCCCCGCACAGCCTGCCCGAGCTCATCGCGCGCACCCTGCAGCTCTCGCTGCACCACCAGATGCTCGCCGACTATGAGCGCCTGCGCGACCGGGCCCGAATCGTTGTCCTTTGCCCAATCACGGCACCGACGGCGACGTGGGAGATGAAGCGGGAACACATCGAAGCGGTGATGGAATCGTCGAGGGCGGCGACAGCGGCCTTATTGGCTAGTCGGGGATCGAAAGCCTTAAGGCACTCCGGGATCCACTACCTCGACCTGCGGTCCGGGCGAGAGCCCGGACAAAGACCTCCCCGCTCGCCGGGGAGGTCGGCGACGCAATAGCGGCGCCGGGTGGGGACGCGGAGATAGCGATGTCCGCGGAGGTACTATCTGCTCGTCCCAGAGGTATGAACCTGGCGCCTGGGGTCGGCTCCGAATAGAGAGTCGGCCTTGCCGGCGTGGGAGATTCAAAGGAGGACCCGAATATGTCCCGCGAGCCCGCGTTCAGCGTCTTCACGTCGGAGTCGGTCACCGAAGGCCACCCTGACAAGCTCGCCGACCAGATCTCAGACGCCATTCTCGACGCGATCCTGGCCAAGGATCCGCTCGCTCGGGTGGCGTGCGAGGCGGTCGTGACCACCGGCCTCGTGATAGTGGTTGGAGAGATCACCACCGACTGCTACGTCGACATTCCGCGAATCATCCGCCAGACGATCCGCGAGGTCGGCTACACGCGCGCGAAGTACGGCTTCGACGCCGAGACGTGCGGCGTCATCACCAGCATCGACGAACAGTCGCCTGACATCGCGCAGGGTGTTGACGTCGGCGGCGCCGGCGACTCGGGAATGATGTTCGGCTACGCCTGCGACGAGACGCCCGAGCTCATGCCGCTGCCGATCACCCTCGCGCACCGGCTGGCGAGGCGGCTCGCCGAGGTCCGCAGGAATAAGACGCTGAGCTACCTGCGGCCCGACGGCAAGGTCCAGGTCACCGTTCGCTACAGCCCGGAGGGCAAGCCGCTCGGCGTCGACAACGTCGTGCTTTCCACGCAGCATCACGAGGAGGTCGAAATCGAGCAGCTTCGATCGGACATCACCGCGCACGTGATCGATGCGGTGATTCCTGCGGAGCTGCGGGAGGGCGGTCTTCGCTCCTACATCAACCCGACGGGCCGGTTCGTCATCGGCGGGCCGGTGGCCGATGCAGGTCTCACGGGCCGAAAGATCATGGTCGACACGTACGGTGGCTATGCCCGTCATGGCGGCGGGTGCTTTTCCGGCAAGGATCCAACCAAGGTCGACCGCGCGGGCGCCTATGGCGCACGGCACGTCGCCAAGACCATCGTCGCCTCCGGTCTGGCCAAGCGATGCGAGGTGCAGATCGCCTACGCGATCGGCGTGGTCAAGCCGGTGGCGATTCGCGTCGACACCTTCGGCACCGGGACCGTGCCGGACGCCGCGCTGTCGACCGCGGTGAGCAAGCTGTTCGACCTGAGCCCACTGGGCATCATCAAGGAGCTCAACCTGCGGCGGCCGCTGTTCCGTGCGGCGGCCGTGTACGGCCACTTCGGCCGCACCGACATCGACGCACCCTGGGAATCGACGGCGCGGGCAAAAGAGCTCGCGGAAGAGGTCGGTTGACGCCCCGTCGATCGAAGCAAGCCGACAAGACCGTCGCCGTGATCCCGGCCGGCGGAGCCGGGACGCGGTTATGGCCGCGATCGCGCCGTTCGACTCCCAAGCACGTGCTGCCGTTTGGACAGGGCGGCCGGCCCCTGCTGCGCGAGACATACGACCGCGCTTCCAGGCTGGCGAGCGAGGTTTTCGTGCTGACGGAGACCGGCCAGCGCGACATCATCCAAAAGGTCCTGCCCGAGATCGACTCCGCCCACCTGATCCTCGAGCCGTCAGCGAGGGGGACCACCAACGCGTTTGGGCTGGCCGCACTGACGTTGCGTGAGAGTCACCCGGACGCGGTCATGCTCGTCCTGCCTGCCGACCACGTGGTCAGCGGGCGCACGGGTGTGACGAAAGCTGTACGCGCCGCTGTGTACGCCGCGGCGACCTCCGACAGCCTGGTGACCGTCGGACTGAAGCCCAGGTTTCCGTCGACGGGCCTCGGGTACATCCACGCGCCCGGCCGCATTACAGGGGGCGCCTTACGCGTCAAGCGGTTCACTGAGAAGCCAGACCTTGCGACTGCGAGACGCTTCATCAAAGCGGGCGGCTATTACTGGAACCTCGCGTGGTTTTCGTGGCGGCTGGACGTATTCATCGACGAGCTTGGCAGGCACGCGCCTCGCCACCTGGCCGGCCTGCAGAAGGTGATGGCGGCACGGGCCGCGGACGACGAGGAGGCGGCGGCCGCCATCTATAAGCGGCTGGCCGTTGAGGTGGTCGACCGGACCGTCATGGAGAAGACCGACCGTCTGCTCCTGGTGCCAGCCGACTTCGAGTGGGCGGACATTGGCAACTGGGCTGAGCTGGGCGAACGCGTGCGCTCGGATGTCCACGGCAACTCGGTCGAGGGCCAATCGATTCTTGTCGACACCAAGGGTAGCCTCATCCTCGGATCGGGGCGCCTGGTGGCGGCGATCGGTCTCGAGGACATGATCATCGTCGACACCGAGGATGCACTGCTGGTTTGCCCCCGCTCGCGGGCCCAGGACGTGCGAAAGGTTGTGGACGCGCTCCGGCGTGCAGGTAAAAGCCGGTACTTGTAGTTAACCTTTGCGCGGGGGATGGCTGACTCGGCGCAGATCAAGTTCGGGACCGATGGCTGGCGCGGGGTCGTCGCAGACGATTTCACCTACGCCAACGTTCGCCGCGTGGCGCAGGGCATCGCCGAATACATGCTCTCGCGAACCGCGGATCCCTTGGCGGTGGTGGGCTACGACTGCCGGTTCGCGTCCGAGGAGTTTGCTCGCGCCGTCGCCGACGTGTTCGCCGCCAACGGCGTCCACAGCCTGATTTTCGACCGTCCCTCACCGACGCAGGTCGCGTCGTGGACGGTGATCGATCGCAAGGCAACGGGTGCGGCTGTGATCACCGCGAGCCACAACCCCTATCTGTTCAACGGCGTGAAGTACAAGCCGGAGACCGGCAGTTCGGCGCCCAGCAGCGTGATCGCGGACCTGGAGCAGCGCATCAACGCTGTTCAGGAACCGCGAACCCCTGACAGCGTCAAGGCCGCCGACCTCATCACGGTTTACGACCCGCGCCCTTCCTACTACGAGCAGATTGGGCGGATGGTCGACCTGGCCGCCATCAAGGGGGCCGGTCTCCGGATCATCCACGAGTGCATGTACGGATCCGGCTACAGGTACATCGCCGACCTGCTTGGCGGCGGCACCACCAGCGTCACGGAGCTGCATCAGGAGCGCAACCCGTTCTTCGGCGGCATCAACCCGGAGCCGATTCCACCCAACATCGATGCCGCGATTGCCGTCATGCGGGCCGGAGGCGGCAACCACCTCTGCATCTGCACTGACGGCGACGCGGACAGGGTGGGGATCATCGACGAGACCGGCCGCTTCATCACCCAGCTTCAGGTTTTCGCGCTGCTCATGGTGTACCTGTTCGAGGTCAGAGGCATGGGTGGGCCCGTCGTCAAGACCATCAACATGACCTCGATGGCAGACAAGCTCGGGAAAGAGTTTGGGGCGGAGGTGTTCGAGGTTCCCGTCGGCTTCAAGAACATCGCGCCGAAGATGATGGAGTCAGACGCCGTGCTGGGCGGGGAGGAGTCTGGCGGCTATGCCATCCGCGGGCACATCCCTGAGCGGGACGGCATTCTCATCGGCTTGCTCTTCGCCGATATGATCGTGCGCATGGGCAAGCCGTTGTCGCAGATCCTTGCCGACCTCGAGCGGCGGGTGGGGCCGCACGCGTACAGCCGCCACGACATCCACCTGGCACGCGACACCTACGACGCGGAACGGCACCGGATCCTTGCTCTCCTGTCTGCGAACCAGCCGGCGGAGGTGGCCGGGGTCAAGGTCGCGCGGGTGCGATCCGACGACGGCTTCAAGTTCTACCTGGACGACGGCAGCTGGGTCCTGCTCCGTGCCAGCGGCACGGAGCCACTGGTGCGGGTTTATTCCGAGGCGGCAACGAACGGTGACGTCGAGGCGCGCCTGAGCGCGATCGAAGACATCGTGGGTTTGAGGTCTCATGCCTGAATACCCGAAGCCCGTCGGCGAGTCGCGCGTCGACAAGCCATGGGGTTACGAGCTCCGCTGGGCGATGACGGACCATTACCTCGGCAAGGTTCTGCACGTGAACAAAGGCGAGGCGCTCTCTCTGCAGTATCACGAGCGCAAGGACGAGTACCAGTACGTGGTGAAGGGCTGCGTCGACATCGAGCTCGGCGGGCCTGATGGTGTCCTCACCACCCACCGCATGAACGCCGGAGACACGCTTCACATAACCCCGGGGACGCGTCACCGCATAACGGCCGTGGAGGACAGCGACATCTTCGAGGTGTCGACGCCGCATCTGGACGATGTCGTGCGCCTCTCTGATCGATATGGGCGCGCTCGCACGTAGTTGGGGTTGCCGCCGGCTGAGTCCCTTCTCCCCTTCAGGGGAGAGGGTAAGGGAGCGGGGCCGAGACTTGCACAAGCGACAGGCGCTTAGACTTCCTCGCGTCGAATGAAGATCCCCCCTTCGCCTGAGAAGTTGGCTCCGGCCGATACCGCGGTCCACCTGGAGCGCGACCGCAGCTTCCTGCTGTTTGCCGGCGCGGTGCTCGTGGCCCTTGCCCTCGCGTTCAAGTCGGAGCTCCTGGGGGAAGGCCAGGTCTGGGTCCTTGGTCTGGGCCTGGTCGTGGTCGCGGCCCCTGCGCTGCTCGGCTACCTGCGCGGGACCGAGGAATTTCCGAGGATCGAGCACTACATTCCCGTCGCCCTTGGGGCGATCACCCTGGCCGGGCTCGCCGGCGGGCACGACTCCGCCGGCCATCCGATCGTCGCCGAGCTCTGGAAGTACGGGGTCATCACGGCCGCCTTCGGCGCCGGATTCGTGCTGTCTGCGAGGCTGGACTACCTGCGGCTGCGGGACGCCGAAAAACGCGGCCACATGATGGTGCAAGAGGCGCTTCTCATCCTCGTGTTGGCGGGCGCCTACCTGGTGGTCGTCACGATCCCCTTCAACATCATCCTTAAGCTGGCCTGGATCTTCACGATCACCTTTCTTGCGTCGTATCGCAGCTTCAGGATCAACGGGATTGCGCTCGCGCCGCGCCGGGCATTCATCTTTGCGCTGTTCGTCGGCCAGGTCGTCATGTTCCTGGCCTGGGCGATCCTCGCCCTTTCCATCTACTTGAACCTGAACGAGGGCACCTTCGCGGTCATGCTGCTGTTCGCCTGGTACATCAACCGCGGCCTCGTTCGGCACACGGTGGAGGACAGCTTCACGCGCAACGTGGTGGTCGAGTACGGCGCGTTCGCCGCTTTCCTGGTCTTCCTGTTCGTCTCCTCATATCAGCCGGGGAGATAGAACCGGGCCGGACGCTACATTCCTAGGTAGGCTTTTTGAATCGCTTCAGATTCCATCAGCTCTTTGCCCGTGCCAGTCTCCACGATGACCCCGGTCTCCAGGACGTAGCCGCGGTGCGCGACCTCGAGTGCCTTGTGCGCGTTCTGTTCGACCAGCAGGACCGGCGTGCCTTGCGAGTTGATCTCGCGGACGATATCGAAGATCGTCTGGACCAGGATCGGCGCCAGGCCCAGAGACGGCTCGTCGAGCATCAGCACCTTCGGCTTCGCCATGAGCGCGCGGCCCATGGCGCACATCTGCTGCTCACCTCCGGACAACGTACCGGTGATCTGGTTGGCGCGCTCTTTCAGGCGGGGGAAGAGCTCGAAGACCCGATCCATGTCTTTCTTGATCTCGGCCGAGTTGGATCGCGTGTAAGCGCCCATGCGCAGGTTGTCGAGCACGCTCATGCGGGTGAACAGGCGCCGTCCCTCGGGCGAGTGGCAGATGCCCAGGTCGACGATCTTCTGGGGCTCGGTGTGCGTGATGTCCTTGCCGTTGAAGGTGATGGTGCCCTTGGCGGGATGCATCAAGCCGGAGATGGTCCGAAGTGTGGTGGTCTTGCCGGCTCCGTTGGAGCCGATGAGGGCGACGATCTCGCCGGCGTCCACCTCGAGGGTGACGCCTCGTAGAGCCTGGACACGTCCGTAAGAAGCGTCGATCCCATTGATCTCGAGCAGAGCCATCAGGCCGACTTGCCCAGGTACGCCTCGATCACACGCAGGTTGCCACGCACCTCCGCGGGCGTACCCTCGGCAATCTTCTCTCCGTGATCGAGCACCGCGATCCTATGAGACGCCTGCATCACGACCTTCATGTCGTGCTCGATCAGGAAGACCGTGATTCCCCGCTTGAGAATGGTGTTGACGAGCTGCATGAGCTCCACCTTCTCTTGTGGCGTGAACCCTGCGGCGGGCTCGTCGAGCAGCAGCAGCTTGGGATCCGTGGCCAGGGCGCGTGCGATCTCCAGGCGGCGCTGCTGGCCGTAGGCGAGGTTGCGAGCGTAGTTCTCGGCGTGGTGATCCAACCCGACCAGCTTGAGAAGCTCCATCGAGTGTGCGGTGATCTCGCGTTCTTCGCGCCGTTCCCGCGGGGTCTTGAAGAGAGAGTCCCAGAGAAATGACTTCATCCGGCAGTGGTGTCCGAGCCGGACGTTGTCCAGCGCGGACATATATTCGAACAGCCGTATGTTTTGAAATGTTCGCCCGATGCCGGCCTTGGCGGCTCGGTGTGGCGGCGCGCCTGTCAGGTCACGGTCAAGAAACGTGACGTGGCCAAGAGTCGGCTTGTAGACCCCGGTGATGCAGTTGAAGAGAGTCGTCTTGCCCGCGCCGTTGGGCCCGATGAGAGAGAAAACTTCGCCCGTCGGAACCTCGAAGCTCACGTTGTCCACCGCCACGAGACCGCCGAATCGCTTCGTCACGCCCGACACGCGGAGGATGGAATCGCTCATTTGGCTTCCTGAGCTATTTCGTGGTGGCCCGAGTGCGTGAGCTCCTGTTTGCGAACCTGGCTGGGCAGAATGCCCTGAGGGCGCAGCAACATGATGCCGACGAGCACCAATCCGAAGACGACGTACTTCATCCTCCCTACCTCCTCGCCGAGGCCCGGCCAGTCGGCCGTCGCGTGGTTCAAGGAGTCGAGCCCGACCGACGTTGCGAGCTGCTCGAGCTGGGCAGGGGCGTTCGGAAGGAACTGGAACAGGATGAAGTAGAGAACGATCGACCCGATCATGGCGCCGGGGATATTGCCCATGCCGCCCAGGACCACCATCGCGAGCACGGTGACCGAGACGATGAAGCCGAAGTTCTCGCTGCTTACGTAGGACAGCTTCGCTCCATAGAAAGCACCGGCAAAACCGCTGGTCGCCGCGCCAATGGAGAAGGCGAGCAGCTTGATGCTGACGGTGTTGACGCCGCAGGCAGCGGCCGCGGATTCGTTCTCTCTCACCGCCATCCATGCCCGCCCGAGGCGTGAATGCTGCAGGTTGTTGACCAGGATCACGACGCCGATGATCAGGATCACCATCAGCACGTAATAGGCCGTGAGGTTGGCGGTGGTGAATCTGAACTCCTCACCAGTGAAGCCGAGCGGCTGGTTTACCCATGGGCCCTGGATCCAGAAAGGCAATTTGGGAACATCGAGAGCGCTCATGCCAGGCACGCCTCCGGTCCAGACCCCTCCGTTGCTGAACACCTGGGGCACGATCTCCCCGAAGCCAAGCGTCACGATCGCCAGGTAATCGCCGCGAAGACGCAGCGTTGGCGCGCCGAGGAGCACGCCCGCACCGGCCGCGACGAACATCGCGACGAAGAGCAGGATCCAGAACGGAAGGTGAATCGCATGCCCAAATGGGGTCACAGCCATGTGGTCGGAGGCCAGGATCGCGTACGTGTACGAGCCGATGGCGAAGAACGCGGCATAGCCAAGATCCAGCAGCCCAGCGAATCCCACCACGACATTGAGGCCGATTGCCATCAGCATGTAGACGCCGCCGTCCGCGGCCAGCCCGACCAGGTAGTCGCCATTGCCGTTGGTCGCGAACTGGACGATGAGCGGGAAGAGAATCGCGGAAAGAAGCATCACTGTGTACGCGATGGCATTGGGATCGCGCATGTGCGCACGCAGGTACGTGCGAGTCGCCGTCACTTCTCAGGAACCCGCATTCCGAGGAGGCCCGTGGGCCTGAAGACGAGCACGAAGATCAGGATCGAGAAAATGAGGAC
>JAYUFT010000297.1:0-9485 GCA_043738605.1 Candidatus Dormiibacterota bacterium | reverse complement strand
TCCCGCCGGCAGCACAGCGCTCGGAGGACGGAAATTTCTGGTGGGACGGCGAGGCCTGGAAGCCCATGCCCCCGAGCCTCTTCGGAGGCTAAGAAAATTCGGCCATTAGTGCCCTTTAGGCTGGGTCGCCGGCGCAAATTGCGACCGTTTGTGCCCTTTTGGCTGCCCCGTCCCTCTCACAGTCGCGGCTTGTAGTTTTTCTTGTAGTACTCCCAGTACTCGCCCGACTTCAACGGCCGCCACCACTCCTGGTGCTCTCGATACCAGTCGGCCGTTTTCAGTAGGCCGTCGCGAAAATCCACGACGGGCTCCCAGCCGAGCTCGGTGATGCGCGTCACGTCGACGGCGTAGCGGTAATCGTGGCCGGGGCGGTCGGCGACGTACTCGATCAGGCCCCGCGGCTTCCCCAGGATGTCGAGGACTGCGTCGGCGACCTGCTTGCCGCTCGTCTCATGCCCGGTGCCGATGTTGTAGACGCCGCTCGATAAAGGCGCTTCGTGCAGGACCAGGTCGATCGCGCGGCAGTGATCCTCCACATAGACGTAGTCCCGCACCGCCGCACCCTCACCGTAAAGGGGCAGCACGAGGTCGTCGATGGCGTTGGTGACAAGTACCGGGATCAGCTTTTCGGGGTACTGATACGGCCCGTACGTGTTGGAGCCGCGCGTGACCAGCAACGGGAGGCCGAAGCTCGCCGCGTACGCGTGAGCGATGTGCTCGCCGCCGGCCTTCGAGGCCGAGTACGGGCTGCGGGGGCGGAACGGATCGTCTTCCTTTGAGCGGCCTCCCATGACCTCGCCGTACACCTCGTCTGTGCTGATCAGCAAGAACACCTCGTGACGAAACTCTCGGGCGGCCTCACAGAGGACCGCAGTGCCGCGGACGTCGGTCTCGATGAAGGTGAACGGGTCCATGAGGGAGCGATCGACATGTGTCTCAGCGGCAAAGTTCACTATGCCGTCGACCTCTTTCGCCAGCTTCTTGACGAGATCGTCATCGCATATGTCGCCCTGTACGAACCGGTAGCCGGGCTGTCCTTCGAACTCCGCCAGGTTGGCGAGGTTCCCCGCATAGGTGAGCTTGTCGAGGACCGTGATCTCGACCTCCGGCCTCGTAGCGCGTAGGAGGCGCACGAAGTTGGAGCCGATGAAGCCGGCGGCCCCCGCGACGAGGAGGCGCCTCGGCGAGCGCAGGCTCATTTGATGGCGGGGCCCGCGGTCCAGTCGTAACCGATCGACGGGTCGTCGTGCGGAATCCGGCCCTCGTCTGCGGGGTCGTAAACGCTGGAGGTGACGTACAGCATGTGGCTCAGCTCCAGCGCGCGGCACCCGTGCGCCACTCCGGGCGGGATCTTCAAGCAGGTCGGGTTCAGGTCACCCATCAGCAGCTCCATCAGCTGGCCTTTGGTCGGCGATCCCTCGCGAGTGTCGTAAAGCGCGACCCTGAGAGAACCGATCACATACCACCAGTCGGACTGCTTTTGATGGATGTGCCACGCCTTGGTGGCGCCCGGATACATCAGCGAATGACTCCACTGACCGAAGTGGTCGAAGAACCCATCAGACTCGCGAATCACCTCGCGAAAGAATCCCCGCTCATCAGCGTGTGTAACGAGCTCCTTGATGACAACACCATCGATCACCGAGCCCAAATCATCTCTCCCGATTCACCCCGTTGGCCCGCACGAAATCCTGCACCTGGTAATACGCCTGCATCGACTCGCCTGCGTCCCCCCAAAAGCCCTCGACTATGTCGTATTCGATCAGGTCGTGGTCGAGATACCAGTTGTTCACGTCGGTGATCTCGAGCTCGCCGCGGCCCGATGGCTTCAGCTCGCCGAGCACGCGCCACACCGTCTCGTCATAGAAATACACACCCGTGACCGCGAACTCGCTTGGCGGCTCCTCGGGCTTTTCGACAATGTGCTCGATGCGGCGCGCGCCATTCAACTGCGCGACTCCGAGGTGTCGCAGGTGTTCCCTGTCGGTCTCGTGAGTGAGGACCACGCGAGCTCCGTGCGGCTGCTTGGTGAATGCATCGACACAGGCCTTTAGACACCACTCGAAGATGTTGTCGCCGAGCATCACCATGACGCGGTTGCGATCGACGAATCTCTCGGCGAGGCTCAGTGCCTCCGCGATGCCCCCGGGCTTTTCCTGGTATGCGTAGAAAAGGCGGTCGATGCCGAATTCGTGGCCGTTGCCGAGCAGGCGCAGGAACTCGCCGGCATGCGTGCCACCGGTGACCAGCATCATCTCCGACACGCCTGCCCTGACCATGGCTTCGATCGCGTAGCTGATCATCGGCCGGTCGTAAAGGGGAAGCAGGTGCTTGTTGGTGATCAGCGTGAGGGGATGCAGCCGGCTGCCGGTTCCGCCCGCGAGGATTACACCCTTCACTGCCTTGCGGATTCTACTGGTGGTTCTTAGATCGGGAACGGCGACTCTATGCTTGGCCGCATGGTTGGACGAGAAGGTGGACCGCCGCCGCCGGCGCAACTGACACGGTTCTCGGCTGACGGCTTCTGGTGGTGGGATGGAGCCGAATGGAAGCCGGCCCTGTCACCCGATGGGCTCTGGCGATGGACTGGCAGCGGGTGGATGCCTGCGAGGCCTCCCGCGAGTGGCGGTGGCTCCGGCTCCGCAGTCGGGCTCACGATCGGCCTGATCGCCGCCTTCGTGGGGGTACTCGTGCTCGTGTCGATCGTGGTCGTCATCATCCTGCTGACGATGGGCAGCCAGCTCGCGAACGTCTTCTCCAACGTCACTGCCGCCCTGACGTCTCCGTAGCTTCCCGGTAGACGCCAGTAGGAGCGCACCAAACGTAAGTAAGCCACAAGTTGTTGTGGCAGACTGGCCCACACACCCAGATGCCTCGACCCGAAAATTGGCCGCGCACCATCCTCCACGTGGATCTCGACGCCTTCTATACGTCCGTCCATCAGCGAGACGACGTCAAGCTCCGCGGGATCCCTGTGGCAGTGGCGGGACGCTCGCGCCGGGCAGTCGTGATGGGCGCTTCGTACGAGGCCCGAGCCTTCGGCGTGCGTTCGGCGATGCCACTTCACGAGGCGCTGCAGCTGTGCCCCCAGCTGATGGTGGTCAATCCCGACGGCGCCCGATATCGAGAGGCGAGCCGGCTCGTGCATCAGATCTTTCGCCGGTTCACCTCGCCGGAGCTGGTCGAGGGCGTGGCCCTCGATGAGGCCTACCTCGACGTGACCGCGCGAACCCGACACGGCACGACGACGCCGGACGAGGTCGCACGCCGCATCAAGTTCCAGGTCCATACAGAGGTCGGCCTGACGGCATCGGTGGGCGCCGCGACCTCAAAGCTGGTGGCCAAGGTCGCAAGCGGCACCCGAAAGCCAGACGGCCTGGTGCTCGTGCCACCAGGCACCGAGGCCGATTTCCTCGCCCCCCTCCCGATCGGCGCCATCCCCGGCCTGGGCCCGAAGACCGAGGAGCGGCTGCATGCCATGGGCGTGCGCACGGTCGGCGAGCTTGCCGCTTATGAGACGCAGCGCCTGGTCCAGTCGCTGGGAGTCGGTGGGGCGGTCCTGCAGCGGCTTGCCCAGGGTCGCGACCGGGCACCGGTTGACGGCAGCAAGCCGGCGAAGACGATCTCGGCGGAGATCACATTCGAACGGGACGTCAGCGATCGCGCGGAGCTGGAGAAGGCGCTGCGCGAGCTCACGGATCGCGTGGTCGAGCGGCTGATCGCGGAAGGCGTGCGCGCCCGGACGATCTACGTGAAGCTCAAGCTGCCGGACTTCCGTCTGGTGAGCCGCCAGGTGAGCCGGACGAGCCCGACCGACGACGTCGAGACGATCTTCCGGGCCGCCCGCTCGGCGCTGGAGAAATCCCACGTCGAGTCGCGAGCGGTGCGCCTGATTGGGGTTGGGCTGTCGGGCCTCGAGCACCCTGCGCCCGACCTGCAGATGACACTGTTCGATTAGCCGCCGTCCGGTCGACCACGGGCCGAGGGAGCACCGCAAGGATCTCACCGACTGTCGTCCAGCCGAAGGTTTCGCGGGCTCGAGCGACCAGGGCGCGAAAAACCATGGCGGTCGCGCGCGCGTCGTCCAACGCGGCATGTGCCGGGGTGACGTCGAGCTCGAGGACCTCCACCAGCCGAGCCAGGCCGGGCGTCTGGCCTTTGGGCAGCTCCAGCACCAGCCGTGCGAGAGCCGATGTGTCGATGATCGGGTGCAGAAGCGGGCTCTCCAGTCCCCGGCCCACCAGCCAGGTATCGAAGGCATCGTGGCTGTGCTCCACCAGCACCGCGCCCTGGGCGAAACGAAGGAACGCCCTGCGGGCGTCACGAAATTCTGGTGCCCCGATCAACATCGACCGATCGATGTGGTGGCGCTTCTTCGCGTAGGGATTGATCGGCGCGCGGCAGTCGACAAGCGTGTCGAAGAATGAAAGCGGGCCTGACAGCTTGAATCGTTCCGCGCCAAGCTCGAGGACCAGGAAAGGCGCGTTGCCGGTCGTTTCGACGTCGATGGCGACGAACTGGGCCTCGTCCAGCATCGTCTGAGGGCCGATCTCCGGCGCATCGACTGCAATCTCTTCCCACGGCACGGGCTCCGTGGCCCCGCGAGGCTTCAAGAAGACGGGCTTCACGTCGGCCGCCTCAGAAGCGCAGACCGCACAAAGTCGATTTCCTCGCGAGTCATCGCCCTCAGCAGGATGACGGCCGCCGCGTACACAGCCACCCCCAGCGACACCACTAGAAGGACGGCGTTGCCGTGCACGTCGCGCAGCGGGTACAAAACCACCCCCATCACAGCGCCCGCAAGAATGGGACGCCAGGAGGCCGCCGGCAGATGCAGGTTGCCAAGGTGTTTTGCAGTCAACCACCAACCTATGCCGACCAGGACGATCTCCGTCACGACCGTCGTCCAGGCCGCGGCGATGTAGCCAAATGGCGGGATGAGGATGAGGTTGAAAATGAGGTTGACGATCAAGCTGGCGCCGGCAGCTTTTGCGTAGGAGGCCTGCCGGTCGAGAACCGTCAGCGCCCCGATGAACGCGTTGTTGACGAAGGCGAACCCATACGCGAGGGCCAGGATCTGGAGGGCCGGAATCGACTGCGGGTAAAAGTTGGGCAGGAGGCCCGCGAGCGGGCGGGCGAGAATCACCACCCCGATGGATAGAGGCCAGCCCAACATCAGGAGCGCTTTGAAGAACATGACCACTGCGGCCCTCAGGCGGTCAGGGGAGGCGCGCTGATACAAGGCCAGCGCGGGCAGCACAACGCCCAACATGGTGATCGGCACGAACAGAACAGCCTCGAAGGGCTTGTATGCCAGCGAATACCAGCCGACCTCTGTGCTGCCCCTGAAGAACTGAAGGAGCGGCACGTCCAGCTTCCAATAGAGAGTTGTCAGGACAAAGGTGACCGCGAAGGGGAGGCCCATCCAGAACCATTGCTTGAGCAGTGGCGTTTCGAAGCGCCACCGGAAACGGGCGATTTTGAGTAAGTACAGCAGCACCGAAAAGAAGACGCAATCGAAGGCGTACATCGCGACATACGCCCACAGGAAATACGTGACTCCCATGTGATTGAGCACACCGAACAGCGTCAGCCCGAGGAGCAGCAAGCTTTCGAGAACGATCGCAATGGCTTCGAAGCCGAGGCGCTGCAGCGCGTAGAGCGTGTAGCGCAGCAGGTTGGCGTAGGAGGTCAACACCATAAGGACGAAGCCGGGGATCAGCAGGTTGCTGAGGCCGAGGAAATGCAGCGTTATCGCGAGCACAGGCAGCGAGATAACCGCGAGGACGAGGCGCGCGCTCATCAGGTTCTGCAGGTAGCGCTCGATCTCGGACGGATGGCGTGCCCCTTCGCGCTGATACAGGACGTTGAAGCCGAGGTCGAGGAATACCGGCGCCACCAGCGCGGTCACCGTCACCACGGTGTTGAAGACCCCGAAGCGCGAGGCTTGCAGACTCGCGGCGGTGGCCAAAACTGTCACCAGGGCGATCAGTCGCGAAACGACTCGAGCGCCAAGGATCAGGACCGTGTTGCGGAGCGCCCGTGAACCAAGGCCGGCGGTGGTGGCTTGAGAGACGGGTGGTGAGGCGTCGTGCTCTGGCAACTGGCTGCATGGTACCGCTAGAGTTCGGGGTCACATGGCGGATCGGATGAGGATCTTGAGCGGCATGCGGCCCACCGGGAGGTTCCACCTGGGCAACTATCTGGGCGCCGCCAAGAAGTGGGTCGACCTGCAAAACGAGTACGAGTGTTTCTACTTTGTGGCCGACTACCACGCCTTGACGACAGAGCCGGATGGTCACTCGGTCGAAAGCAAAATCTACGGCCTCACGGCCGACCTCATCGCGGTTGGGCTCGACCCCAAGCGCAGCGTCATCTATCAGCAGTCCAAGGTCCCTGAGGTCGCTGAGCTCTCGCTGCTGCTGTCGATGGTCACCCCGCTCAGCTGGCTGTTGCGGACGCCGACCTTCAAAGAGATGGTCAAGAAGCATCCCGACAACGTGAACTTGGGTCTCCTTTCCTACCCGGTGCTCCAGGGCGCCGACATCGTCATCGTCAAGGGCGGTGGGGTTCCGGTGGGCAAGGACCAGCTCCCTCACCTCGAGCTGATCCGCGAAGTGGTTCGGAAATTCAACCGCACGTATGCCCCGGTGTTTCCCGAGCCCAGGGCGCTGCTGACCGAGTCTCCGCTTATTCGCGGCACTGATGGCAAGCAGCGAATGTCAAAGACGGTGGGCAACATCATCGGTGTCACCGACGACCCGGCCGTGCTGCGCAAACAGGTGCAAAGCATGGTCACGGACGTGAAGCGCGTTTACATGACCCAGCCCGGCCACCCGCGCACCTGCAACGTGTGCGCCCTCTACAAGCTCTTCTTCGACGATTGGCAGCACTACTGGGATCTGTGCCGCAAGGCTCAGATCGGGTGCGGTGAAAAGAAGAAGCTCCTGGCCGAGAGGATGATCGAGGTCTTCAAGCCGTTTCGAGAGAAGCGAGCCGAGCTGTCGCCCGAGATCGTAATGGCTATCCTCGACGAGGGAAGCGAGAAGGCCCGAGAGGTTGCCCGGCAGACGATGGTGGAGGTGCGCCAGGCGATCGGCCTACCCCCCCTCGCAACATAGCGTCCTGCTCCGGAGCCTCGACCGAAATGCCTGGGCCAGCGCTGCGCGGTGGCCGAGGCACCTTTCAGGTTCATCCGGCTAGGCGCCCGATCTCTGCGTTGTCGGCTCCGCTAGTCGCTTACAGGTCTATCGACATGCGCGCTCCGTTGCTCGCCGTCGCCTTGACCTCGGGCGCCGATCCGGCGACTTTCGGCCGATCCTCCGGAGCAGGACGCTAGCTAACCCGGCCCGTTAGAATTCGGGCCGGATGGCAGATCCGTCGGCGCAGCCGCGATTCACCCGCCGAACATTCCTCGGCTGGTGGATGGCCAGTTTGATGACTGCAACCGTCGTCACCGGCCTGGCCCCCATCCTCGTCTTCCTCTGGCCGGCGCCCCCAAAGGGGCAGAAGAAGAGGGCGTTGACGGTTTCGATCGGCAAGCCGTTGGACCAGCTCGCTGACGGCGACGCGATCAAGTTCGACGCCCCGACCAGCCCCAACTCGGCTTTCATCATGGCCGACGGCGGCGGCGACAACGGCCCTGGCGAGCTGGCTTTCAGCGGCTTCGTCGTCAAGAACCAGGGCAAGGTCGACGTGTTCGCGATCAACTGCTCGCACCTGGGCTGCTCGATCGCCCTCAACACGGACGCCAAGACGTTCGATTGTCCATGCCACGGGTCGCGGTTCCACCTCGACGGCACGGTGCTCCACGGGCCCGCGGCCTTCCCGCTCTCGCACCTGAAGTGGACCCAGGCAAGTGATCCCGCCACTATCAGCGTCGACGGAATCGAGCTGGGGTTCTAGGAATGTCCCACTCCGGAACAGGACATTAAGATGGCAATCCCTCACCCTCGCGAAATCCAGTTGGCGGTGGTGAATTGGCTAGACGAGCGCTATCCATTCACAAAGTCGGTTGACGAGGCTCTCTACCAACGAGTCCCGAACTTCGCAAACGCTTTCTATTACTGCTTCGGCGGGATGGTTTTCATCCTCATCGTCCTGCAGCTGCTGACAGGCATCCTGCTTTCTCTTTATTACGTCCCCGACGCAGGCGTGATCGGAAATTCGCCCGCCTATACCAGCGTGACCTACATCCAGAGCACGGTCTACCTCGGCTGGCTCATTCGCGGCATCCACTTCTGGGGCGCCAACATCCTGATCATCATGGTGCTGCTCCACATGGCCAGGGTTTACTGGACCGGCTCGTACCGGGCGCCCCGCGAGCTCAACTGGATGGTGGGCATCGTCATGCTGCTCATCATCCTGGTGTTCTCGCTCAGCGGGTACCTGCTTCCCTGGGACACCAAGGCCTACTTCGCCACCGAGGTCACCATCAAGATCGCGGGCTCCGCGCCGCCCGCGCAGCTCGGCGCGTTCATCCGCGAGATCCTCCAGGGCGGGGCCGTTGTGGGCCCGCCCACGCTCCAGCGCTTCTTCACCGTTCACGTGTTCCTGCTGCCGGCGCTGATCACGCTCCTGATGTACGTCCACTTCCGTTTCATCCGCGCCCACGGCATCTCGGACCCCTTGTAGATGGATGAGACGACGCGCAAAGACGGACCGGTGGCGGCGACGCCCTCGACGGTGATCCCGATCATCGAGGTCGAGTCCCACGGGGGTCACGTCCTGGAGCCGGAATGGAAGCGGCTGCCGATCGGGACGGACCACATCCTCTACCCCGTCGTGGTCGGACTTGCCCTCTTCCCCATCCTCATGGGCGCCGCGGGCCACCACATGGCCGACGACATGCCCGACGAGGACACGCACCCGTTCTTCCCCGACCACTTCTGGCCGTATCCGATCATCGCCGTGGTGATGCTCGTGACGGTAGGCCTGCTTGCCTTTTACGTTCAGAAGAACCTGCAGCTCGAGTCGCCCGCCGACCCGCGCACAGTCAGCATCCCGCGCCCCGACTGGTACTTCCTGTTCCTCTTCCAGTTCCTCAAGCTCGGACCCGAGCTGATCATGTCGCTCGTCATCCCGCCGCTGGTGGTCGGAGTGCTCCTCCTCTGGCCGTTCATCGACGCGATCGGGGGCCCCAGGGTCGCCAATAGATTGGGCTGGAAGAGCTGGCCGGTCCCCGGCCGCAACATCTACACCGGCACGGGCTACGTGATCTTCCTGGCGATCATCGCGCTGCTCACCCTGTGGGCGCTGGCAGGCCCGCAGTTCTGCTTACCGTGGATCATCAACAGCCCTGTTTGTGGTGCATAACGGCGGCTCTTCGACCCGCCTGAATGAGAGGGAACCAGAGCCGTTCCCTCTCATCGAGCGTGCGGCTTCGCCGCAGGCTCGATGCTCTGTGACCCTTGTAGCGGTGCCGGTCTTGCCTGATGTGACTCTGCTCTGCTCTGGCGACGTTGGTCTGCCCTCAGGGAGACATG
>JAYUFT010000296.1:0-25994 GCA_043738605.1 Candidatus Dormiibacterota bacterium | reverse complement strand
CCCCGAGGGGGGACGTCCCCCCTCAAAAAGACCAACCGTCACAAAAGGAGTCGACGCGGGGCTAATACTTCTGAGGTGCCAAGCCCCAAAGCCACGCTGGTCGCTGCCGTGGCAATGGTGTCGGTGGCCCTCACCGCATGCGGCGGGCTGCAGGCCGAAGACCCCGGCCAGGTCCTGCGAGAAGCGGGCGCCGCGATGGCGAAGCTCAATACCGTGACCGCAACGCTCAAGTTCACCAATGGCACCGTTTCGTTTCAGGGCTACGTGCTCACTTCAGCCACCGCGGCCGTCCGGCTGCCCACCGACAGCGACACCGTCTACAAGGTCAAGTACCAGGACCTCCTGATTGGCCTGGAGGTGGTGATCACCGGCGGCCACGTATATCTCCGTCCGCCTTTTTCGGGGTTCACGGAGGTGACAGGGAAGACCGCGGCGGAAGTGCCCGACCTCGCGAAACTGTTCGATGCGGCGACCGGGCTACCCGCAATGATTCCAGAGGGGCTCAGCCCGAAGTACCTCGGAACCGAGAAAGTTGCAGACGTCGACTCGCACAAGGTTGGAGCGACTTACAGCGCGGCCCAGATCGCCAAGCTGCTGCCCCAGCTGAGCTCGTCAGGCGATGTCGCAGCCACCATCTGGGTAGGAGGTTCTGACCACCTGATTCGCAAAGCAGTCCTCAGCGGGCCTTTTGGAGACGGCGGGATCGCGAGCACAGTCGAGATCGACCTGAGCGCATTCAACGCCCCTGTCGCGATCGCCTCGCCCACTCCCTGATCTGACGTGACGGAGGCGCGATCGACGCGCGGGCTCATGCTCGGCCTGGCCGGGGCGGGCCTGTTCGTCGCCGCCCTCGATGCATACCTCGTCGTGACCTTGCTGCCGGCCATGATCACGGACGTCGGCCTCACCATCGAACGGTTCGAGCAGGCGACGCCGCTTCTCACAGGCTTTCTCTGCGGCTACGTGATCGCAATGCCTCTGTTGGGTGCGTACTCAGATGTTCGCGGCCGCGCACCTGTCTATGCGCTTTGCGTCGTCGTCTTCGCCGTCGGTTCCGTGTTGACCGCCACTGCCGGTTCTTTGCCCTGGCTGGTGGCCGGCAGGGTGCTGCAGGGCCTAGGCGGCGGCGGTCTCGTCCCGTTGACGCTCGCGCTGGCGGCGGATCTTTATGAGGATCGCGCTCGCACCCTTGCGCTCGGCGCGGTTTCCGGATTGCAGGAGGCCGGCAGCGTCTTCGGACCGATCTACGGCGCCACTTTGGCATCAGCTGCCTCAGCCGCAGGCGGCTGGCGCTTCGTGTTCTGGCTCAACGTGCCGCTAGCGGCGATCTGTGCCGCGGGCCTGCTGGTGGCCAGCCGTGACCATGGGAATCGCACGGCGCCGGTCGACAGCAAAGCCGACGGCCCAGCTCGGACTTTCGACAACCGGGCCAGCGACCAGGCCCGGACCTTCGATTGGAAAAGCGCGGGCCTGCTTGGACTTGGGCTCGGCCTATTGGTGGTCGCCCTGTACCCCGACGACCCCGACCACCGCGCGACCAGCGGCCTGTTCATCCCCCTTGGGATCCTCAGCCTCCTGGTGCTCGCGCTGTATGGCTGGCGGCAGCTGCGAGCGCTCGAGCCGTTGATCCCGCGCCAGCTGCTGCGAAGCCCGCGCTTCGCGGGCGTCACCGCCGCCAACTTGCTCATCGGCGCGGCCCTGATGGTGGCGCTGGTCGACGTGCCGATACTCGGCAGGCTCGTCTTCAACCTCGACCAGCTCGCGTCGGGTTTGCTGCTGACCCAATTCCTGGTTGGGGTCCCAGTGGGAGCGATCCTCGGCGGGATGGTGGCGGGCCGCATCGGAGAGCGCGTGACCGCCGTGCTCGGCACCCTGCTGGCGGCCGCGGCTTTCCTTCAGATGTCCACCTGGCCGGCGACCGAGCTTGCCATACGCATGGGTCCCTTCAGGTCGGCCGACATCGCCCTCGCAGCGTGCGGTCTCGGGTTCGGCATCGTGATCGCGCCGCTCGCAGCCACGGTGCTACAGCTCACGCGAGCGCAGCATCACGGCCTTGCCTCGAGCCTGGTGGTGCTCGCACGGGTGATGGGCATGCTCATCGGACTGTCGGCGCTGACTGCGTTCGGGCTTTTCCGGTTCCGTCAGATCCTGGGCACACCGCAGCTCACAGACCCTGACGTGCGCGCGCGCATCGAGCATCTCGGCCGCCTCGTCGCCGTGGCATTTCTGCAGGAATACCGCGAAATCTTCACCATCGCGGCGATCATGTGCATCCTGGCCGCGGTCGTCATCTTCGCCACCATCCGGCGCGACTCATCCGAGCCCGCGCTCACACCTTCCGCGCCACAGCGATGACATATGAGTGGTGGTATCGAAAGGCGTCGTCGGGATCGCCGAGGCTGTCCATCGCCGACTCGATCTCAGCCTCGAGCTCGCTGCGGTAACGAGGCCCCAGAGATCTGATCAGCGTATAGGGGAGCGGGCCGGCCCCGGCCATCAGCTCGGTCCATTCGCGCGCATTCTGTGTGCGGCCGCCCGTCACCATCTCGGTGATTCGTGTGACCTCAAAGCCGGCGCTCGCCAGCAGCTGCGGCAGCACGTCAGGCTCGCCAAATCGGGCCCGCTCCGAGCTGTAGCGCGGCAGGCTCAGGTAGTGACGCCGCGCCAGCGGTGCAAGCCCCTGGAAGAAGAGGTCCTGCGCGCGCGTGCTCAGGCTGCGGCGCTGGCAGGAAACCGCCAGCCGACCTCCGGGGCGCAGGACGCGATTGGCCTCTGCGAGCGCGTCCGTCGGATCTGACAGGTACGCGAGCGCTTCTCCCATCGTGACCAGGTCGAATGTCTCGGGCCGGAAAACCAGCCGCTCCGCCGCCATACCCACGAACTGCGTGTTCTTGCCCTGCTTGGCACGCGCGATGGAGAGCATGCGATCCGAGAGGTCGATGCCAATCACGCTGCCGGGCGCGACATTGGCCGCCACCAGGTGAGCGACCAGCCCCGTGCCGGTGGCGACATCGAGAACATGCTCGCCACGCTTGGGGGCTGCGAGCTCGACCAGCCGTGCCGCCACCCGACCATGCTGTCCGCCCGCCCAGCTGTCGTAGACGGAGGCGATCTGGTCGAAGAAATCGACCAGGTGGTCCGTCATCTCGTCAGAGGCATCCGGGTCCATCACTGGGGGGTCTGCGTCGCCAAGCGGCCGTCCGCGGACCGACCGCGTGGCCTCCCTCTCCCTTCCTCTGTGTTCAAGTGCACCCTGTTACGATGCTAGCTCGTCCAAATTCAGAGTTCTCCTGATAGGCGCTTGCAAGGTCGCAAGATCAGGCGCGCAGGCGGAGTTGAGTAGGGCGCCGGGGAAGCAGATAAAACCCACTAGAGGAGGCCCACATGGCCCAAGCTGAGAAGTCCGCGGCCCACTCGGCCGGGACAGCGCAAAACGGCGGTACCAACGTAGTCACGCTCGGCCCTCGCGACAGTCTCAACGGACGCCTGGATATCCACGGCGACCTGAGGATCCACGGCAATGTCGAGGGCGAGCTCAAGGTCAGCGGCGATGTCACGGTCGAGTCGACCGCCACCGTCCAGGCTTCCGTCGAGGGAGCCAACGTCAACGTCAGGGGCCAGGTCAACGGCAACGTGACCGCCCGGAAGCGGCTGACGCTTGGCGGTTCGGGCCGCCTCAATGGCGAGGTGAAGGTCGCCCGACTCACCGTCGAAGACGGAGCGACTTTGAACGGCAACGTCACGATGACGCCTGAAAAGGGTTAGAGCCGCAAAACAGGCGCTTAGGACAAAGTGCGCCGAAAGTTCGTCTACGACCTCGTAATCGTCGGAGGCGGTGCGGCCGGCTCTGAAGCCGCGTTCACTGTCGCAGACGGCGGCAAGTCAAAGATTCTGCTGGCGGAGGCCACCCATTTCGGTGGCACCTGCACCAATCACGGCTGCGTGCCCACCAAGGCCCTGGTGCGCACCGCGCGGCTCCTCCATCTCATCCGTGACGCAGACCGCTACGGGATCAAGGTCGGCGCCCCTGAGGTGGAATGGCGACGTGCGATAGGGCGCGCGTACCAGGTGCGCGACCATATGCTGCGCCTCGGCTCGAACCCATTCAAGAAGGCAGGCGTGGAGGTGCGTTTTCCATGCCAGGCACTGCTCATCGGAGAACGCAAGCTGCTCATTGACGGGTCCGACGAGATCGAGGCCCGGTCGGTGCTGATAGCTGCCGGCCTCGCACCCTTGGTGCCCCCGGTGCCTGGCTTGCGAGAGGCGGGTTACCTCGACAACGAAGGCATCCTCGCACTGAAAGAGCTTCCCAACCGGCTGGCGGTGATCGGCGCCGGGCCCATCGGCGCGGAGTTTGCCCAGATCTTTTCGCGCTTCGGGGTTCAGGTGACACTGATGGAGCACGGAGCTCGCATCCTCGCCTCTGAGGAGCCGGAAACTTCCGCCGCGATTCGCGCGGTGTTCGAGTCCGAAGGCATCGACGTGCGCACGCGCATCAAGATGACGCGGGTCGAGCTCAGCGACGGCGTCAAACACATCTTCTTCGAGAGCGGCGCCTCGATCGAGGTGGATGAAATCCTGGTCGCAGTCGGCCGTTCTCTGGACGGCAAGGCGCTCGGACTGCACACAGCCGGAATCGACTGGTCACCCCGCGGCATCAAGGTCAACGAGCACCTCAGGACCAACAAGCCCTGGGCATGGGCAGCCGGCGACATCGTCGGAGGCCCGCTGTTCACGCATGTCGCAACCGAGATGGGACAGATCGCCGCCCGCAACGCGATGAAGAAAGGCACAGAGCGGATGAACCTGCGGGTCGTGCCGAAGGTGACCTTCACCGACCCCGAGGTGGCGTCGGTCGGCCTCACGGAAGCTGCCGCCAAGAAGGGTGGGCGCAAGATTCGCACCGGCTTCGCGCGGCTCATCGACGCTGAGAAAGCCCAGATCGACGGCATCGAGCATGGGCACGTCAAGTGCGTCGCCGACGCCAAGACGGGCGAGCTTCTCGGCTGCCACATCGTCGCCGAGAACGCGGGTGACATGATCCACGAGGCGGTCGCGATGATGGCGGCTCGTACGCCGGTCAGGGTCGTCGCGAAAGCGATGCACGCATACCCGACTCTCTCCGAGTTGATGCGCTCGGCATTGAGCAGCGCCGCCGGCTAGGTGCCGGCGCGCTCCGCTCGAACGACCGCCGGCACGACCACCGACTTCACGTAGTGGCGAGCCGCATCCATTGCAGCGTGGACGATCTGCCATTCGAGCTGCTCGAATGAGCTCTCGCCACGGTTGAGCTCCGCAAGTCGCAGCTTCCAGAACCTCGAGTCGACGTTGAGGCCGGGCAGCAAAGCATTGACAGGGGCCTCGACCTTGCCGGCGATAGCCTTCGGCCCGGGGGTCACAGGCTCACGCGCTTGCGCGGTTGGCGAGGCGGCCTGCCCTCCGGAGATCTGATGCTGCGGCGGGCTGGCGACCATATGCCAGGCGACCATTGCCAGCGCGGCGACGATTGCACACTCGGAGACGACCATCCAGGGAAGCGGTTTTCGAAGCAGGTTGCGCATGCGGCCAAGCTAGGCCGCTCATGGCGATGCGTGAACGCAGGCTGTTAAGAGCGCAAGGCGCGAAGCGCTTGCACGCCTCGTTCGATCGTCTCGATCCGCTTGGGAAAGCTGAAGCGAAGGTGGCCTCTCCCCTGGCTGGGGTCGTGAAAGAAGCTCGACCCCGGCACCGTCGCCACAGCGACCTTCTCGATCAGGTGCCGCGCCATCGCAGTGTCGTCTTCGAAACCAAATCCTGCGATCCCGGCCATCACGTAGTAAGCGCCGTGGGGGGCCGAAGCGTCGAACCCGGATTCCTGAAGGCCGGAGACGATTGCGTCCCGGCGTTCGCGGTAATCGCCGAGCAGCTCGACGTAGAAATCGGCAGGAAGCTCGAGGGCGGCAGCGACCGCGATCTGTAGCGGGTGGGCGGCGCCGACGGTCAGGAAGTCGTGGACCTTGCGGATGCCGGCCGTGAGCGATGCGGGTGCGATCAACCAGCCCACGCGCCATCCGGTGACGGAGAACGTTTTGCTCGCGCCGCTGATGGTGATGGTTCGATTCGCCATTCCCGGCAGCGTGGCGATGCTGATGTGCTCGCCGCGATACACGAGGTGCTCGTAGATCTCGTCGGTGATCGCGATCGCGTCGTGCTCGACGCAAAGCTCAGCGATTAGTTCCAGCTCCTGTCGCGAGAACACCCTTCCTGTCGGGTTGTGCGGAGTGTTGACAACGATCGCCCGCGTCCTGCTGCCGAATGCGCCGCGCAGCTCGTCCGGATCGAACGCCCAGTCCGGCGCGCGCAATGTCACATAGCGCGGGACGGCGCCGCTGATTATGCAATCGGGTCCGTAGTTCTCATAGAAGGGCTCGAAGATGACGACCTCATCGCCGGGATCGACCGCGGCCAGCATCGCTGCGATCATCGCCTCGGTCGCGCCGCATGAGACAGTGACTTCCCTTTCGGGGTCGACCTCGCGGCCCCATGCCGCCGACTGCTTGCGAGCGATTGCATTGCGCAGCCGCGGAGCGCCCCAAGTGGTCGCGTACTGGTTGAAGCCATCTCGCATTGCCTTCGCCGCGGACTCGACGATGCGCGGGTCGGTCGCAAAGTCTGGGAAGCCCTGTGCAAAGTTGATCGCCTTATCCGGTCCGTTGAGCTGCAGGTTGAGACGCGTCATCTCGCGGATGACCGACTCCGTGAAACTCTGGGCCTTTAGCGACAACCGAACGGATCCGTCAGTGACCAGGATCTGCGCGCTCCAACCGGATGTCCGTGCTCGAGCATGAGTGGCACCGTTCGGGCTGCTCCAACCCGCGCTCCCAGCGACCGCAAACGTTGCAAGTCCAGCGAGTGGTGGCGAAGAAATCGAGTACATCGGAGCGGCTGAGTAGCCCCACCATCTTGCCTCGCTTGACCACCGGCACGCGCCTGATGCGCTCGCCGACGAGCAGCCGCGCCGCCTCGTCGATGCCGGTGTCCGGGCTCACCGTGATGACGTGCTGGCTCATGATGTCGCGCGCGACCTTACCCTTCTTGGTGAAGACATCCGTCTCCGAAACGATCCCGACCACCTGTCCATCCGATGACACCACAGGTCCGCCGGTGATTCGCTTCGTCGTGAGCGTGAGCGCAATCTCCTCGACCGGCGTTTCCTCGCGAAAGGAGGTCACGTTTGTCGTCATCACCTCTTTGACCGGGATCATCGGGTTCCGAGCAGTTTAGCCACCGTTTCGAGATTGGCGTTGCCGCCACTCAAGATCAAGCCGGCGCTGCCGTTGGGAAATTTGCCGGCCAGATAAGCGGCGAGCGGCAATGCCCCGGTTGGTTCGAGCGCGATATGGAGCCGAGTCCAGGCGACTCGCACGCCTGCCGCGATCTCGTCCTCGGTAACGGTGACGATCTCATCGACCAGCTCGTTGGCGAACATCACCTCGAAATTGCGCTGGCCGATCGCGGGCGTCCGCACCCCGTCCGCAACGGTTGTCGGAGCGACGGCGAGGCTCCTGATGCTGCCCGCTTTCCATGACTGGTAGGCGTCGTCGGCGTTCGCCGGCTCGACTCCGATCACCTTGATCGTCGGGTTATGCGCCTTCGCCACGATGGCCGTGCCCGAAAGCAACCCGCCGCCTCCGACCGGGGTCGCGATGACGGCCAGGTTGGGTGCGTCCTCGAGCAGCTCCATCGCCGCGGTGCCCTGCCCGTGGATCACATCCCAGTCGTCGAATGGGTGGACGAGCGAAAAGCCGCGCTCGGCCATCACCTCCTGCAGGCGCTGCTCCCGGTTCGCGAAGGTGATGCCCTCCTGGATCACCTCCGCCCCCAACGCCCGGGTCGCTGCCACCTTGGCGGGGTTGGCATCCTCAGGTATAAGAATGAGCGCGGGAATCCCCATAGTCCGGGCCGCCAGGGCGACCGCCTGCGCGTGGTTGCCGGAGCTGACGGCGATGACCCCGTCCAGTCGAGGCGTTCGCGCCATCTGAGATAGGACCGCGTTGAACGCGCCCCTCGGCTTGAACGAGCCGGTCACCTGGAAGCACTCGGCCTTGAGGCGCAGGTCGGGATCGAGATCGGTGCGGAGCGTCGCTGTGCGCCTGATATAGGGCTTGACTCGATCAGCCGCCCTCAGAATCTCGGCTCTGTGCGCCTCGAGAAATTCAGTCATGCAGCGGCCTTTTCAGTCTCGGATCGCTTCGGGCTCGCCGCCCCACGTCCGACGTTGGTGAGGACGACGCCGGCGAGGATCACGACCATGCCCACCACGATCGGTAGCGTGACCAGCTCATGCAGCAGCGTGGCGCCCCAGAACACGGCGGTCATGGGAACCAGCAGGGTCACGCCAGAGCCACGAACAGGTCCGAGCGAGTTGAGCACGTAGTAATAGAGGACTCCGGCGATTCCGGAACCTGCGATTCCCAACGCAAGGACCGCGGCGATCGATCTTGGCTCGAAATGAGCGGCCGGTAGACTCGGCACCGCCAAGGGAAGAACGAATAAAGCCGTGAACGCGAGCTGGCCAAGGTTCGCCTCGAAGACGTTCACACTCCGCAGCTTGCGCCGTTGGTACAGAGCCGACACGGCGTACGACACCGATGCGAGGAGCACTGCCACCGCCCCGATCAGGTCACCTCGGATCCCGCCGGCCGTGATGTCGGGCAGAACGAGGATGACGACGCCGGCAAGCCCGATCAATACACCCGCGTAGTTGATCGGGCTTGGGCGCTCAGTGGGTATGACCCAGTAGACGAGAATCGCGGCCCACAACGGCGTGGTCGCGTTGAGGATGCTGGCAAGGCCACTCGAGATCCGCTCTTCGCCCCAGGCGATGGCCAGCCATGGAATGACCCCCGCTGTGATCGCCATCACCGCGTACGGCAGCAAGCGGCGTCTCACGTTGGTGAAAAGCCGACGGTGAGTCGCGATCATGAGCACTGCCAGAGCGAGGCAGCCGGCGGAGGACCGAATCAGAACGAGCACCATCGGGCTCATGTCCTGCACCGCGACCTTGATGAACAGGAAGGAAGCGCCCCAGATCAAGGCGATGGCGGCGAGGGCCAGGTACGGTAGCCAGCGCCGGCTCGACTCAGACACGCGTCGGCCAGTCGTCCGAGGACAGGACCAGGGTGACCGGGCCGTCGTTCTCGATCGTGACGGTCATGTCCGCTCCGAAGCTGCCGGTCCTGGTCTCGACCTCGCGCTCGCGGAATCGCTGGACGAAGGCCAGATAGAGCTCCTCCGCTCGCTTTGGGTCGCCGGCGCCTAGGAGGCTGGGCCGGCGGCCTCGGCCGAAGTCGGCAAACAGCGTGAACTGGGACACGATGAGCGCCGAACCGTGAACATCGACCAGGCTCAGGTTCATGCGTCCTGCCTCGTCGGCGAACACGCGCATGTCGATCACCTTGTCCGCCAGCTTGCGAATCGTCGCCTCGTCGTCATTGGATGCCGCACCCACCAACAACACGTAACCGCGCCCGATGGTTGCAGTCCGAGGCTCACCGGCCTCGCTCCAGGCGACCGAGCCGGCAATCACACGCTGGACGACCAATCTCATATCAATGCAGAGGCGGCAAATAGGCCGGGTTTAACCCGGCCGTCACCAGTTTGTACATCTTCCAAGCGCCTCCATGCGTGGTTGGGAGGGAGGGGGTTCCGCGGGGGAGGCCTGCCTCCCCCACGCCTTAGACTTTTGGGCCGAACTGCGGTTCTGCCCGGACCAGCGAGTCGATGTAGCGGAATCGCTCGTAGCGGTGTTGAAGCAGCTCCTCGGTCGGTTGGGCGAGCAGCGGCCGGAGGTGGCGCTGAAGAGCCTCATCGAGGGCTGCGGCGGTGGCCTCGTAATCCAGGCGGGCGCTGCCTTCGGGCTCGGTGACAACCTCTTCGACGACGCCCATCGCCAGCAGGTCACGCGAGGTCAGCTGAAGCTGTTCCGCCGCCTCCACCTTGCGACTGTTGTCACGCCAAACGATCGACGCCGCAGCCTCCGGCGAGGCCACCGAGTAGATCGAGTTCTCGAGCATGATCACCCGGTCGGCGACGCCCATCCCCAGCGCCCCGCCGCTGCCACCCTCGCCGATGACCGCGGCGACGATCGGCACGGGAATCCGGAACCACTCGACGATCGCTTTGGCGATCGCCGACGCAATCCCACGCTCCTCCGCCCCCGCCCCCGGATATGCGCCAGGGGTGTCGATCAACGAGACGATCGGAAAGTTGAATTTCGCAGCGTGATGGGCAAGGCGAATGGCCTTGCGATAGCCCTCGGGGTGCATCATCCCCCAGTTCCGAGCGACCCTCTCTTTGAGGCTGCGGCCCTTCTGATGGCCGAGGAACATCGTCGTCCTGCCATGCCACGTCCCCACCCCACCGATGAGCGCCGGGTCATCGCCGGAGATCCGGTCGCCGTGCATCTCAACGAAGTCCGGCGCCATCCGCTCGATGTAATCAAGTGAGTAAGGGCGGTCGGGGTGCCTGGCAAGCTCCACCACCTGCCAGACAGTGAGCGTCGTCTCTTCGGGCCGGCGGCCGTGCAGCTTCATGGATACATCTCCAGTAGATGCGCCAACAGGCGCCGAAGCTCGGGCCGCGCGACCACCATGTCGATCTGCCCGCGCGCCAGCTGGAAGTCAGCGCTCTGGAAACCGGGAGGAAGGTCGGCGTACGTGGCCTGCTTGATCACGCGCGGACCCGTGAACCCGATCGCGGCGCCTGGCTCCGCGATGTTGACGTCGCCGAGCAGCGCGAGCGAGGCCGCCGTGCCGCCGAAGGTCGGGTCGGTGAGCACCGAGAAGTAGGGCACGCCGGCGGCGTCGAGGCGTCCAACCGCGGCGTTCACCTTGGCCATCTGCATGAGCGCGAGCACTCCTTCCTGCATGCGTGCGCCCCCGGACGCCGCCACCAGCACGTAGGGCAATCCCGACGCGGCCGCCTGCTCCATGCCGCGGGCGAGTCGCTCACCCGCCACTATCGACAGCGTGCCGCCGACGAAGCGGAAGTCGAAAGCTGCAAGCCAGATCTCCCTGCCGCCGAGGGTGCAGGTTCCGGTGCGGACCGATTCGTTCAAACCCTCGTCGCGCAGTTGCTCGAGCGTCTCCTGGTAAGGCTTGGGCACCTTCCAATTGAGAAGGTCGTGGGAGCGCACGTCTCCGTACCGCTCCTTCCATGTGCCGCGGTCGGCGATCAACGCGATCCATGCGTCGCCTCCCATACGGAAGTGGTGACCGCACGACGTGCACACGTATGTATGGCGCCGCAGCTCCTCGTGGTCGAGGCCCACTCCGCAGCCGGGGCAGTTGGTGGGCAGCGCGATCGGGGGCAGCTTGCCGCCCGAGATCCGAATGTCAGCGGGCTTCTTCGCCGCGACCATCTAGTGTCCGGCTCCGGAGCTGCACACTAAAGGCTGAGGCCTCCGTCGACCGCGATCACCTGTCCCGTGATGAAGCCGGCCCGCTCCGAGCATAGGAAGGCCACCATTGCGGCAATGTCGTCGGCAGTGCCTTCGCGCTTGATCGGAGTCGCCTTCACGAGCTCCTCGACCATCGCGTCAGTGAGCGAGCCAGAGGTGAGCTCCGTTCGGACGTACCCAGGTGCAACAGCGTTGCATGTGATGTTGCGCGAACCGTACTCGCGCGCCACTGATTTGGTGAACCCGATAAGGCCGGCTTTGGCGGCCGCATAGTTCGACTGGCCCGCATTGCCGGTGATCCCGACGATCGATGAGATGTTCACGATGCGCCCCCAGCGCGCCCGCATCATGCCAGACATGATGGCGGCCCTGGTGGTCGCGAAAGCCGACATCAGGTCAGTGCGGATCAGCTCTTCCCAATCGGACGGCGACATCTGGATCAGCAGCTTGTCGCGCACCGCGCCGGCGTTGTTGACCAGGATGTCGACGCGGCCGATCGCCTTGACCATCGCCTCCACCTGGGCCGGGTCGCCGACGTCAGCCTTGTGTGCTGACCCGCCGGGCAGCGACGCCGCGGTCTCCTCGGCAGCCGCTTTGTCGGATCTGTAGTTCACCGCCACCTTGGCGCCCATTGCACCGAGCGCCAGGCTGATGGCGCGGCCGATACCCTTGCCACCGCCGGTGACCAGCGCCGTCTTGCCTTCGAGTTCTAGAGGCCGGGTCTCTGGGCTCATGCCGGCGAGGCATCCGCGAAGTCGATGAACAGCTCCTCTGCGTTCCACGTATCGACGCCGGGGATGTGCTTGGCGGCGAGGCTCGCGAGCACGCGTCCAGGCCCGAGCTCGACCACGGTCCGCACCTCCATCGTGCGCATCGAGACCATGGTGCGCGCCCAGTCGACCTGGCGCAGCATTTGATGCCGGAGCTCTTCCTGCAGGCTGGCGACAGTGCGCATCGCCTCGCCTGTCGCGTTGGCAAGGATTGGAATCGACGGAGTCTTGAGCGGAAGCTTGTCAACGACCTTGCGGAAAGCAGCCGCGGCCTTCGCCATCAGCGGCGTGTGCGCAGGCAGCGGGATCGTGAGAATAAGCGCTCGGCGCGCCCCGGCCGCAAGCGCTAGCTTCTCAGCCTCCTGTACTGCTGCGACCTCACCCGAGAGCACGAACTGCACGTCGGCGTTGCGGTTGGCGACCCACAGTTGGCCTTTGGCGGAAGCCTGGGCGCGGACCGCCTCGACCTGCGCTTCGTCGAGATCGACGATCGCGATCATCCCGCCCGGTTGGTCGTGCGCGGCCTGGGCCATGATGCGCCCGCGCTCCTTCACGAGCAGCAGCGCGGTCTCCCACGGAATCGACCCGGCGGCAGCCAGCGCACCGATCTCGCCGAGGCTGTGCCCCGCCGTGACCTGGACGTTCTCGAGGCCGTAGCTCTCGCGCCAGACTTCGTACGCCGCCCAGCAGACTGTCATCACGCACGGCTGGATGACGTCGGTACGGTTGAGCTCCTCGACCGGACCCTCGAAGCACAGCCGGCGGATCGGCATCTCCAGGACCTCCTCGGCGCGCTCGAAGGCACGGCGGGCGGCCGGGTACCGGTCATGCAGGTTCTTGCCCATCCCGGGCTTCTGCACGCCCTGGCCGGGAAACAGAAGCGCGATGGGTCCTGTGAGCTTTACACCCACTTCATGAGAGTAGCGCCCCAAGTCAGGCCCGACCCGAACCCAGCCAGCAGGATGTGGTCGCCGGTCTTGACGCGGCCCTTGCGGATCGCTTCTTCGAGAGCGATCGGGATCGAGGCGCTCGACGTGTTGCCGTACTCGTCGATGTTGATCGCAACTTTCTCGAGCGGCAGTCCGATCCGGCGGGCGGCGGCGTCAATGATTCGGAAGTTGGCCTGATGAGGAACCCAGAGGTCGATATCCTCCATCGAGATTCCCGCCGTGTTGCAGACCTCGTTCGCCTGGCGGATGAAGATGTCGACGGCGAACTTGAAGACGTCGGGACCTTGCATCTCGATGACGGGCCTCGGGTCCTTGGCCGCGTACGCGCCAAATTCTTTGTTGCCGGCAGTGACCTGCAGGTATCCGCGGCCATCACTGCCAAGGCACCAAGATAGGAAGCCTGCGCCGTCAGGCGCGGGTTTCACGACTGCGGCGCCCGCTCCGTCGCCGAAGATCACCGCAGTGCCGCGACTCGTGTAGTCAAGCATCCGAGACAGCACCTCGGCGCCAATGACGAGCACGTTGTCAGCCCGCTCGGTGGCGATGAACGAGTCTGCTGTCGCGAGCCCATAAATAAAGCTGCTGCACGCGGCGAGCATGTCCCACGCCACGGCGCCCGGCGCATCCAGCTCGTCCTGGATGCGGCATGCGATCGACGGAAATGGACCGTCCGGCGTCGACGTGCCCACCAGGATCATGTCGAGATCGTTGGCGGTGATGCCGGCGGCATCCAGGGCCGCTCGAGCGGCTTTGGTCGCGAGCTGGAGCGTCATGGTCCCGGGCTCGGCGATGTGACGCGTTCTGATGCCAGTCCGGTCGGTGATCCACTGGTCAGTCGTGTCAATCATCTTCTCGAGGTCGAAGTTCGTGATCACCTTTTCCGGCGTGTAGACGCCCATGCCGGCGATCGCGCTGTGTCGACCTTTCGTCTTGAACGAGCGGAGCGGGACAGCTCCGGAACGAGTGCGATACGCGGTCGTTATCGCCATGTCATCTATGCCTCCAGCCGTTCGGCGGTCTTCTGCTCCAGAAACGTCCAGAGGTCGCCGATGACTTTCATCTTCTCGAGCTCTTCCTCGGAAAGCTCGACGTCGTACTTGTCTTCAACTGCGGCGATGAGCTCGACGAGGTCGAGCGAGTCGGCCGCGAGGTCCTTGGCGAAGCTCTTATCGAGCTGCACTTGGTTCGTGTCGATACCGAGGATCTCAGCGGCGAGACCTTGAAGTTCTTTGAAATCGAGTGGGGTTGCCATTGGTCTTCTCCTAGTTAGCGGCCTCAGGGCCTTTGATCACGAGCGTGGCGTTGTGGCCGCCGAAGCCGAATGAGTTCGACATGGCCACCTTGATGTTCGCCTTGCGCGCCTTGTTGGGGACGTAGTCGAGGTCGCACTCGGGGTCGGGGTCATCGAGGTTGATGGTTGGCGGCAGCAACCCCCGATCAAGAGCGAGCACGCAGGCAGCGGCTTCGATGGCGCCGGCAGCCCCGAGCAGATGGCCGTGTACCGACTTGGTCGAGCTGACCGCGAGCTTGTACGCGTGGTCGCCGAAGACTGCCTTGATCGACTTCGTCTCCGCGAGGTCTCCCAGCTTGGTGGAGGTTCCGTGCGCGTTGATGTAACCGACATCGGTCAGCTCGACACCGCTCTTCTCGAGTGCACGGCGCATGGCGCGGATCGCGCCCTTGCCTTCGGGCTGTGGCGCCGTGAAATGGTACATGTCCGCGCTGGCGCCGTAGCCCGCGATCTCGGCGTAGATCTTCGCCCCACGCTTCTTCGCGTGCTCCATCTCCTCGAGCACGAGCATCACCGAGCCCTCGCTCATGACGAAACCGTCGCGGCCGAGGTCGAACGGCCGGCACGCCTTCTCCGGCTCGTCGTTTCGCTCGCTGACCGCCTTGATCTGACAGAAGGCGCCCATCGTCAGCGGCGTGATGGTGGCTTCCGATCCACCCGCGAGCATCGCCACGGCGTCACCCCGCTTGATGATCTCGGAGGCCTCTCCAATTCCGTGAGAGCCGGAAGCGCAAGCGCTGACGATTGCGTAGTTAGGTCCGCCCGCGTGGCAGTGGATCGCGACGATGCCGGCCGCCATGTCGGCGATCATCATCGGCACCGTAAACGGGCTGATGCGCTTCGGCCCGCGCTGCATGAGTTGCGTGTGGCTCTTCTCGATTTCCTCCATGCCGCCGATGCCGGAGCTGACGATCACGCCGACGTCGTCAGGGTCCATCTCCGCGGGATCGAGACCGGAATGAGCCAGTGCCTGCTTCGAGGCGCCCAGGGCGAACTGGCAGTAGCGCCCGATGTGACGGGCGGTCTTCCTGTCCATGTAATCCTCGGGATTGAAGCCTTTGACCTCGCCGGCGATCTTGGTGTCGAAGTTGGTGGTGTCGAAATGCGTGATCTGGCCGATGCCGGACACCCCTTCGACCATGTTCGACCACACCGTCTCGAGATCGTTCCCGATCGGCGTGATGAAACCCATGCCGGTTACGACCACGCGCCGACCGTTTGAGTTGTTTGTCACGAGTTGAAGCTTACCGACGCCAGGGCCTATCCGCATCGGCTCCCTGTGGGAAAACTAGGGTCGTTGTTTGGACACGAGGTCCAATTCGAAGCCTAAAGCAGCTTGCGAAGATCAAGCGCGAGCTGCAAGCGGAGACGGCTCGCGGGGGTGTCCAGCTCGGTGCCCAGGAGCTCCCGCAGCTTGTCCAGGCGATACAGCACCGTGTGCCGGTGCAGCTTGAGCGCGGCTGCGGCGTCTTTTACCGACCCTTCAGCCAGGTAAGCGTGAAGCGTTTCGAGCAGCTGCGCGCGGTTGCGGGTCTTGGCCTCCAGCAGGGGTCCGAGGCTGTGGACGACGAAGCGTTCGGCCAGCCGTGGGTTCTGCGCGAGCACCAACTGCGGTATGAGCTCGTCATGCCCGTGCACCACCGCGTCGGGCCGGAGCTTGCGCCCCACCTCAATGGCCTGCTGGGCTTCGAGGTACGAGCCGGCGATCCCGCGCAGCCCTGCGTGGTAGCCGCCGATGCCCGCCCGCACTCGGGCGCGGGCAGCTCCGGAGCGTTTGACGGCCTCTTTTTGAAGGCTCATGACCAGCGTGCGTGCGCCCTCGACATCGGCCGCCGACTCGGCCGGCCACAGGATGACGAGTGTGGTTGGGTCGGTGGCGTGATAGATAGCGCCGCGGGGCAGCGGCAGGGATGCCGCCACCTCGGCCAGGCCCTCTCCACCCTGCTCGCCGTCGCGGCTTCCGATGATGAGCTTGCAGACCGCTGCGACGTAACCGGTGGGTGCGATCGGCATGTTCAGCGCGAGCGCCTGCTTCTGCAGCTCCAGCTCGGAATCGAAGTTGTCGCTGATCAATGCGTGGAAGAGGCGGGCACGCGCTCGGGTGCCGCGCTGCATGTGGTGCTCGCGCGCGTTCAGGTAGGTCTTGGTGACCTCGGCGGCGACCTGGTCCAGCGCCCCGAAGACGTAGTTGGCGGTGAGCATGATGGCCTCCGGAGTCGCCTCCGGGTGGCCCCGCCATGCGGCGAGGATCGCATCCCAGGCGACGCGCGCCGCGATGCGGTACGCGTTCAGGATCGGCTCGACCGACTGGCTGCTGCGGGCCTGCAGGATGCCCAGCTGGGCCACCCGACGGAGCTCCTCGGCAGTTGCGGGACGCGCCTCGCGCGCGGTGGCCAGGAAGAGGTCGAGGCCCGCCTCGCACGCCTTGGCGATCGCGGAGCGCTGCGGTGGAACGCCCGTGGAGTTGTCCCAGCGCACCAGGGTCACCACCGCCCGCGCCATATGGCGCGCCATACCTGCGCGGCGCCGCTCGAGCTCGGCCACGAGAGCGGCAGGCAGCTGAGGCGGCGGCTTGGACCGGGTGGCCATTCTCGCCATGGCCGTGACTATACGGCGAGGTGGCGACTTAGGACATCAAGTCGAACCTTCGTGCCAGTTGAAGCCCCTCTCCCCGACCCTCTCCCCCAAAGGGGAGAAGGGGCTTAGCCGTTCTTCTTGATGAACGCCAGCATGCGGCGCCACGCGTCGTCGCAAGCCTCTTTCCACTCGGCGAAGCTGCGGTCGAAGAAGCTGTGCGGCGCGCCCTCGTAGATATGCATCTCGTGCGGCACCTTGGCTTCGGTCAGCTTCTTGTCGAAGTCATGGAAGGCTTCCGTTGGAGTGAAGTCGGCGCCTGCGATGAGCAGAAGCAGCGGCGCCTTCATTTTTGAGAGAAAAGGCAACGACCGCTCCGGGCGCCCATAAAAGCCGACGCAGCCATTGAGCCCGTCCACCAGCCCTGACATGTTCCACGAGCTCGAGCCGCCAAAGCAGAAGCCCACCGTGAACACCGCTTTGACAGCGCCGCCCTCCTTCGACCTCAGGTGCGCCACCGCCGCTGCAACATCGGCGCTGATGCCCTCCGGGGTCGTCTTCTCCACATGAGGCTTGTAATCGAAGCTCTCTCCGCGATCACCGATCCCCGCTGTGCGGCCGAAATAATCGATGGCGACCGCGTCGACGCCAGCCTCGGCGAATCGCTGTGCGAGCTCCTTGTAGAAGTGGTGAAGGCCGCGCACGTCCGGCATTACGACCATGCCCGCGCCGGTCGGCTTTGCCGCCAGGGCGAAATACGCGGCGAACTGGTTGCCGTCGGCCGCGGTGAGGACCATGTCCCCCTGGTCGGAGGCCGCGCCTCCGATCGGCGGCAGAGGCGGGCGGGCATCATCTGGGTAACACATGCACCCGATTGTCTAATAGATTGGAGGCGTCATGAAGAACGAAAGCACCGCGTTCACCGAGACCGACCTACAGGGCTTCCTCGACGAGATGATCGATCACGACAGGCTGGCGCTCGCCGATCGCCTCCAGAAAGCATCAGAACGCTTGGCTGAATATGCCCCCCTGGTAACAGCAGGCCATGGCGAGCAGGGGGGTGCATCGGGAGCTGGCTCCGCCAGGCCCGATGCCCCGAGGGGGGAAGTCCCCCATCAAATAGCATGGAGCGCCCACGAGGTGCTGGCCCACATCGTCGTGCTGTCGAAGTTCTACGGCGTCATCTTCCACAAAGTTTCGAGCGGCAAGATGACCGAGCTCGACCTGCTCAACAATGTCGGGCTTCGAGATGCCATGGACGAGCAGATGGCGCAGATCGAGCCTGGTGAGTTGATTCGCATGGCCCTCGAAGACCACGCTCGGACGATCAAAGGTCTTCGAGCTGCCGATGCCGCGTCGATGCGACGGGTGGTGAAGGTGGACGGGGGAGAGACCATGACCGCCGAGGAGGTGGCGCGCCTCCCGCTGATCAGCCACCTGGAGCTCCACATCGACCAGCTGGCGCGGGCTCTGGCCTAGAGCGCTCCACCGCCGCCAAGCCGGCGCAGCTCCTGGCGGAGCGATTCGCCGGCGGCCTTCATCATGGCCGTGTCCGGGTTTGCATCCTGGTTGTCGAAGTCCATGTCGTGGGGTCCTCGGATCGGCACCACGTGCAAATGGACGTGCGGCACCTCCAGCCCGACGAGCATGAGTCCGATCTTGCCTGGCTTGAAGGCGGCCATCTGCGCCTTGCCAATGGTCTGCGCGGTCGCTGCGAGGTGGGCCAGAAGGCCTGGCTCCAGGTCGATCCAGTGGTCGGTGGCCGCCCGAGGCACCACCAGCGTGTGCCCGGGTCGAAGCGGGCGATTGGACAGAAAAGCGACGCAGTCGTCGTCCTTCCAGACGAAATCGGCCGGCAGCTCGCCATCGATGATCCTGCTGAAGATGGTCGCCACCCCACCAGAGTAAATTCTCCGCGATGCCAATTGCAGCACAGCTCGTCGCCGCCACCAAGAAGTACGGTGCTGTTGAAGCGCTCAAGGGAGTCAGCCTCGACATCGACCTCGGCGATGTCGTGGCGATGCTCGGGCCGAACGGAGCTGGCAAGACGACTTCGATCAGCCTGTTGCTGGGGCTGCGCAAACCAACGTCCGGCAAGGCGCTCCTGTTCGGACTCGACCCGACTGACCTCGACGCTCGCAGCCGCGTCGGCGTGATGCTCCAGGAGTCGGGCATCCCGGCGATGCTCAAGGTGCGCGAGATCGTCGACCTGTTTCGCTCGTATTACCGGAAACCGATGGCAAGCGATCGGGCGATCGCGATGGCAGGTCTCGAGGAGAAGGCGGGCGCCCTGGTCAAAGAGCTGTCAGGGGGCCAGCGCCAGCGGCTCTACTTCGCACTTGCCGTTTGTGGCGATCCAGAGGTCCTTTTCCTGGACGAGCCCACTGTCGGCATGGACGTCGAGGGTCGCAGGTCCTTTATCGAGCGCATCGCCGAGTTCGCCAAGCTCGGTCGCACAGTGGTGCTCACGACTCACTACCTGGAGGAGGCGGATCAACTGGCCAAGCGCGTGATCGTCATCGACCGCGGCGTGGTGATCGCCGACGCCTCTCCGCAGGAGATCAAGTCCAGGGTCGCCGGCAAACGTGTTCGATTTATGGCGGCCGGATTGACCGACAAGGACTTCGAGGGCTTGCCCATCACCACCACGACGATCAGCGACGGCGGCGTCCAGCTGCTGACGAACCAGCCGGAGGCGGTGCTGCGCGAGCTGTTTCGCCGTGGGATCGAGATCACCGACCTTGAGGTGTCGGGCGCAGACCTGGAGGATGCTTTCATCTCGCTTACGACCCACAAGGGAACGACCTGATGGCGGCGGTGGCTGTAGGTCGCGCCTCGGTCGGGCCCATGCTCGCTCGTCAGACGTGGGCGGAGTTCCTCAAGCTGTGGCGGGTGCCGGCGTTCAGCATCACATCGCTGTTCTTACCGGTGATGTTCTACGCCTTCATTGGCATCGGTCAATCGAAAGAGGTGGTCAGCCCTGGCGTCACTTTCGGCGCCTATTTCCTCGGCTCGATGGCGGTCTACGCGGTTGCGAACGTGATGATCTTCAGCTTCGGGATCTCGGTCGCGACGGAAAGGGGCATGAAGATGGACGTACTCATGCGGGCAACCCCAATGCCGCCATGGGTCTACCTGCTGTCGAAATGCATCACAGCGCTCGCTTTCGCGGCCATGACACTCGTTGTTCTCTTTCCGTTTGCTTATGTCGCGGGCAACGTGAGGCTCGATCCGTTGGAATGGTTCACGCTCGCCTACCGGGTGCTGCTGGGCTCGATACCTTTCATCGCTCTCGGATTTGCCATCGGTTACCTGTCGGGGCCAAACTCGGCGGTGGCGGTGATCAACCTGATCTACCTTCCGACCGCCTTCGCGTCAGGTCTCTTCTTCCCCAAGCAGCTGCTGCCGAGCTTCATCCAGACCATCGCGCCATACCTGCCGCTGCACTTCTTTGGCCAGCTCGGATGGGATGCGATCGGCGCCCCCACCGACGAGAGCGTGACCACAGATTGGATCTACCTGGCGGTATACGGAGTGCTGTTTTTTGCGCTCGCCCTCTGGGCCTACCGACGGGAGGAGAGCCGGAAATTTAGCTAAGCGGTGCGAGCCATGAACTTGTCGGATAGGGCCGCGCCGAACGCCTCCTCATATCGCTGCGAGAACTCCGCGAACGTGTACGAGTGCTCGACTGTGCCCACCTGCTCCACTGCGTAGGTCGCGGCCAGCGACGCCACCCTGCCCGCCTCACCGAGCTCGAGCCCACGCAGCAGGCCGGCGACCAGGCCCGCCCGATACGCATCACCTGCGCCTGTGGGGTCTGACTCTCGCCGCGCCGGCGCGGGTGGAATCTCGACCACTCCTGCTTTCGTCGCAATCCGCGAACCCTCGCGCCCAAGCGTCGTCACCACTATCTCGGCCAGCTCCATCAGCCCGTCCATGGTGCGGCCGGTGCGCTGCATGATCAGCTCGAGCTCGTAGTCGTTGCCGATGAGGATCCACGCGCCGCTGGCGCCTTCCGTGACGTCTTCCGCGGATAGCCTGGGCAGCTGGTGCGCGGGATCGAAAACAAAGGGCAGTCCCCTCTCGCGGCACTCTTTCACGAGCCGCATCATTGCTGCAGGATCGTTGGGGCCGACGATCAAGGCCTCTGCACCCGGAGGCGCGTCATCCAGTCCCAGCATTGCGGCCTGGCCCATCGCGCCGCCGTAATAGCCGGTGAGCTGGTTGTCGTCCATGTCGGTCGTCGTAAAGCCCGTCGCCGTGATCTCGCCGTCCAACAATCTCAGGCCATGGCAGTCGACGCCACGGGCGACCAGCCAGTTGCGGTATTCGGTCGCATCGGAGCCGGCGGTTGCCAGCACCGCAGCCGCATAGCCCAGCAGCGTGAGGTTGTACGCGTAGTTGCCGGCGACCCCGCCGCGGTGCTTACGCAGGTCGTCGACGAGGAAGCTGAGGTTGAGGATGTGCGTCTTGTCGGCGAGGATGTGGTCTTTGAAATGCCCCTTGAAGCTGAGGATGTAGTCATACGCAATCGATCCGGTGCAGACCACGCTCACGGTGCAACGCTAGCGCTTACAAAAAAAGGGCGCCACTTTGGCGCCCTCTCAATTGCGTTGTTAAGTTAAGCGGCGCGGCGACGGGCGGCGGTGCGGCGGGCCCGACGAGCCCTTGGCGACGCCTTGGTTGCTACCGGCTTCTTGGCGGTCGGCGCGTGCCGGAGCTCGGTTGCGTGCTCCAACCGGCTCGCGGCCTTCGCAATGGTCTTGAAGGAGCCATTGAAGACTCGCAGCGTGCGCTTGGCGACACCCCCAACGACATCGTGGCGGCGGGCCTGAAGCTTCACGAGCTCGAAGCCCTTGATGACGACCTTCTCGGGCAGCTTGCCGTTCACCTCGACGCCGAGCACCGTGATGCGCTCGGGCATCAGGTCGTTGGCGACCTTTTCGGCCTGCTTCGCGGCCTTGGTAAACCTGGCGTTGATGTTCTTGGCGACGTCCTTCGCGGGCGCTGTCGCGGCATTCAGCCGCGCGTTGAAGCGGCGGTTGACCTTACGCGCGGCGGGCGTGCCCTTGCGCTCGAGGCCCTTCACCTGCTTGCGCGCCGTCCCCATGGGGTCCGATGCGACTTCGCGAACTGTCTGAGCGGCGCCGAAGGCGACCTCCGCGACAGTGGTGGCCGTCTCACCGGCCGAATCTGCAAACTGGTCGAGTTCCGTAGTCATCTCTTTCTTCTCCTTGTATTTCTGGTTGACGCAATGCATCATAACGCATCGCGTCATCCTGTGTCAAGGGGCCAATGGTCACCGACCTCACGGCCAATGGGCCACGTGAGGCGCCCCTTCACTTTCCCGGGGCGAGGCTCTGAATGAGGTCTTGCGCGTAGGAGCCGAAGACGTCATAGTGCGCGACCTTCCTGCGCTTCTCCGGCTGGATCCATTCCGGGCGCAACCCATACCGACGACCCCATTCCTCGAGCACCGGTCGCAGTCCGATGACGTGCAGGAAGGGGCGCTCGCGAATCATGCCGCGGATCATGGAGCCGTGATAGTGGTCGAAGTTGCGGTGGACGGCGATGCCGCCGGCCTCCGCAAACGCGATCGCCTCTTTGATCTGGCGGCGCTCGAAATATTGCTCCCTGAGCGGCGCGGCGCCCGTCACCGCTTGGTGGCTGGGACCGGAACGCGCGCGTCGGCGCAGATCGGCCTGAACGCACACACGGTGCAGGGTCGTTCGGAGTGCTCGGGACGCAACGCGAAGTCGCCGGCGACGATGCGCGAGGTGGCGGCCACGATCCTGGCCTCCACAGCCCGATCGTCAGGCGTGACCTCGATCACGTGCCCGCGACGAATGTCGAAGAGAATCAATCGAGGCTCCCCGCCTCCCGGCAGCAGTCCTCGACGGGCCGCGAGCCCATAGAGCCGGAGCTGCATCGAGTACGCCTCGATCAGCCTCGCATCCAACGTCGCATTGGTCTTGTAGTCGACCAGCGTCGCCTGGCCGTCGACCTCGCAGACACGATCGACGAATCCACGGACCCGCGCCTGGCCGAGACGAAGGTTGAACTCGAGCTCCACTCCAAGCGTTGGCGCCGTCGCCAGAGGGTGCAGGAGGTAGCGCGCCAGCATCTCTCGCCCGGCTTCCGGGCCTCGATAGATGCCGAGCAGGTCGCCGCCGCCCGAATGCCAGGCGGCCAGCGCCGCGTGCACCGAGGCGCCGAGCTCGCTCGACCCTGATGCCTGTACGAATGCGGGCAGCATCTCGTCAGGCGGAGCGGGCACGCCCCAAACCTGGCTGAACCGGTAGCGGACCGGACAGACCTCGAAATCGTGGAGCTGCGAGAAGCTCAGCTCGATCCCGATATCGACTCGGGGTCGAAGAGCCTCCTCGCGCGGGCGGATGTGCTGCCATCTCTCGAGCACGGCCTCCACCACAGCAGGCCCATCCGCGCCCGAGCCGTCCGCCACGCGTATCACCGGTAGCTCGAGCTGCTCCGCCTCGACCACAGTCGAGGCTTCGGGGTGGGCGAAGGCCCAGCCGAGGATCTCGGCGAAATGGTCGACCTCGCCGTTGGCGCCGAGGTCGACGTCACGCGGCGACTGCTCTTCTCGAGTGGCAGTGACGTAAAGAGCGTCCTTCGTCCGCGTGAGGCCGACGTAAACGATGCGCCTGCGTTCGCCCATCGCCAGGGCTACCGCCGGCGCGCCGGGCGATGTTTCCTTGAAGCGAGGATGCTTGTCGCCTCGCCAGTTCTTCATGACGAAGCCCAGGTGGTCGGGGTCGAAGAAAAGGCGCTCGGTATCGCGTGGCCGCGGGGGCCGCAGGTTGACCAGGAAGACGACGGGAAACTCAAGGCCCTTCGCCGAATGAACCGTCAAGAGCGAAACGGCATCCGTGGTGGCCGACTCCTCGGCCGCCTCACCGACCGGCAGCTCCGCATCGATCACCTGATCCAGGTGGCGGACGAAATCGCCGATGCCGGCAAGGGCGAGGTCGCGCTCGAAGCGAGACGCAAGCTGAAAGACCTTGCGCAGATTGAGCAGCGCTCGCGGGCTGCCGTCTCGTTGGGCGCGGAGCTCGGCCCAGCGCAGGTATCCAGTCTCCTCGAGGAGCCGGTTGAGGATGTCGGCCACTGTCAAGGCATCCCGCAGCCCGCCGAGTCGATCCGTCAGCTCGACAAGCCGCACCGCCTGCGCTGCAACCTTCGGCTCCATCTCGGGAAAGCCCTCGCGTCCAGACTCTTCGAAGCAATCCCGCAGGCGCATCCCGCTGCGGCCGAAGCGCCGCGACGCGAGCCGGTACATACCTTTATCTGGAAGCCGGATGATCGGCCCCTGGAGCACCCTCACGAGCGCGCCGTCATCCATCGGGTTCTCCGTGAGCCTGAGCAGCGCGAGGACATCTTTGATCTCCTGGCGGTCGAAGAAGCCCGACCCTCCGCTGGTGAGGTAGGGGATGCCCTGCCGGCGGAGCTCCTCCTCGAACTCGCGTGGGAGCATGCGGATCGAGTGCGCCAGGATCGCGATGTCGGAGAAGGCGCGGCCGCCCACGTTCAAGCGACGGATCGTCTCAGCCACCGACCGGGCTTCGGTCCGCGAGTCGGGCGCCATCATCACAGTCACCGGCCGGTCACCCGAGCCGCGCGTGGCGACAAGCTCCGGCTCAGTGGCGAAATCCGGGTCGCGGCGGATGAAGTCGGTCGCGCAGTCGAGGATCTCCTGGTACGACCGGCGATTATGCGTCAGCGGCAGACGGCGGCCGGTGAAGCGAGTGCGGATGTTCTCGATCTCTGCGTCGCGCCAGCCGTAGATCGATTGCTTGGCGTCTCCCACCGCCGAGACGTTGCCGAATCCGTCTGCCGCGAGCAGCCTGATCAGGTCCAGCTGAATCCTGTTCGTGTCCTGGAACTCGTCCACCAACAGGTAACGGAAGCGCTCGCGACACCTACGGCGAAACTCAGGCACGCGCTGCAGCGCATCGATCACCTCGAGGATGAGGTCGTCGAAATCGCGAAGGTTCTCGGCGCGGAGGGCATCCTCGTAGGTCTTGTAGACGAGGTGCAGGACACCAATCGCTTCGAGCTCGGCGTGTGCGGCGTCGCTGCCGGAGGCGCCGTCGAAAGAAGCGTCCCAATGGCGGCCGTGCAGCTCGATTGCTCGGGTTCGGAACCCTTCGGGGCTGATGCCTCGGCCCTTGAGCTTGAGCAGGAACCGGAGGCCTGAACGCAAGAGGTCGTCGAGATCGTCAACCGACAACGCCGTGAACGAGTCCGGGTCGAGAGGCGCCGCTGCGCCGCTGCGCAGACGCGCGACCAGGCGCTGCTCGAATAGTCGCTGCCCGGTTTCATCCAGGACCCTCAGCTCGCGCGGCGCCCCAACCAGGTACGCGAACTCGTCGAGCAGCCGCGAGCAGGTCCCGTGGAAGGTGCCGATCCAGGCGGCGTCCAGAACCTCCGGGCCAAATTGCGGCCGCCGCTCGGCCAGTTCACGCGTTATGCGCTGGCGCAACTCCTCCGCTGCGCGGTCGTTGAACGTGACCGTGAGAATCCGGTCGGGCGCCACGCCTTGCTCGACCAGCCAGCAGAAGCGCTCGGTGGCTGTGAAGGTCTTGCCGGTCCCGGGACCGGCGGCGATAAGGAACGCGCCGTCCGGCCCAGCGTGAGCCGCCGCCCTCTGCTCTGGGCTCAAAGTCATTCGGGGGGCGCGCCTCCGTAAGGGCAGATGGCCGCATGCGGGCAGCTGCCGAAGCGGGTCACGCAGGTGCCTGGGAGATCGCGCGGGCCTGGCTCGAAGTGGCCTCCCTTGATCCCCGCGATCGCCTGCATGACCACGGCACGGCTGCGTTCGAGGTCCTCAGAGGTGAGCGTCTTCTCGCGATATTCCTTAAGGCCCGCGGGTTGCCCGACGGCGAAGATGTCCTGCCGCATGTCCCTCCAGACCCAGTCCTTCGGGTACCAGAGGGAGAGGAACCGCG
>JAYUFT010000295.1:0-3144 GCA_043738605.1 Candidatus Dormiibacterota bacterium | reverse complement strand
AGCGATAGTCCTTGGCCGCCCACAGGCCGTAGTGCATCGGCACGGCAGTCCCCGGCTTCAACTCCCAGGCGAGGAGGGCCGCCTCGTGCGCGTTCATGTTGCCGCCGCCGCCGTTGATGCAGATGAAGGCGAGGTCGAGCTTGGCGGTCGCCAACGCGCGCAGGTGCTGGTCGTATTCGGTGTCTCCCGAATGCCATAGGCGAAGGCCGTCGATATCGAGCAGAAACCCGATCGCATCAGGCCATGTGTGCCGTGCAAACGTCGCGGTTATCCGCAGGCCGCCTTTGGTGGCGGATCTACCGGGCTCGAGTGATCGCATCCGGGACGCCGGCCAGCCCAGGCCTTTCGCCCGCGAGAAGCAGGACGGCGGAGCGACGAGCAGAGTTCTTCCCGAGGAAGCGAAGGACCTGATCGTCGGCTCGTCGAAATGGTCGAGGTGCCCGTGCGAGACGAGCAGCACGTCAGGCCGGAGCTCGTCGGCGGTGATCGGCGGCGGGAAAAGCCGCTTGAGCCCCTCCTGCCTCTCGACCTCGTCGGAAAAATACGGGTCGATCATCACTGTTAGGCCACTCCTGGTCTTCATTAGATAGCCCGCCTGGCCGAGCCATGCGCACGCGACGGTGCCGGCTCGAACCCTTACTTTCGCGAAGCGGCTCGCCAACCCCATCCATGCAATGGTCGCACGCTGTCGGCGCGGGTTCAGAACGAACGAGGCGACGCCGCTGCCGGTAGGGCAGCGGCGCCACTAATTACTGGTTGTCGATCAGCCGGCCCGAGAGCCGGTGGGCTTCTTGGCGGCGGCTATTTGGTTGCGGAGGCCGAGGTTGAAGACGTAATAGAGCACTGCAGTGATCACAAAACCGACGACGAACGTGATGTCCCCCAGGCCTGGGTTGTTGGTCGGTATTGGACCAACGTAGAGAGGGTAGACATTGGCGAAGAGCCACACCGGAACCACGAGTCCGACCGCCATGGCCACGACACCCTGCCAACGGTTGTACCCCGTGTTGTAGAACATGCTCTCGTCGCCATAGTCGCCGCGGCGCAGCCAGTAGTCCACGAAGACCACTGCCAGCCAGGGCGCGATCCAGTAGCTGATCAACAGCAGGAAGGTCTCGTATTTGCCGCCCGGCGCGACCTGCGCCTGGAAGGCGATGCCGCCGATGAACCCGATCACGCCGACGATGATCGCGAGCGTAGCCCGGCGCTGTCGCAGCGTCATGCCCATCTCCTTGATACCAAGAGAGACCAGCGACATGGTGCCGCTGTAGATGTTGATCGCGTTTGCGGCCACCGCCCCGATGGCGATGCACAGCAACGTCGGGTAGTAGACAACGTCGGGCATCGCGCGCTGCAGCTGAGCGGTCGGGATGCCATTCCAATCGGTGCCGGCGACAGTGACCAACACCGCGCCTGCGAGCTCGAGGACGACGCACGAAAGGAAGACGCCGAAGCCCGCCCAGAACCCCACCATCCTCCGGTCCGAGCCGGGCGCCATATAGCGCGTGTAGTCAGCCGCGAAAGGGTTCCAGCCGACCGCGTAGCCGAAGGCGGCGGTGAAGGCGAGCAGCCAGCCGCCGGGTATCGGCGTCGGGCTGAAGCCGTAGTTGCCGTGGTAGAAGATGAAGAAGCACGCGACGATGAACACGCCGCCGAGCAGGGGCAAGGCGACGCGCTCGAACAGATGGATCAGGTTGTAGCCGAGCGTCGCGATCGCAACCTGCGCCACGACGATCACCAGGAAGGCCAGCCAGAAAGGCAAGCTCAGCGACGGGAGCAGCGCCTGTACCGCGAAAGCGCCGCTCACGCTGTTGACGATGAACCAACCGAATGACGCGGTCAGGCCGTTCAGGCCTGCCGGCAGGATGTTACCCAGGAAGCCGAAGGCCCCCCGGCTCTCGACCATCATGGGGACCCCGAACTTCGGGCCCCACGATGACAGGACTGCATGCGAGATAGACCCGAGCGCGGTTCCGATGATGATGGCGGTCGCCGCCTGCCAGAGGTTCAAGCCCAAGAAAGCGACGGCGATCACGCCGATGAATACGGTTGCGAACTCGAGGTTCGGGGACAGCCAGGTCCAGAACATCTGGATCGGCTTGCCGTGCCTCTCCTTTAAGGCGATGTATTCGACGCCACCCGGTTCGATGGTGGCGACCCTCTCCCCGTAGTCACCTTCACGGACCGGAACGTGCTTCTCTACTTCCTCGACTCTCTGCACAGGCCTTCCCCCCTTCTAAGCCGACTGTGGTCGTCCGAAGTTTAGGTCTCTGCTAGCCTCCTGTCGATGCTCGATTTGCTCCTGACAGGCGCCCGCCTCCCGGGACAGACCGAGACTCGGGAGATCGGGATTCGGGACGGGCTGATAGCGGCCGCTGAGGCCGAGGCGCGCCAGGTAATTGATCTCGGGGGGGCCCTGGTCACGCCGGCCCTCGTCGAGCCCCACATCCACCTCGACGCCGTGCTCACCGTCGGCGAGCCGCGCCACAACATGACCGGCTCCCTCTTTGAAGGCATCGCCATCTGGGCCGAGCGCGTCAAACAGTCGACCGTCGACGACGTCAAGCGCCGCGTCCGCACAGTGCTCCGCTGGCAGCTGGCCAATGGCGTCCAGTTCGTGCGCAGCCACGTCGACGTGTGCGACCCGGAGCTGCGCGCAGTCCGGGCGCTGATCGAGCTCCGCCAGGAGATCGGCGACCAGATGGAGCTGCAGCTCGTGGCGTTTCCGCAGCAGGGCATCATGTCGTTCGACGGCGGCGAGGAACTGATGCGGCGCGCCGTCGACATGGGCGTGGACGTGGTGGGCGCCATCCCCCATTTCGAGCTGACGCGCGAGTACGGCGAGCGCTCGGTCAAGTTCGCGATGGCGCTGGCAGCCGACAAGGGGCTGCGCGTCGACATCCACTGCGACGAGACCGACGACGATCACTCGCGCTTCGTGGAGGTGATGGCAGCGGAGACGATCCGGCTCGGGATGGGCGGCCGCGTCACCGCCAGCCACACCACAGCCATGCACTCCTACAACGCTGCCTACGCGTACAGGCTGATCAACAACTTGAAGCGAGCCCAGATGCACATGGTCACCAACCCGCTGGACAACTCGACGCTGCAGGGGCGCTTTGACAGCTATCCCATCCGGCGCGG
>JAYUFT010000294.1:0-3152 GCA_043738605.1 Candidatus Dormiibacterota bacterium | reverse complement strand
TCATCACCGCCAACTCGATGGCGCTGCTCACCATGGTGTTGACGCTCGTGGTCGGTGGGGCGCTCGCCCCAATCGTCTCCCGAATCGACCTGTATGCGCCCTACTGGCTCGCCGCGGCACTCCTCGTCGTCGGCGCCACGTTCATCTTCGCGTCCGACATTCCGGGCCTCGAGCGGACGACCGAGCCTCCGGTGGCCGCTGGCCGGAATCGCTTCCACCGGATGCTCATCGATTTGAAAGAGGGCATCGATGCTCTGCGCGCATCACGCGGGTTGATGCTGGCTTTCGGTCAGGTGAGCATTGCCGTGCTGGTGCTGTTCATGCTCTTTGCGCTTGCCCCGGCGTACGTAAGCAACGTCATCGGAATCGCGCCGCAGGACAGCTATGTGATCCTCGGTCCCGCTACAGGCGGCGCGATCCTGAGCGCCGTTCTGCTCGGGCAGTTCGTCCGCAATCTGGACAGGTCTCGGCTGCTCATCGGCTCATTGATCGCAAACGGGATCACCATGCTGGCGCTGGCGGCGGTGCCGCAGGCGATGAATCAGCTCCCCGACCTTCGCGTCCACGCCCGGCTCACGGGTGCCGCGTTCAGCCTCATCCTGGGGGTCGAGTTCGGCGCCATCATGATCCCCGCGATCACCTACCTGATGGAGACCACCAGCGATGAGATCCGGGGTCGGATCTTCGCCCTTCTTTATATGGTGATCAACGGAGTGACGGCCCTGCCGGTCCTCGCGGCGGCCGCGCTCTCCGACACCATCGGCACCGCACATGTGATCGGTGGACTTGGCGGCCTGCTCATCCTCGGCGGTGTGGCGGTCCTCATCGCCGGGCGGCGCGCGCCCTCATCACCACAAGCGTCATCGCAATGAGCACTATCAGCACCAGGCCTCCGAATCCGAGGTCACGCACGATCGCCCCAATCAAGGGCAGGTTGTTACCCAGCAGGTAGCCGGCGAGCCCGATGGCGACCGACCAGCCGAGGGCGCCCAGCGCGCTGAACACCTGGAAGCGCCAGAACGGCATCCTCGACATCCCGGCGAGCATCGAACCCCATGTCCGAAGCCCGAGGATGAAACGGCTCGCGAGGATCGCCTTGTCACCGTGCCGCGCGAAGAAGAGCTCGGAGCGCGCGATGTGGTCGGGGCGGATGCGGAACAGGCTGCCAAAGCGTTCGACGAAGGGCCTGCCTCCCCGATAGCCGAGGTAGTAGCCGATGTTTCCGCCCGCCGTGGCGCCGAGGAAGCCGAACAGGATGACGAGCACGATGCTGTGGTGCCGGGCCGCCGCCCAGGCCGCCGCTGTGAGCAACAGCGCCTCGCCGGGAAATGGCACACCGGCGCTCTCGATGAGGATTCCCAGCCCAGACGCGGGATAGCCGAGAGCGTCGACGATCGAAGCCGGGTCCACTTATCTCCCTCCCTCCTGCGGAGGGAGGGTTGGGGTGGGTGGCGTGAGCAGGCACAAAGCGTCCATATACTGGACGACCGCATGGGCGAATACGGCGACCACGAATCGACTGAAGACCCCGTGCACATGCTGCGGCACTCGACTGCGCACCTGCTAGCGGCCGCTGTGACCGAGCTCTACCCCGACGCCAAGTACGGGATCGGCCCCCCTGTCGAGGACGGTTTCTATTACGACTTTGCGTTCGGCAAGCCGATCACCGAGGCGGATCTCCGCCCGATCGAATCACGCATGAGGCGGATCGCCCAGGAGGACAGGCCCTTCGTCCACGACACCTTGACCCGTGAGGAAGCGCTGGCGGATTTTCGCAGGCGCGGCCAGGACTACAAGATCGAGCTCATCAACGACAAGGTCGAGGGCGACGAGGTCAGCGTCTACCGCACCGGCGAGTTCCTTGATCTATGCAGAGGTCCGCATGTCAAATCGACCAAGGATCTGAAGGCGTTCAAGCTGCTGCGCGTCGCCGGCGCGTACTGGCGAGGCGATGAGAAGCAGCCGCAGCTGACCAGGATCTATGGCACCGCCTGGTCTTCGCAGAAAGAGCTCGACGAACACATGAAGTTCCTCGACGAGGCGGAGAAGCGCGACCATAAGAAGCTCGGCCGAGAGCTGAAGCTCTTCACCGTCGACGAGCGGGTCGGCGCCGGCCTTCCGCTGTGGCTGCCGGCGGGTGCGACCATCCGGCGTGAGCTCGAGCGATTCATCGTCGACGAGGAGCTCTCGCGCGGTTACCTGCATGTCAGGACGCCAGATGTCGCGAGGCTCGACCTCTACCGGCAGAGCGGCCACCTGCAGCTCTATGGCGAGAACATGTACCCGCCGATGCGGTTCGAGGACGGCGAGGAGCTCGAGCTGCGCCCTGTGAACTGCCCGCACCACATCGTCGTGTACCAGACCGAGCTCCGCAGCTATCGCGACCTGCCGATGCGTATCGCGGAGATCGGCAACAACTGGCGCTACGAGCGTTCAGGCACGCTCATCGGTCTAAATCGCGTGCGCGCCTTCGCGCTCAACGACGCGCACATCTTCTGCACTCCAGACCAGCTGATGGGCGAGGTGAAGGGCGCGATCGACCTCGCGCTCTACTTCTCAGACGTGCTCGGCATCGATGAATTCTCGTATCGCCTTTCGGCGCGCGATAACGTCAAGGACAAGTGGCTGGGGACCGAGGAGCAGTGGGAACGTGCACAGGCGGCGCTGATCGAGGCGCTCGAGTCGATGGGCCAGCCGTACCACGTGGGTATCGGTGAGGCGGCGTTTTACGGGCCGAAGATCGACTTCCAGGTCAAGGATGCGCACCGCCGTGAGTTCACCAACTCGACTGTCCAGGTCGACTTCCAGCTGCCTGAGCGCTTCGACCTCGAGTACGTCGCCGAGGACGGCTCGCGGCAACGTCCGGTCATGGTCCATCGGGGCGCGGCGGGCTCGATGGAGAGGCTGTTCAGCTACCTGATCGAGCGTTACGTGGGCGCGTTTCCAACATGGCTCCACCCGGTCCAGGTGGTTGTCATTCCGATCACCGATGCGCAGATCGAGTACGCCCGTGTCATCGAGGCCCGCTTGCGCAAGGCGAAGCTGCGAGTCGAGGTCGACGATCGCCCTGAGCGCATGCAGCGCAAGATCCGCGATGCGCAGGCGCGCAAGGTTCCTTACATGACCATCGCCGGAGCGCGCGAAGCGGAAGC
>JAYUFT010000293.1:0-3153 GCA_043738605.1 Candidatus Dormiibacterota bacterium | reverse complement strand
AGCGGTATGGGTCCGTCCTGGAGGGCGATCCATACGAGGTCGAGGCCAAGAGGCGTGGACTCACTTACGTCTCGCTCGACGGCGACATCGGGATCATCGGAAACGGCGCGGGGCTTTGCATGAACACTCTCGACCTCGTCGCCCGCGCTGGTGGCAAGGCTGCCAACTTCTGCGACATCGGCGGTGGCGCCAAGGCCGAGGTGGTGGAGAACGCGCTGGCAGTCATCCTCATGAACCCGCGCGTGCGTGGCGTGCTGATGAACGTCTTCGGTGGCATCACGCGGGGTGACGAGGTTGCACGGGGCCTGGTGAAGGCGCGCGACAACCTGAAGATGAAGCTGCCGCTGGTAGTGCGCATGAGCGGCACCAACGAGGAGGAGGGCCGCGCGATTCTCAAGCAGAACGGGATCGAGCCAGGCGCCAGCGCCTGGGAGGCCGCACAAAGAATCGTCGAGCTCACGAAGGCAGCGGCGCCGCGATGAGCATCCTTCTTGACGCTTCCACTCGAGTCATCGTCCAGGGCATCACCGGCAGGGAGGGCACCTTCCACGCGGGTCAGATGCTCGAGATGGGAACGAAGGTGGTGGGCGGGACCAGCCCGGGAAAGGGCGGGACGACCCACCTGGGTCTGCCGGTGTTCAACACGGTGGCGGACGCGGTCAAGGCGACAGGGGCCAACGCTTCCGGCATTTTCGTGCCTCCGCCGTTTGCCGCCGACGCGATCATGGAAGCGGCCGCCGGCGGCATCTCGTTGATCGTGTGCATCACGGAAGGGATTCCGATCCAGGAGATGGTCAACGTCAAGGATTTCCTGCGTGGATATCCGGCTGCGCGACTGATCGGCGCCAACTGCCCCGGGTTGATCACGCCGGGCGTAGGCAAGATCGGCATCATTCCCCAGCGCATCACCAGCGCCGGACCGGTCGGGCTGGTTTCACGGAGCGGCACGCTGACTTACGAGGTCGCTTCCGCCCTGACGGCCGCCGGCATGGGGCAGTCCACCATCGTCGGCATCGGCGGCGACCCCGTCCTGGGGCTGACGTTCAAGGATGTCGTCGAGCTGTTCGAAAAAGACCCTGCCACGACGCACCTGGTGGTGATCGGCGAGATCGGCGGCACCGACGAGGAGCGCGCCGCCGAGCTGCTGGCCGCAGGCTCGAGGCTCAAGACCGTGGCCTTCATATCGGGGCGTACGGCGCCGGAGGGCAAGCGGATGGGTCACGCGGGAGCGATCGTGTCGGGTAACCGTGGCACTGCCAAAAGCAAGGTGGAGGCGTTCCAGACGGCCGGCGTCGCCGTCGCGGAGACCACCGACGACATCGTCGGCCTGCTGAGGTAGATGTCACCGATGGTGAGCCCGTTCAGCCGCCTGGCGATCCCGATCTCGATCACCAGGCCCGGTCCCGGCGACCGCATACGCGATATCTCGCTGATCGGCGGACTCCTGTTGTGGCTGGCCTACACCCGGATCTATTGGGCTCTCCACGTCGGCCACTGGGTGCTCCCGCCTTGCCCCTTCTTTTACATAACGGGCCACCCGTGTCCCTTCTGTGGCGGCACCCGAGCCTTCGCCTATATGTGGCAGGGCGATATGGCCGATGCCGTGCGCCTGTACCCGTTGGGTCCTGCACTGTTCGCGGGCAGCGTGGTCGGGGTGGTCGGCCTGGCGGCAGGCATGGTGAGCGGACGCAGCTGGTCGCTCAATCTCACCACGCGCCAATGGCGCCTCCTCACCATCTGGATGGTGACCCTCGTGGCGCTGAGCTGGGTGCTGAAAGTTTTCGTCCTCGGCAACTGAGTTCGCTGCGGCGCGCCCTGGTCGGGCCGTGTAAGGATTGCTGGGTTGGACTTTCAACTGAACTCTGAGCAGCAGGCGATTCGCGACGTCTGTCGCGACTTCGCTCGCGAGGTTGTGGCTCCAGCCGCAGCGGAGCTGGACCGCGACCACAAGTTCGGGTACGACATCGTCCGGCAGATGGGCGAGCTTGGGCTATTCGGCCTCCCATTCTCCGAGGAGTACGGCGGCGCGGGTGGCGACTTTCTGTCCCTGTGCCTGGCGATCGAGGAGATATCTCGCGCTGACACGGGCGTCGGAATCACTCTCGAGGCGGCAGTGTGCCTCGGCGCCGCGCCCATCCACGATTTCGGCAGCAAGGAGCAGAAGGAGAAGTGGCTCCCGGACCTGCTCGCGGGCAGGAAGCTCTGGTCCTTCGGGCTGACCGAGCCAGAGGCCGGTTCAGACGCGGGTGCGACGAAGACGCGCGCCGAGCTGCGCGATGGCCACTGGGTCGTCAACGGCGCGAAGCAATTCATCACCAACTGCGGGACGGATGTCTCCGCGGGGGTGACGGTCACGGCGGTCACTGCCAAGGCCAACGGCGGCCGGCCCGAGATCAGCGCGATCATGGTTCCGACCGGCACAACGGGCTATCACGTGCTCGAGTCGTATCGCAAGCTCGGGTGGCACTCGTCCGACACGCATCCGCTCAGCTTCGAAGAGTGCTCGGTCCCGGAGGGGAACCTTCTGGGCGAGCGAGGCGGCGGCTACCGTCAGTTCCTCCACACGCTGCTGGGCGGACGCATCGCCATCGCCGCCCTCTCAGTCGGTCTCGCCCAGGCGTGCCTCGACGCATCACTTTCGTATGCCAAGGAGCGCAGGTCGTTTGGAGTTGCCATCTCCAAGCACCAGGCCATTCAGTTCAAGCTCGCGGACATGGCGATGGAAACCGAGATCGCCCGCACGATGGTGTATCGCGCCGCAGTGACGTACATGAACACGGACGGTGAGACCACCGACGAGGCGAGGATGCTCGCCGCGATGTGCAAGCTGTACGCCTCCGAGACTTCGAAGCGAGCCGCCGACCAGGCCGTGCAGATCCACGGCGGGTACGGCTTCATGGAGGACTATCCGGTCGCGCGCTACTGGCGCGACGTCAAGATCAACGAGATCGGCGAAGGCACCTCAGAGGTGCAACGAATCCTGATCGCGCGCTTGCTGGGCTGCTGATAGGAGCCCGCTAGCGCAGTCGGACAGCTAGCGTGGCAGGGTTGGCTGGGGTCCCCCCGGCCATAACTTTGTCTTCGTAACTCCCAATCATTGCGTTGAGAAACTAATTCTCAATAAATCCAATCCCGGGAAGGAGACACTTCTAT
>JAYUFT010000292.1:0-3155 GCA_043738605.1 Candidatus Dormiibacterota bacterium | reverse complement strand
AGGCCGTGGCGATATGCGTCTGGGCGCTATGGCTGTCGGAGGGGAACTACACGCCGACGAGGAGGCGATGATGCTTGACGCAGGCTCTGAACAGGCTGACTTGTGGGGCATCAACCTCTATGCGGCCGAATACGGAGCGACCGGCTGGCTGGCGTTCGACTCGATGATGAACGTGTTGACAGCGGCGCCCTCGATGCCTGCTTCTTGCCTTCGCCATGGGCGCTCAGCAAAACCTCAACGACGGCCGCGCGCCGCGTTCTCCTCGATCCGCGCCTTGACGATCCGTTCCACGAGCGTGGCGGGGAGGGGTTTGTCTGCGCGGAAGCGGATCGTTGCCTTCCCCGTAACGTAGGCCTTCAGCTCTTCCCCGAGCGCCTCCATGACCGCCTGGCTCGCGGGAAAGAGGCTGCAGTGGCCCTTGAACGCGGCGTAGGACACGAGGAATCGACCATGATCCTTGAACGCCGGCATCTGGTAGGCGATCGTCTCTGTCGCCTCGGGCGCGGCGGCCTTGATCGTCTCCCGAAGCTTCTCCAGAGCGGCCCGCGACCCCTCTGGAAGCGCTGCCAGGTAGTCCTCGACGCTGGTTGGTGTGGCCATTCCCGTCTCCCTCCGCGAGACAACCTTTCGACAAATCATTCCACCTGGACGCGTTGGCATGGGCCGAACGACCTCTGGCACCGGGCGGGCGAGCGAGCCGCCAAAGGCGTACCTCAGCGTCCGGGAACGTCACCCGGCCTGACGGGCGGGCCGCCGGCGACCATAGATTCGCGTCAGCGGGGCCAGGTTCCGCGCGCTGATCTAACGGCGCCCGCCGCCATCACGACGCCAACAACGAGGAGCGCGATGGCGGCCGCGAGAAGCGGGAAGACGTTCGCATTGCCGCAGAAGTCATCGGTCCGTGTGCAGGCGGAGATGATGTTCCAGGACCCATAGAGGAATATCGCTCCCAACCCGATCAGGAACCCGGCAGCTGTCGGAAGCCCGCGCGGTCGTGCCGCCGTACTGGCCTTGGCGCTGATGAGCGCAGCGGACCCGCCGACCGTGAGCAGTCCTAGTCCTACGACGGGCATAAGGTCGATGAGCAGACCGCCAGCCGCCCCAGCGAGCAGGCCGGCAAGGAAACCACGAGCGGCATCGGAGCGGTCTTGCTCGTTGTGAGCGGCCATCGTCGGCTCCTTGTCGATGCCTGATCTGATCGTCCGCCAGAGTACAGCCCTCTGACGTCGCTCAGCGTCCGCGAATGTCATCAGAGATACCTATATGGCGATTGCTTCATTGCCTTGGTTCGTCAGACTACGAGCGTGGAGCCTCTGATCGGATTGGCGGTCCTCGTGACCTGGCTTGGGATCAAGGTCTTTGCCGCGCGTCGAGTGGTGAGAGGTCATCACCGGTTCGCCTGGGTCTTCTTCGCTCCCGCGTTGTTTGGGATGGTCTTCGTGGTCTCGCTCGCTATCCGCAGCTTCGCCGCCCAGCCACTGCTCGCGATCATTCTTGGCCTGGTCGGCATCCCGTCACTAGTGTCACTACTCCGGATCTACTGCGAAGTAGGAGACACCCTGGTCGGTCAGCGTTCGCCAATGTTGCTCGGTCCAGGGCCGACGCGGACGGGCTCCCCGGTTCGCTTGCCGCCTCCGGACGACGCGTTCGGGGCGCAGGGCGACTCTGAGTGTGCCTGCGTGCCGTCTGTCCAGAAAGTGACTATCACTTTCGGGCGCCACGCCCGACAACTCCTCGACGGCCTGCACACAACTCCCATCGTCGAGCGATCGGCCGCGGTGTAGCGTCGGTTCGTGAGAAATCGACTCATCGTCGCGGCGTTCATCGTCGCGGCCATCTTCTTCGTCTCGGGCTTGCGGTTCGTACCCGGAGTCCCGGGAGACGGCTATGCGATCAGCGGGGCGATCTGCGGGCCGCTCACTGACCAATACGGTAATCCCGCCGGTGACGCTGGCCCCTGCCCATCCTTCGCGCCACTCCCGGAGCAGTTGGTGTGGGCGCCCTTCTGGATCGCTACCGACTAGGCAGGAGGAGATCCCCGGCCAACCAGTAAGGCCGGAGAGGCCATCGCACCGCCGGCGAGCGTGGCCCAAGGACACCCGACGGATCAGTCCTTCGCAGGCCAGAGATCGAGGTTACCGGGCGGGGCGCTGGATACGCGGCTCGGTCGGCCGGGGACGATCATTGCGAATAGCGCTCCGCGAGCTCCGGCCGCATCCCGCCCATCAGAATCTCGATCGCCGCCTGGTCGTAATGCTTCAGCAGGTCGACATCTTCCAGGGTAGGGATGCACACGAGCTCACCGCGATCGAGGGCGAGCGTACTGGCCTCGACCACCTGTTCCGGCTCAAGTCTGGGCATGTGGGACATGTCCATGTCCTGGCGGGTGTGGAACTCGGTCTTCACAACGCCGGGGCAGACTACCTGCAGCCGCACACCCGTATCACGCAGCTCGAGCGCAAGCAGGCGGATGAAGGTGAACACGAAGGCCTTCGTGGCCGCGTACACCGCGCGCCGGGGCAGCTGCGGGTTGTCCGCGGTGGCGCTGAAGACGAGCTGCGTGGCAAAGGTGATGATCGTCCCATGCCCCCGCTCGACCATCGACGGAAGCGCGGCGCGGATCAACCGAACGGGCGCCAGAACGTTCAGCTTCACCAACTCATGTGCGGTCTCGGCGGGGAGATCCAGGAAGGGCATGTAGTGGGCCAAGGCCGCACAATCCACCACCACCTCGATCCGCGGGTCTGCCGCCGCCTCGTCCACGTCCCGCATCCCGGATTCGCTCGATAGGTCGGCAACCAGCGTTTGAACCGACACGCCGTGCTCAGCTTCGAGCCGGTGTTTCAACTCCTCGAGCCGGTCCCCCCTTCGGGCAACCACGACGAGGTCGTGGCCGTCTGCGGCCAGGCGCTCCGCATAGGCGCGGCCGATCCCAGAGGATGCCCCGGTGACGAGGGCCAGCGAGCGGCCAGCTGGAATCTGTGGAGCATTCACGAGCATTTGCCACTCCTTCTCGGCCGGCGTTGGCCGCCTGATCTCTGGCCGCTCGAGTCGCCCGGACCGCCAGTGTGCGCGCGATCGACACGATATGCCGCGCGCGATGGCCCGAAACCCGAAAGTATGGCGTCAAACTGGCGGCATCGAACCTCTGGTCG
>JAYUFT010000291.1:0-3155 GCA_043738605.1 Candidatus Dormiibacterota bacterium | reverse complement strand
TGTTGTCCAGCTCACCCGCGATGGTCAACCTGCTCAAGAACCTGGGCGGAGGCGCAGGCATCAACGACACCTTTCTCAGCGCGTTGTTCGTTTTCCTGCCCCTCTTTTTGATGGCGTTCGTGGTCACCCAGGTCAACAGCTGGGCGGCGGACGAGCAAGACGGACGGCTCGAGCTGGTGCTCGCTTCACCGCATCCGCGCGTTCAAGTGCTGTTAGGCCGCTTCGCGGCCATCGCCACAGCGACGATTCTCATCAGCCTGGTCACGCTGCTCGCGGCTGCGGTCACCGCCGCATCCACGGGGCTGAAGCTGGACATGGGCAACCTGGCGGCAGCGACGCTGGGCATGGTGCCGTTGGGCTTGCTGGTCGCAGGCATCGGCTATATGGGGGCGGGCTGGTTGCGAACCGCGGCCGACACTGGGCTATTGAGCTTCCTGCTGGCGGCCTGGTTCTTCATCAGCTTCATCGGACCGGAGCTCAAGTTGCCGGACGCGGCGCTACGCCTATCGGCGTTCTACTACTACGGCACGCCCTTGCTGCACGGGCTGCAAGCGACGTCGGTGGTGGGAGTCGTCGCGGTCGCCGCGCTCGCATTGGGCATCGCCGCCTTGCGGTTTGCCCGCAAAGACATCGCCGTGTAGGGCTCTGCCGCCCTTCGCTACCTTGTGGGGCATGGCATACGACGAGGGGACCCTCGTCACCGGCGAGGTGGGTCGCACTCAGGCAGATAAGGCCACCCCCCGAGGGGTGATTCTGGTCGAGGGGGTCAGCGACCAGCTGGCGCTCGAGGCGCTGGCTCGGCGACGCGGCCGGCATCTCGAGGCCGAGGGCATTTCCGTCGTGCCGATGGGAGGCGCAACGAACATCCGGCGCTTCCTCGATGTGTACGGCCCGCATGGCTTCGACATGCGATTGGCCGGTCTTTATGACGCAGGCGAGGAGGGCGACTTCAAACGCGCACTCGAACGGGAGGGTTTTGGCGCCGACCTGGCTCGCACTGACATGGAGAGACTTGGCTTCTACGCCTGCGAGGCCGACCTGGAGGAAGAACTGATCCGCGCTCTCGGCGCTGCCGCGGTTGAGCGAGTTATCGAGGCGCAGGATGAGCTCACGTCCCTGCGCTCGCTCCAGAACCAGCCGGCGTGGCGCGGACGCAAAGTTGAAGAACAGCTCCGGCGCTTTTTCGGCAGTAAAGGCAGCCGGAAGAGCAGGTTCGGTGCCTTGCTGGTCGAGGCCCTGGATCTTACCGAGGTGCCTCGACCGCTCGATCGCGTGCTTGCCCATCTCTGACCGACCGGAAGGACCTCAAGCGACGGTCAGGACGACATTCCCCGCCTTCTGTTGCGTTTCGACGTACCTGGTGGCCTCGATCACGTCGTCCAACGGGTAGCACCGATCGATCACCGGCCGGTAGTTACGTCCTCGACCAGCTTCTTGAGAAAGAGGACGTCTTGCTTTGGCTGTCGAGGTGGAATCTGGAACACCACCCTCTTAGCCCCCTTCCGCGAAGGTAGCAAGGCAAGAATGATGTTCACAGGCCCGTCAGTTGGCAGGTAGATGCCGCCGGGCTCGAGCGAGGCGCGACACCGCTTGAACGAGTGCTTGCCCACCGCGTCGAAGATGACGTCGTACGTTTGGCCGTTCTTGGTGAAGTCCTCCTTGGTGTAGTCGATCACCCTGTCCGCTCCAAGGGATCTGACGAGCTCGAGGTTCTTTGTACTGCACACCGCGGTGATGTCGGCGCCGTAATACCTGGCGAGCTGCACCCCTGCGGTGCCGATGGCCCCGGACGCGCCATAGATGAGGATCGTGCGTCCCTTCCGCAGATCTGCATGTTTCAGACACATCAGTGCGTTGAGCGCTCCGTCGCAGATTGGCGCGGCCTCCTCGAAGCCCATGCCTGCAGGCATGCGCGCGATTCGCGCCCTGACAGGTACGCACATGAATTCCGCGTGCGCCCCAAACCTGAGCCCAGTTGAGCCGAACACGTGATCACCGACTCCGAACTCGTTGACTGACGCGCCGATGGCTTCGACCTCACCTGCAAACTCGCTGCCGAGGATCGGTTGCCTCGGACGCCGCAGGCCTGAGATGGCTCGGCTCAGAAGGGCCATGGCCAGGCCGTTGCTTCGGTTGGCCTCGCGGATGTGAACGTCCGACCGATTGACGGTCGTCGCGTGGACTCTGACGAGCACCTCGTCCTCTTTGGGGACCGGTTTGGGGACATCCTCGAGTCGCAGAACATCTGGCGGGCCGTACTTGTCATAAACAACAGCTCTCATCGCGTCGTGCTCCCGTTGATCGTCAGGACGACGTTTCCCGTCTTCTGCTGGGTCTCGACGTATTTGGTCGCCTCAACGACCTCCTCGAGCGGATAGCAGCGGTCGATGACCGCGCGGAACTTGCCGTCTTCGATGACCTTCTTAATGAAGAGGACGTTCTTCTGCGTGTAGTGCGGTGGGATCGGAAACAGCGCCCTCTTGTTGCCGATGCGCGAGGTCCACAGTGCAAGGAAGAGATTGCGGAACCCGTCGGTCGCAACGTAGACGCCGCCCGGCTTGAGTGAGCCTTTGCTCCGCTTGAACGAATGCTTGCCCACGGCGTCGAAGATGGCGTCGTAGGTCTCGCCGTTCTTGGTGAAGTCTTCCTGCAGGTAGTCGATCACCCTGTCGGCGCCGAGGGACCTAACCAGCTCGAGGTTCTTGGTGTTGCAGACGGCTGTGACGTCGGCCCCGAAATACTTGGCGAGCTGCACACCCGCGGTGCCGATGGCTCCAGATGCCCCGTAGATGAGCATTTTCTGGCCCTTGTGGACATGCGCCGCCTCCAGGCACATCAGGGCGAGGACGGCTCCGTCGGTGACCGCCGCAGCTTCGTTGAAAGTCATGCCTGCCGGCATGTGCGCGATCGGAGCGCTCTCACTCAGCGCGATGAATTCCGCGTGTGCGCCGGTCCTGAAGGCATTGGTGCTGCCGAAGATGTGGTCGCCGACGGCGAACTTGGTGACGGCTGCGCCGATTGATTCGATCTCTCCAGCCAGCTCGGTACCCAGGATTCGCTGCTTCGGTCGGCGCAGGCCAAAGAACAGCCGGATGATGAACGGCTTGGCCGCACGAATGCCGGTGTCGGACCGGGTTACCGTCGATGCGTGGATC
>JAYUFT010000290.1:0-3161 GCA_043738605.1 Candidatus Dormiibacterota bacterium | reverse complement strand
TCCCGACCACTGTGGTCGGCAGCTACCCCCAGCCTGACTGGCTCGTCGATCGGGCCGTGCTCGGGAGCCGCCTCCCCCCTCGCACTCGAGCGCTGGAGATCTGGCGTCCCCAGGCAGAGCACCTGGAGCAGGCGCAGGACGACGCGACGGTCGTCGCGATTCGAGACATGGAGCGAGCCGGGATCGACATCATCACCGACGGCGAGATCAGGCGCGAGAGCTACTCCAACCGCTTCGCGACAGCGCTTGACGGGATGGACCTTGACAACCCGGGTACCGCGCTCGACCGGACAGGCCACCCCAACCCCGTGCCGCGAGTCGTCGGTCCGATCCGGCGAGCTCGCGCCGTCGAAGTGAGAGACGTCGAGTTCCTGCGCGCGAACACCGACCGCAAGATCAAGGCCACGCTGCCCGGGCCGTTCACGATGTCGCAGCAGGCCCAGGACGACTACTACCACGACGAGGAAGCGCTCGCCCTCGCCCTCGCCGAGGCCGTCAACGAGGAGGTACGCGACCTCTTCGCTGCGGACGCGAACGTCGTGCAGCTGGATGAGCCGTACCTGCAGGCCAGGTCCGAAAAGGCTGAGCGATTCGCGATCAAAGCGATTAACCGGGCGCTCCAGGGAATCACGGGCGAGACCGCCCTGCACACGTGCTTCGGCTACGCGCACATCGTCCATTCGCGTCCCAACGGTTACCCGTTCCTCGAGGAGCTCGCGGACGTGAACGTCGACATGATCTCGATGGAGTCGGCGCAGCAGAAAGTCGACCTGTCGGTGCTTAAGAGCCTCGCCGGCAAGCGGCTCATCGTCGGTGTCATCGACCTCGCTGACGACAGCCCGGTGGAGGACGTTGAAACATTGGTGGCGCGGATCCGCAACGCACTTGAGTTCGTCGATGCCGACCGCCTCATCCTCGCGCCGGACTGCGGGATGAAATATCTTCCGCGCGCCAAAGCCTTTGCCAAGCTCTCCGCGCTGACAAAGGCGGCGGCCAAGGTACGCGCGGAGCTCTGATCTGGTCAGCTTTGGGTCCGGCTGCGCCGGACCCTCCCGCGTTGGAAGAGGTCGCGTTCGCGGCCCCACCCCCATCCCCTCCCCCGCGGAGCGGGGATGGGAGTAGTGCGTTACTCGATGGCAGTTGATATAGCTCCGGCCTTATCAACCTTTATCAGTTCGGTGTGCGCAGCAGGAAGGCTCCGAACATCGGGGCGGTGAAGGCGATCCTCGCTCTCTCCGGCCTGTAGACCAGTCCCTTCTGGATCAGCGCGCTGACCGTCGGCTGGATCTCGTTGTTGCGCTTGCCCGATGCCTGCTGCATCTGCTCGATCGTCGCGCTCTCGCCGAATTTCGCGATGTCTCGCATCAGCATGCGCTCGTGCGGTGAGGCCCTGACATAGCGTGCCCGGAAGAAGCCGGCGTCCAGCGTGGCCAGGATGCGCGGGCGCAAGCGCCGCAGGTCGAGCATCGTGATCGTCTCGCCGGACGATCCCGACCACAGGGCGTCGCCGTAGACCTGGATGAAGAAGGGATATCCGCCGGTGTCTGCCATCACCGCATCCACCACGTCGTCCGCGAAGCGGCGGCCCAACCTGACTGCGGGGTCGACCAGCGCCGCCCTGTCCTCGGGCGGGCGAAGATTGCCGAGCTCCTGGGTCGCAAACATCCTCTCCGTATAGCTCTTCGAACGCGAGAGGTTGTCGACCACAGGCGGTAGGCCGCAGAGCATCAGCATCATCGGCAGGCTGTGTTGCTGCACGGCCGAAGTGGCGCTGAGCAGCGCGCTCAACGTGAGGTCGCCGGTCTTCTCTCTCACGACATGGAACTCGTCGTAGCGCAGGACCAGGCCCTTGTACTCGCTCCTCAGGCAGAGCTCGCAGATATGGGTCAGGGCCTCGCGCAGGTCGTCGTCGAGGCGCCGCGGCGCCTCGCCGCGACGGCCCTTGGTGTTCACGCTCACTTTGAACTCGCCATAGCTCACGGTCAGCGCGCCGACCATGTCGATCGCCGTCTGCAGCATCTGCCCGGCCTTATCCCTCAGCCGGGTCGATAGGCTGAGTCGCCGCAGCGCGCGGTTGACATCGGTGAGGACCGCGTTCGCGAATGCGTGCGGCTCCGCGTCGCTCTCGGAGAATTCGCGGTCGATCACGATCCAGCCACCCGACTCCGCCTCGCCTTGCATACGGTTCAGCAGCACGGTCTTCCCCACCCCCCGCAGGCCGGTGATCAGGACGTTGCGCGGGTGCTTCGGGTTCTTGAGAAAGCCGCGGACCGCCTCGATCTGCTCCTCACGGTCCCCCAGGTAGGGCGGGTCGATTCCATTCCCGGGGCGGTAGGGCGTGGGCGGCCAGACGATTGCCATTTGATAACGAATGATAAAGCGGCCGGCTTATCATCTCCAGTTCGCCGATCTGTCTCGCGTGTGCGAACATTTGCTCGCTATGGGGGTGGCACCGGCGAATCTCGGGCTCAACCAGGCTCCACCCACGACCCTGGTGATCGACCTGAACTGCGCTTTCGCCTCGATCGAGCAGCAGCACGATCCCAAGCTCAGGGGCAGGCCGCTGGCGATCGCCGCCTATGCCACCGACGCCACCACCATCGTCTCTTCGTCCCGTGAAGCTCGAGACCTCGGCATCAAGACGGGGATGCGGGTCTTCGAGGCCAAGGCCATCTATCCGAGGATCATCGTCAGCGAGCCCAACCCGCCTCTATATCGGGCGGCCTCGGACACCCTGATCGAGATCATGCTGCGGCACAGCCCCGACGTGCTGCGGATGTCGATCGATGAGGCATCGATGAACCTGGCGGGGACTCCCGACCTCGTCAAACTCGGCCCCGAGGGTGTCGGCCGCGCGATCAAGCGCGCGATCCGCGATGAGATCGGCGAATGCGTGACCTGCTCGGTCGGGATCTCGACCTCCATATGGATGGCCAAGCAGGCGTCCAACCTCGACAAGCGCGACGGGCTGCAGCGAATCGACCACACCAACCTCGCCTCCGTCTTCGAGCGGCTGGAGCTCACCGACCTGTCAGGGGTCGCCGAGGCCACCGCCACCCGCCTCCGCAGGGCGGGGATTCAGACGGTCATCGATTTCCTGTACGCGACGCCGGCTCAGCTGGGCCTTGTCGGCATGCGGTCGGACGTCGGCAACGGCTGGC
>JAYUFT010000289.1:0-3167 GCA_043738605.1 Candidatus Dormiibacterota bacterium | reverse complement strand
CCGAGTCCGGCGATCGCATCGCTGCGGACATCGTGGTCAGCAACGCAGACGTCGTCACCACGCGACGCAAGCTCCTCGGGCGCAACGGCAGGATCCCGAGCCTCACGATGAGCTGCTTTCTTCTTTACCTCGGGGTGAACCGGAAGTTTCCTCAACTGCAGCACCACACCCTGCTTGTCGGCGACGACTACCGGGGATTCATCCGCGACGTCACGGTGAGGCGGCAGATACCGGCGAGCCTGAGCCTCTACGTCCATGCTCCGTCACGGACCGAGCCGGCGATGGCTCCCGAAGGCGGTGAGTCGATATCGGTCCTGTTGCCAGTGCCGAACCTCGGCTCGGGTTTCGCCTGGTCCGAGGCTGAGGAGCCGCTGCGCGAACGGATCCTCGATGTGCTCGAGTCGCCCGATGGGTTGGGTCTGACCGGCCTCCGCGATTCGATCGAGGTCGAGCACCGCTGGACGCCCCTCACCTTCCGCGACGAGCTGGCCAGTCCCGATGGCAACGCGTTCGGGCCTGAGCCGCTGCTGCTGCAGTCAGCCTACTTCCGGCAGCCGAACCGCGATCGCGACGTGCAGGGTCTGTATTACGCCGGGGCGGGCACGCATCCTGGCGCGGGAGTACCGGGTGTGCTCATGACCGCGTCGGTGACCAGCGAGCTGATCCGGCGCGACGTGATGGAGGGGCGGATTTGACCTCGCCTCTGATGGCCGAAGCCGTGACCGCGATGAGCCGGCACGCCAGGACTTTCTGGCTGGCGGCGCGCCTCCTGCCTGCCACGGTACGCCACGACGTCGTGCTCCTCTACCTGGTGTGTCGAACGCTCGACGACCTGGTGGACGACGGCGACCCAAGCGCTCCGCGCCGCTTGCAGGAGGTCGCGGCCTGGGCGGCGGGCGGCAGCCCCGTGGGCCGTGAGGAGGTGATCCTGGAGTACCTGCGAGAGCGGCACCCGGCCTTTCCGCTCGATGCGGTGGCAGACTTCTGCGCCGGCCAGGAGCAGGACTTCGGCACGGTGGCATTCCGGACCGAGGCTGACCTCGACCTGTACGCCTACCGCGTCGCCGGGACCGTCGGCCGGATGATGGCGGCGGTCCTGGGCACGACGACGCCGCAGGCCGATGGCTCCGCACGAGCGCTGGGGATCGCCCTGCAGAGGACCAACGTCCTCCGCGATGTCGAGGAGGATGCGGGGCGCGGCCGCAGCTACCTGCCCCAGGAGTCCTTCGACCTGGCCTCGGGCGACCCCATCATGCAGATGCGAATCGAGATCGCGATCGCCCAGCACTGGTACGAGCGCGGGCTTGCCGGGGTGCCCTACCTGCAGGAGGGCGGCCGGGTTGTGCGCGGCGCTGCCCAGATGTACCGGGCGATCCTGTTCGAGGTCGAACGCGGTCTTGGGCGTCCGGAGCCGCGCGCCCGGGCCGTGGTGCCCGCGCGCCGCAAGCTGCGCATCCTGGCCGGCGAGATGCTGCGGTTTGCCTGATCCGGCAGCCTGGCGGCTGGTGCTGCCGGTGGTCGCGGCATCGGTCATCGGTTACCTGCTGGGATCGTTGCCGACGGCCCGCTGGGTCGCCGGCAGAAGCCACGTCAACCCGCTCCTCGCCGGAGAACGCAACCCGGGCGCAGCCAATGTTTGGCGCCTCCTCGGCCCACGCGCCGGCCTTTCGGTGCTCACCGCCGACATCGGCAAGGGGGCGGCGGCTGCGCTCTTCGGCCTTGTCCTCGGCGGCTGGTGGGCTGCGTGTGCGGGCGTGATCCTCGCCATGGCCGGGCACGCCTGGCCCGTGTGGTCACGCTTCCGCGGCGGCCGCTCCGTGGCGTGCCTGGTCGGCGGCGGGCTGGTGCTCGACCCTCAGGCGTTCGCTGTTGCGCTGCTCCTGTTCCTGGTCTTGATCAGGCTGGTCGGCCTGTGGAGGGCCGCCGCCGTGGGCATGCTCTCGTATCCGCTCTTATTCGGGCTGCTGGTGGCCGAGCGGTGGCGACTGATCGGAATCGGCGCGGCATATCTCGTACTGGTCGCCGCCTGGACGTTCTCGGCGCGGCGGCGCGCGGCGGAGGCCTGACGGCTCATTGCTGCTCGCCCTCGGGCGCCCACATATCCATCCCCGAAGCGCTGAGGTCCCGGCCGATCAGCCCGAGCAGCCACAGCTCCCCGCGTCGCAGCGGCCAGCAATCGAACGAATACATGCCCGACACCATCTTCGTCCGGAGATTCAGCTCCCAACCCCTTCTCTGCTGCAGCGGCGGCCGGTACGCCTTGACGGCCTTGGCCCGGTCGTGGGGATCGACGAAATCCACTAGGCGTGCGCCTCGAAGACTGCCGCGGACCACGCCCGCGGCCCGTGCGAACGCGATGTTGGCGTCGACGATCCGCCCCTCGGTCGTGAGGACGGTCATCAGAAGAGGAGACAGGTCGGCCATCGCTCGCCACGGCGCTTGCTCGTCGGGCTGATCGTCCATGACCCGAGGCACGCTCGCGCTCTTGACCCCCTCGATCTCGGGCTCGAGAATCTCCCCCTGCGCCCGCATCACGGCGAGCTTGAGCGACAGGCCCTTGAGCGACACGCCCTGCTTGACGCGGCGCAGGAGCTCAACGTCCTCCATCGTGTACCGGCGGTGATCGGCCGAGGTGCGCCGAGGCTCGAGGGCACCGTAGCGCTTCTCCCAGGCACGGATCGTGTAGGGAGTCAGGCCGACCATGGACGCCACCTCGGCGATGGTGAAGCCGGCCTCACTCATCGCTCCAACATCCGCCGCGCGAGGACGAGGCTGATCCGGGCATCACTACCGTGGCCGTCGGCGCCAAGCCGGACCCAGAGGTCGGGGATCCGATTGAAGGCAGCGCCGCCGACCAGCACCCTGGGGCCCATCGCCTTGAGCCTTTCGATGGCAAGCTTCAGCGGCTGCACCTCAGGCAGATAGGCGGCCGACAGAGCGACGACATGCGGGGGCCTGGTTCGGACGGCATCCAGGACGTCATCAAGTGAGGTGCGGCCACCCAGCCATTGCGTGGTCCAGCCCTCGTCTTCGAGCGCGAGCTTGAGCACCTTCAGCCCGAGCACGTGCTGCTCCTCTCCGAGTGCCGCCAACAGGCAACGGCTGCCCCGCGGGACGGGATCAGCGCTCGGGGTCGGCGGGAGCGAGCTCACCACCGCCTCCACAAT
>JAYUFT010000288.1:0-3170 GCA_043738605.1 Candidatus Dormiibacterota bacterium | reverse complement strand
GAGCATCTCGCCGATGTCCGCGTGATTGGAGGGACCCACCGCCGGGATACCGCTCATGCCCGAGTTGGTTGGTCCCCCTGTGGAGAGTTCCGGGCCCGACGACGCCCCGCCTCCCTGACACGCGCACGCGAGCACCAGCATGGAGCCCGCAGTGGCAGCGAGGTGAAGGGTCGAGTCGCCACGGTCTGAGGGTACTAGCCGAAACCTAGGATCAGTGGGTACTGAAAGGGTACTGGTGAGCCCTCGGTCCATTGATCGGGGGCTCTTTCGTATTCAAATCGGGGTTGGTGGACCGAGGGCGGACTGTAAGCCGGGTTCTGTGTCCCTTGCGGGACGGTGACCATCTGTCTGGGATGCCGGTTGCCCGGCACCTCTAGCGACCGATACCCGAGGACTTGGCGAGCCGCCAGTAACGCCCTCCTATTTGGTCTTGCTCCGGACGGGGTTTGCCTGGCCGGCCGGTCACCCGGCCGCCGGTGGGCTCTTACCCCACCTTTTCACCCTTACCTGCAGCTCGTCTCCGGAGACACGTGCTGCCGGCGGTAATTTTCTGTGGCACTTTCCTTCGGGTCGCCCCGACTGGGTGTTACCCAGCGCCCTGCTCTGTGGAGCCCGGACTTTCCTCCAACGCTATTTACTTCGCCGGCGGTCACCCGTCCGCCTCGGCCCGAGGTGATTCTACCCGCGAGGTGCCGCCTTCTTAACCTGCTCGTCCAGCGCCATGTTGGCGAGCTTGTCCGCACCCTTGTTGTTCTCGCGCTCGACGTGTTTGATCTCAGGGGTGTCAGCAAAGCCGCCGAGAAGGTGCTTGACCTCGTTGTAGAGCGGCTGCAGCTCGGGTTTCTTGACGCGGTAGGTGCCGTTGACCTGCTCGACCACCAGCTTCGAGTCGAGGTAGATCTCAAGCCGATCTGGCTTCCAATCCGCGACCGCCTTGAGGCCGTCGATCAGGGCTTGATACTCCGCTTCGTTGTTGGTCCTGACGCCGATGAAGCGGTGGAAGGTGCGCAGCCGGGTCCCCTGGTCGTCCTCGATCACCACCCCGATGGCGGCGGGGCCCGGGTTGCCCCGCGACGCGCCGTCGGTGCGCAGCCGAATTGTCTTCAGGCCAGCACCAGGATCCGGCTGCAGTGCTCGCAGTGCACGAGCTCGTCAAGGCCCTTCCGCAACGTCTGCATGCCGGAGGAAGTGACGGTCACGCGGCACACCGTGCACTGGTTGCCCACCACCCGCGAGACCGGGGGCTGGGCGCGCGTGCGCTTGTAGGCCGCCTGCGCCGCGGGCGGAACCTCGGACCAGATCTCGTCTCGCTCGGCCTCGATCTCTGCCAGCTCTGACCGACCGGCTTCGAGCTCTTCCTTTAGCGAGGGCTCCTCGGCCACTGAACGGCTCTTTGCCTCCGCCAGGCTCGCCGCGGCGGATCGCATTGCCTCGTCGGCGGCTTCACCCTCCTCCATGAGGTGGAGCTCGGCGTCCTCCTCCTCGGCAAACCGCGCCTTCATGTGGGAGACCTCGTCCGACATCTGCAGGAGCTCGGTGGGGTTGCGGATGCGGCCGCTCATCAGCTCCTTCTCCCGCGAGCGGAGCTTGGAGCGGTGATCCTCGCGGGCGTGGTCGGATTCGCGAAGCCGCGCAGCCACCGCGTCCTGGGCGGCTTTTGCCTCCTGCATCGCCTCTTCGAGGCTCACCACCTCCGGATCGGAGGCGAGCCTCGACTCCAATCGCTCGATCACGTCGCGCACGGCCCTTTCCCGCTCGACCTGTGCCTGATACCTGAGCAGGAGCTGGGCCGGATTCATCAGGGCTGCTTCGGTTTCGCTGTAGGAGGAACTGTGTCGAATCCGATGCGGTGGGCTTCAGCTGCGCGGTCGGTCGCCACCGCCATCTCACCGAACTTCTCCTCGTAAGCGGCGACGTTCTGCGCGAGCAGCTGCGACAGCAGCTTCATGTGGTTCGGGCTCATGCCCACACGCGTGTAGATCCGCACCAGGCCCGGCTCCTCAGGCGCCCACTGGCCGAAGTTGAGGACGAAGCCCAGCGGATTGCCGTTGATGAGCACCGCGTCCGTGTAAACGACCTGGTTGGCGCTGTCCTGGACCTTGACCCTGATCGGAAGCTCACTCATTCCAGCACTACCAGCACCTGGCCCTCCTTGACCACGTCGGTCTCTTTGACCCGGATCTCCTTGACCTTGCCCGCACGCGGAGCGGTCACGGAGATCTCCATCTTCATCGACTCGAGAATCATGAGCACATCGTCCTCGGCGACCTCGTCGCCCGGCTTGCTCGTGATCTTCCACACGCTTCCGACTAGCTCAGCTTTGACCTCGGTCATGCGGACTTTCCTGAACGGCCAAGGTTGGAGGCCGGGCGCGGCGCGGCTTCCAGTCCCAGCTGCGTCCTGGCCTGGGACGCCGCGGCGACATCGCGGCCTAGGTCCCGGCATAGCGCCGCCGCCTTCTCGACCAGGTCGCCGTTGCTTTTCGCCATCCTCCCCTCCTCCAGGTAAAAGTTGTCCTCCAGTCCAACCCGGACATTGCCTCCCATCGCGATGGCGGCCGCCACGAGCGCCCACTGGTCGAGGCCGATGCCGATCACCTGCCAGTGCGAGCCGTCGGGCAGCGAATCCACCTGATCGACGAGGTGCCGCGTGGTGCCGGGGATGCCGCCCAAGACGCCCATGATGAGGCTGAACTGATACGGAGGTTCAAGCACGCCCATGTCGATGAACGGCCTGGTGTTGCCGATGTGGCCGGCGTCGAAGCACTCCATCTCGGGCCGCACGCCCGCCTCGTTCATGGCTTCGAGAAAGAACTGGATGTCCTTGAACGGGTTGGCGAATACATGGTCGTGCACGAAGCTCTTGCGCTTGGCCGAGTAGATCGCGTAGTTCATTGAGCCCATATTCAGAGCCGCCATCTCCGGTCGCAGCTCGCTGATGTGCTCGATGCGCTCCTCGCGCGGAACGCCCACCGCCCCGGTCGAGAAGTTGACGATCACGTCGGTTCGCGCACGAACCTCGGCGAAGATCTCCGCGAAAGTCGCGACCCGCCAGTCCGGGCCGCCCTCAGGCGTCCGGGCGTGGATGTGGACGATGGCGGCGCCCGCGTCGGCGGCGCGCTTGGCCTCCTCGCCGATCTCCTTGGGCGAGTAAGGGATGGCGGGGCAGTG
>JAYUFT010000287.1:0-9619 GCA_043738605.1 Candidatus Dormiibacterota bacterium | reverse complement strand
CACGCCGCGCCGCCTCTTCGACCAGCAACCAGAACTCATCGTTGTTGCTGACGGCGGCGGTGGCGCCGTGACCGATCGCGATGGTGGCCGCGCCCGTGAGTGTGGCAAGGTCCAGCAGATGGGTCGCGCCGTTGCGCAGGGCATGCGTGATCGCGTCGGCGAGCACGAGCCTGCCTTCGGCATCCGTGTTCAGGATTTCGACCGTTTTCCCATCGGCGCTCACGACGACATCGCCTGGCCGCTGAGCCGACGGGCCTACCATGTTCTCTGTGGTGGCGACCACCGCCATCACGTCCAGCGGGACCTTGCGGGCGGCGATGACATCGATGGCGGCCAGCACGGCTGCCGCGCCTGCCATGTCTGCCTTCATCTGGCTCATCGATGGCGCTTCCTTCAACGAGATGCCGCCGGTGTCGAAGGTGATGCCTTTGCCGACAAGAGCCAGCACAGGGGCGTCGGCCGGCTCCGCTTCGCCGGCCAGCTCCCGTCCACGGTGGCGCAGCCGGATCATGCGTGCCGGCTGTGTTGAGCCTGCGGCGACCCCGAGGAGCAGGTTGTAGCCGCCGGCCTTTAGCTCGGCCGGGCCGAGGACCTCGATCTCGAGGTTGTGGCGCTGCGCGATCTTCTTGGCCTCTTGCGCCAGCACATCGGGTGTCAGCTCGTTGGCTGGTGCGTTCTGCCATTCGCGCGCGCGATTTGTCGCCTCACCGGCTTCTTGCGCCATCACAACCTCGTGGTCTCGGCCCTGCCCGAATCCGGTGAGCACCAGCTCGTCCAGCTCGCCGCGCTCCGGCTGCGAGCCTGTCTGCCGGGACCTGCGCTCGAAGGTGCCCATGACGCATCCCTCGACCACGGCCTGCAGGCTGTCGGCGGCCAGCGGCTCGACGCGTGCCAGCGCGAGGCGGCGGTAGCCGTACGTGCGGGCCGCACGCACCAGCTCGTGGTGGGCCGAGCGCGAGCGCTGGCCGTCGAGATCGTGAATCGCACCGAGCCCGTAAAGGATCAAGCGGCGCGCGGCGATACGCCCGTTCGTCGGCACGGGAAGGACCTCGTGGATCCGTCCTTTGAACTCGCCACCACTGATCAGCTCGGACAGAAGGCCGCCCAGCGCCCGATCGAGGTCGACTGCCGCCCCCGAAAGCCGCTGCCCAGTGGTGATGGGAACCGCCAGGGCGTCTGCGGTGATGTCAGCCGGGGCGGTGCCAACGAGCGTGATCCTCACTGTTGAGTAACCCTACCGGCCCGGGTTGCCAGGCGCTCCGCGACGAGCTCGAGAACGTGCGCTACGCGCAGCTCGATGCCGCGGCGGTGTGCCGCGGCGGCGATGTGGATCAGGCAACCGGGGTTGTCAGAGGCCACGACCGTGCAGCCTGTCTTGGCGATTGCGTCGAGCTTCCAGTCCGCAAGCCGGCTCGCCACGCGTGGCCAGTCAAGGCTGAAAGTGCCACCGAACCCGCAGCAGTTCGCGATGTCCGGGATGTCGACCACCTCGTACCCCGCGAGGCCCAGAAGGCGCCGGGGCTCGGTCTTGAGACCGAGCTGGCGGAGGGTCTGGCACGAGTCGTGATACGCGACCTTCAGGCCGGTTTCAGTCTCACGCACGATCGCCGGCCGCTCGGTCAGGAGGTCCAGGGCGAATCGCGTGGAATCCCGGAATCGCGAGCTCAGAGGCTCGTTCGTGGGGGAGCCCCAGTCGGGGGCGTCGATGGTGAACGCGCCAAAACAGGAGGCCGAGGGGGTCACGATCAGCCCCTTGGAATCTCCAAGGCTCGCGGCCAGGTCGGCGTGAAGTTCGGCGCCTCCGGCAAAGTCCCCCGCATTGGCGGCGATCAAGCCGCAGCACCACTGACCCTTGGGAAACCCAACCTCATACCCCGCCGCTGTTGCGATCTCCTGCAACGCGACCGCCGCCGCCGGCAGCATCCGGTCGACCATGCAAGAGGCAAAGATCGTGAGCGGCTCGCCACCCCGGCCCTGGCCCGCAACCGCGCCGTCGGCACGGTCCCTGTAGGGGACGCGCGCCAGCGGCGGAGCCCCGGGTATGAGGCGGCGGAATGGCGCGCCCGCGCGCAGCAGGCTGTCGGCCAGGGCCGGCCGCTCCCAGACGCCGGTGAGGACCTTCTTGCGAAGCGACTTGCGGCCTTGGCGGCGGTGCTCGAGGATCTGGCGGGGCAGCGGGATGTCCACCGGGCAGATCTCCTGGCACGCATTGCATTGGGTGCAGAGAGTGTTCGGCAGGTCGGCTTTGTCGATGCCATGGTGGAAGGGGGTGAGGACCAGGCCGATCGGTCCGTTGTAGATGTGCCCGAACTGATGCCCGCCGACGGCCATGAACGTTGGGCACGCGTTGGAGCAGGCGCCGCATCGAATGCAGGTGAGGGCGTCGCGAAAAATCGGATCAGCCAGCATCTCCGTGCGACCGTTGTCCAGGATCACGCAATGCATCTCGCGGGGACCATGCACACCGATCGTCAATGACTGCTCGATGTCGGCCGATCGCGAAGGTCCGGTGATCCAGTTGACGTAGCTGGTCATGACCTGCCCGGTGCCGCTTCGGGGCAGCATACGGAGAACCGCGACAGCGTCTTCCAGCGTCGCCACCAGCTTGTCGAAACCAAACAGGGCGATGTGCACGGGCGGCAGCGTCGTCGTGAGATCGGCGTTGCCCTCATTGGTGACGAGGACGATGGTCCCGGTCTCAGCGATGGCCAGGTTGGCCCCGCTGATGCCGACTGTCGCTTCGATGAACTTCTGTCGCAGCGACTCGCGCGCATGCGACTGAATGGCCTCGATGGTGGCCTCGGTGCCAAACACGGCAGCCGCGTCCTCTTTGGTCAGGTGGATGGCGGGCGCGATGAGATGTGACGGATGAGTGTGCGTGAGCTGGACCATCCGCTCGCCAAGGTCGGTCTCGACCACCTCCATCCCGAGCCCTTCCAGGTACGGGTTGAGCTCGATCTCCTCGCCGGCCATCGTCTTGACCTTGGTCACCACCATGCGACCTGCGGAGCCGAGCGAGCCCGTCGCGCCGGCCTCTTGACAGATGCGGCCGATGATCTCGCGGGCCTCCGCCGCGTCCTTTGCGTAATGGACCACGCCGCCCGCCTCCTCCAGTCTCTGCTTGAACTGATCGGCCAGCTCGGGCAGGTGGTCGAGATTGGCACGGCGGCGCTGCTTCAGCTCTTCCCGGCCTTTGGCGAAGTCGAAGCTTTCGAACGCGCGATCACGCCGGGCGCGAATCCCAGTGAGCCCGCTCGTCAACGCTCGCTGCAGGCTTGGGTTGTCGAGAGCCTTGTCGACCCGCCTCGCGAAATGGCGCCGGCTCTCAGGCACGCGCTTTCGAGGCTTCCTGGATTGCTTCCTCGAGCGCCGCAGGCGTGGACACCGGCGCCAAGCATATGGTCCCGACACACACGACAGCACGCTTGTCTCCGTTGGGGTCGATCACCGCGTTCGGATGCGCAAGCCGTGCCGCCCGCACCAGGTCTGCATTTCCTGTGCTCACCTTGATCGGGTTGCGCTGGCGGTCCAGGGCCCGCGCGAAGGCTGCCGCCATCAGGCCGTATTGCGGCGGCAGTCCGGCAACCGATTCGAGGACCCGACGGGCGCGCATCGCATATGGCGCGTCCGGCTGGCCGGTGAGAACGTCGAGCTCGGTCAGAGCCATGGCGGCGATCGAATTCTCTCCCAACGGCTTGATGGGGTCGCCGAGGCGGCCGAGCCGCTCGCCCGCGTGGTCGAAATATCCGCCCAGCTCGCGATCGGCGTACGCGTCCTCGAGGTGCTGCGCAATGTCCAGGGCGATCGGGAGCCAACGATCGCCAAGACCCGCCTGGTGCGCGCGCACTGCGGCGAGCAGGCCCCAGACCTGGTCGCCAAGCTGCCCTGCCACACCTTCGATGTGAGTCAAGCCGCGGCCTGCCTCATACCGATCACGGAACAACCGGTCGAGCAGCTTCGCCGCGTGCTCGTGAAGCTTTGGACGCACGCGGAGGACCGCCGCCTCGAGGTAGGCCACGCCGAGCGCGGCATTCCACGACGTGTAGACGCGGCGGTCAACGAAAGGGGCGTTCTCGGGCCCGCGCTCGTCGGCGCCAAGCGAGTAGTAGTGCTCATCGGCGTCCTGGCTGCCGGCGTACAGGCCGGTTTTCTGGTCGCGCAAAACGCTGTCCAGGTAGCCGGTCGTCGCGTCGAGAACGTCGTCGAGCCCGGCAAGGGCGACGCCGCTGATCAGCCCGGCGTGATCCTCCAGCATCTTTTCGAAGTGGGGGACGCTCCAATCCTGGGTGGTCGAATACCGGAAGAAGCCGCCTTCGACGTGGTCGTAGGTGCCGCCGCCGGCCATGCGCTCCAGGGAGTGGACCGCCATCTGGCGCAGTGCCGGATCCGAGCGTGCCTGGCCCTGCTCAAGCAATAGAAGGATGGCTTCTGTCTGCGGGAACTTGGGGGCGTTGCCGAACCCGCCGTACTCTGGGTCGTAGGCGTTGGTGACCGCCTCGAGGACGGAATCGACGATGCCTTCGTCGAGCTCCCCGGCGCTGCGCGCAACGCTCGAGCCCGCGCGCTTCCGCGCTTCCAACGCGCGGCTGGCGATCTCCGGCTGGTTGGCGCGGTAGTAGGTCGCGACCCGCGTGAGGGTGTCGGCCATCTGGTCCGGAGGCACGTACGTGTCTCCGGTCAGGATGTCGCCTGAAGTCGTGAGGAAGGCAGTGGTCGGCCAGCCGCCCATGTTGTAGCGCTGGTTGATGTCCGGCCGCACGTCGTTGTCGACCCGGATGGGGAGGTACTCGCGGTTGATCAGGTCGATGACCCCGGCGTGCGAGTAAGTCGTCTCGTCCATTACGTGGCACCAATGGCACCAGACCGCTGAGATGGAAAGCAGGATTGGGCGGTTTAGCTGTCGCGCCTCGTCGAATGCCTTCTCCGACCAGGGGCGCCAATTGATCTCGGCGGCCCGATTTGGGCGTGGCGAGAAGTGGAATTCGACCTCACTTTCGCTCACACGACAAGGTTACGCGGGTGAAACAATGTCCCAGTGATCTCAACTAGTGCCGTCGACGCGTATATCGAGAAGAACAGCGCTCGGTTCGTCGAAGAGCTGAAGGAGCTCTGCGCATTCCCCAGCATCTCCAACCACGGGGCGGACGCGGTCAAGCCGGCGCGTGACTGGCTCGCCGAGCGACTTGCCAGGTACACGGACCGCGTGGAGACGCTGGAGGCCGGAGGGATGCCCGCCCTTTACGCCGAGGTGCTTGGGACCGGTCGCCGCAAACTGCTGCTCTACCAGCACTACGACGTGCAGCCCGTCGACCCGATCGAGCTCTGGGACTCCAAGCCATTCGAACCGATGGAGAAGGACGGCCGGATAGTCGCGCGGGGCGTCGCCGACGACAAGGCCGACGTGATGGCCCGGATCCATGCGGTGGAGACGCTCAAGAAAGTGGGCGAGATACCCGTGACGTTGCGATTCCTGGTCGAGGGCGAAGAGGAGATCGGCTCGAAGACCTTCGAGAAGATCGCGCACGAGCATTCGAGCAAGCTCAGCGCCGACGGCTGCCTGTGGGAATCGGGAACCTCATTTGACGAATCCGGCCGCCCCACCCTTCAGTTCGGCTGCCGCGGCCTCGTGTACCTGCAGTTGCGTGTGAGGTTTCTCAACTTCGACCAGCATTCCGGCTTCGCGTCTATTTATCCGTCGGCGGCCATGTACCTGATCGAAGCGCTCGCGAGCCTGCGCGACCAGGACATGAACATCCGGATCGAAGGTTTCTACGACGGCGTCGTCGCGCCCACGGAGGCGGATCGCCGGATGATGGCGAAGATCGACCCCGAGGTCGAACAGCGCCGGAAGCTGGTCGGATTCGAGCGCCTCGTCCGCAACCCCAAGCCGGAGACGGTGATCGAGCAGCTGCTGTTCACACCGACCTGCAACATCGCCGGCGTCACCATCGGGTACCAGGGGCCCGGGTCGAAGACGGTGCTGCCTGCCGAGGTGACTGCCAAGCTTGATTTCCGGCTCATCCCCAACCAGGACCCCGCCCACGTCCTGGACAGCCTGCGCAAGCATCTCGACTCCCACGGTTTCGAAAAGGTTGAGATCGTCTGGAGCGACTCCGAGAAGCCGGCGCGGTCAGATCCCGACTCAGATGTCGCCAAGGCCATGATCGAGTGCGTCCGCGAGCTGCATGGCGAGCCCATTCTGTGGCCGTTCATGCAGGCGACCGGGCCCATGCATCCGGTGGTTGCCGACCTGGGCATCCCGACGGTGCTCCCGGTAGGGGTTGGGCGCCCTGACAACCGTGTCCACGCACCGAACGAGAACATTCGCGCAGCGGACTACATCAACGCGATCCGCCTCATGTGCCGAGTCTGGGAGCGGTTCGGCGCCTGATGGAGAAGCTCACCGACAAGCTCTTCACCGTCAAGTACAACGAGGACAGCGGCAAGCCGCATATCGAGATCGTCGACCAGGACGTCTGCGGCACCAAATGCGAGGGCAAGTACTGCACCCACTTCTGCCCGGCGGGCGTGTACGAGTGGAACGGGGAGCAGAAGAAGACCCTGGTCAGCTTCGGCAACTGCATCGAGTGCGGCGCCTGTTCAATCGGGTGCCCTTTTGACAACATCCTCTGCCAGAGCCCCCGCGGCGGCTACGGCGCGCAGTTCAAGCACGGGTAGGAATACCGACCCTGCCGGCCCCTTTCCAACTAGTGCAATGAGTTACGACGTCATCATCGTGGGGGGCGGCCCGGCGGGCCTGGCAGCCGGCCTGTACACCGCCCGGATGAACCTGAAGGCGGTGCTTGTCGACAGGGGTCCCCTGGGCGGCCAGCTGCTGAACACCGAGCTGGTCGAGGACTACCCCGGCTTCGAGACCATCCTCGGCTCAGAGCTGGCGACCAAGATGGGCGACCACGCCCGTAAGTTCGGCCTCGAGGTGCGCGACTTCGAGCCGGTCCTCGAGATCGACGTCGAAGGCAACACCAAGGTTGTCCGGCTGGAGTCGGGAGAGGAGCTTCGCGCTCCGGCCCTGATCATGGCCGCCGGCGGCCTGCCGCGATACCTGGGGATCCCCGGCGAGAAGGAGTTCTGGGGGCGCGGCGTGAGCTACTGCGCGGTGTGCGATGGCGCCTTTTTCAAGGGCCAGGAGCTGGCCGTGGTCGGCGGTGGGGACGCCGCTGTCGAAGAGGGCGACTTTCTCACCAGGTACGCCTCCAAAGTCCACATAATTCATCGCCGCAACGAGCTGCGAGCCCAGCCGATTCTGGTCGACCGTGCGCGCGCCAACCCAAAGATCGAGTTCATCCTCGATTCGGCCGTGAAAGAGATCACCGGCAACGAAAAGGTCCACGCCCTGCGCTACGAGCAGGGTGGAAACTCCAAGGAGCTCAACGTTGGCGGAGTTTTCATCTTTGTGGGCTTCGTGCCCAACTCCGGCCTGTTCAAGGTGCACGTCAACCACGACGAAGCGGGCTACATCCTTACCGATCGCGATCTGCAGACGTCGGTGGAGGGAATTTGGGCGGTTGGCGATGTGCGCTCGCAGCTGACGAAGCAAATCGCGACAGCGGTCGGCGACGGCACCACCGCGGCGGTTGCGGCGTCGAATTACGTGACTTCGCTCAAGGACGCGGCGCGCGCCTGAAATCGGCCGGCCGGTCAGGCCTTACGAAACGATGTCGATCCAGACCAATCCGGGAGGCAAGCTGAGCGCTTGGCCGCCGACGAGCTTGAAGGTCAGCGGTTTATGCGCACCAGGGGAGGTCCAGGTACCCGAGAACCAGCGTCCCATGTAGTAGATGTCGACCTTGCCGGTTGATTCGAGGTCGTAGTCGTGGATGTAGGAGCCATGGCCGTCTCCGACGTTGAGCAACTGCACCCGCGTGTGCAGGAGGATCAGCATCTCGATGCGCAGTTGCTGGCGGCTGTTGGCGTCCCGGTAGAGATGACCGTCCTCCGTCTTCTGATACGTGCCATTAGTCGCGTCGTAGGCATACGTCGAGCTGTGCTCGGGCACTGAGACCCTGGTGACGGCAGCTCCTCCGGCGAGGGTCTGCCGTGCTTTGGGAATCGTGAACGCGGCGATGCCGTACAACCCTTCGGCCTTGCGGACCGAGGTGCCGGCGATCATCAGGTTGTCGGGCGCGTAGCGCGCACCGGTGCGATACGTGTACCCGAGCGTGTCGAAGAACTGAGGGACGGGATCGCCTGCGGCCTGGCTTCGAGTCGCCTGTGACTCGCCGGATTGAAACAGCAAGCCGTCGTAGTGTCGGGCGATCTTGAGCGAGACGAATCGGCTCGATCTCATGGGGCCGACAACCTTCGGAGCGTTCTGAAAGATGGCCGTGAGGCGGGTGATGCCACCCTCGGCCACGTACTCGAACACCATGCCGGCCGCCTGGAGTCCGTTCTGGTCGCGTGCGAACTCATCGTTTGGAATCTGGATCAGAGCGGGGTACTTCAGGGCCGTCGTCGCCTCGCGATCGTGGTAGTAGATGCCGGTGTTCATCGTGAACATCGACATTGAATGTCCGGTCTGATCGCGGGCGCCGTCCGCGAGCAGAAGCACCAGCGGTCCGGATGGCATGCCGGTGGTTGAGATCGTGGCGCTTCGATCATCAGCCGACCACTTGAGATCGATGATCTTCGTGCCGCTGGTGACGTTGACGGTGCTGTGGTCCATCGCATCGTTGAAGTTGATCTGAACCGGCGCGCCGGGGTCGATCTCGCCGCCATCGCCAATCACGGCGCCGCCTGATGTGACCGATACAACTCGGGGCTGGATGGTCGTGGTGAAGGTCCATTCGGTCGCCTTGAACGGGTGGTGGCCCATGTCGGTGAACGCGTTGATGGTCACCTTGTAGGTGGTGAGCTGAGCGAAGAACGCGGTGGCCGACCAGGCGTAATCGGTCTGGCCCGAGATCGCCGTCAAGGACCCGTCAGTCGAAGGGGTGACCGTCAGAGCCGATCGAAGGGTGTCGAGCGCGACGGGCCTTGAGAACTTGAACTCCAGCTGGACGTCGGTGGCGACGTTCGTCTGGCCGTCCCTGAGGTTGAGCGAGACGGCCGTCGGCATCGTGTTGGCATAGACCACGAATCCGCCGGCGGCGGTAAAGAGGACAGCGAGGACTGCCGCAAGGGCGATCCAGCCTCGAGGGGCGAACCCGCTTTTTCGGGGTCGACGCAAGGCCGCGGCCGGTAGTGATGAGTGCTGGATCTCGTGCAAGGGCGTAAGGGAAACGGGCCGGACCGGAATTATGTCACGGAGGACCCGGCTCCAGACCAAAAGTGTGCTTGCTGAGTTGCCGGCGCTGGCAGCCGACATGTAGGCGACGCGGCGGCGGCGGCGCGGCGTGGGTTACGGACTGGGAAGAGGGCGGTTGCGTGCATTTGGCAGACGCCACAGCGCGTCCGCCGAGGGTCATACGACGATACAAACTTTCTTTCGAAAATAGTGCCCTGTTAAGGGTCTTTTTGAATTGCTTTTGAATACGGATTTGCTAAAATACGAACATGCGTTCTATGGTGGAGTTCGGGCACCAATCCAGCCCCAGTTCAACCCCTTTTCAAGACATCCATGAGGCCCTCCAGCGCTTGCGCGAGGAGGACCTCCACGGGT
>JAYUFT010000286.1:0-3184 GCA_043738605.1 Candidatus Dormiibacterota bacterium | reverse complement strand
TCGCTATTGGCGAAAAGCGCGATCTCGTTGTCGGTTGCAAACGCGAAGCGTGTGTCGCCCTCGTCGATCCGATAGCCAAAGGTGGGAATCGGATGCATCAGCAGGTGAGGCGTGATCCGCAAACCGCCGACCTCGAAGGTATCGCCTGGGTTGCGCTCGATGAACTCCATCTCGGCCGGCATGTGATCCAGGCGCACCGGAAAGTACGCAGGGTCCATCTGGTCGGCGAACGCCGCCTGCAGCGACTTCGCCGATCCGGACGGCCCAACGATCGTCAGGTGCGTGCCGGGAACGAAGGCGGGCAGGAAGAAGGGGAACCCCTGGATGTGGTCGAGGTGCGTATGTGTGATCAGGAGGTGCGCCTGTAGCGGCTCAGACTGATCCAGCCCGCTGCCAAGCTCCGCGATACCGGAACCGGAGTCGACGATGATGAGGTTGTTGTCCTTGTCGCGCACCTCGAGGCAGGTGGTGTTGCCGCCGTACCTGAGGGTGCGCCGCCCCGGCGTGGGCCGCGTTCCGCGCGTGCCCCAGAACTTGATCCTCATCTCCTTGCCGTCACGTCATACACACGCTTGGCGATGAACACATCGAGAAGGTCGGGATCGAGCTCGCCCTTCTGGGCCTCGGTCGTGAGGATGTCGAGAGCTTTCGTCACCGGCACGGCGGGTTTGTAGGGTCGGTCCTGCGCCGTGAGCGCGTCGTAGATGTCCGAGATCGTCATCATCCGCGCCTGGATTGGGATCTCATCGCCTTTCAACTTGCGCGGATAACCGGTGCCGTCCAGCTTCTCATGATGCCCGTACGCGATCTCGGGAATTCCCCGCATCGAAGGTGTCCAGGGGATCTTGCTCAGGAAATGGAAGCTGTGGGTGACGTGTGACTCTATCTCCAGGCGCTCCTTCGGATCGAGGGTGCCTTTCCGGATGCTGAGGAAGCGGAACTCCTGCGGGTCGAGCATCGGGTGCGGCTTGCCGGCAACGTCGTAGTAGGTCTGCTGCGACAGGAACTCGAGCATCGAAGCCTTGTCCTCGGGCAGCACGCTTGGCTCGTTGGCGGCGGTGATCTCCTGGATCCAGGCGTCGAGCTGCGCTAGGTCCTCCATCAGCCGCTTGTCGATGTCGGCCAGGACGCCGGCGCCCACGTCGCCACCGCGCATCGCCTCCAGCTTTTCGGTCAAGTACTTGACTTGCACTGAACGCTCAACGGATTCGAAGCGCGCCTGGATCAGCTCCAGCTGGCCGGGCATCAGCTTTTTCGCCTTGACGAGGACGTCCTCGCGCACGCCGACCTTGCCGAAGTCGTGCAGGAGGCACGCATACCGCAGCTCCTTGAGCTGGTCTTCGGTGAGGTAGACGTCCCGATACCTGCCGACGTCGATCTTCGTGACTTCGCCGGCCAGGCTGGTGGTCAGGGTTTCCACCCGGCCCGAATGGCCGGCGGTAATCGGGTCTCTCTGCTCGATCGCGGTCACGCTCGCCTGGACGAACCCGTCAAACAAGGCCTGGATCGAGTCGAGCAGGTTCTTGTTGTCGATGGCGACACCGGCCTGGCTGGCGACGGACTCGACCATCTCCAGGTCCTCAGGCCGGAAGCTGACGACCTCATCCGGAACGTTGGTAACGGTCAGCTTGGTCTCGATCCTGCGCTTGGCGTTGATCAGCTGGACCGCGCCGACCACCTCGTCGTTGTAGTTCCGCATCGGCACGGTGAGCATCGACTTCGTCCTGTAGCCGTACTGCGCATCGAATCCCTTTCCGCCCTGCGGCTTGTTCGGAGGCGGATTGTAGGCGTCGTCGTATATCTGGCTCGTCTTCGTCGTGACCGCGTAGCCGACCACGCTCTTCTCGTCCACCGGTACCTTGAAGTCCTGGTAGGTACTCTGGTCGATGGAGGCGTTCTGGCTCGCGCGTAGAGAGAGCTTGGGCTGACCGTCCTCACCGACCGTCTTCCACCACAGGCTCGCGCCGTCGGCGTTGGTGAGCTGCCGCATCGTGGTGAGGATGAACTCCTGGAGCTTTCCAATGTCTCGCTCCGCCGAAAGCGCGATGCCGATGCGGTTGAGCTCCTCGAACTGGCGGTGCTGGCGGCGAGCCTGCTCCTCGTGCTGTCGCACCGACTGCTTCAGCGCCACGTTCTCCATCGACAGGTGAAGCAGGTGGCGCAGGGCGGCCGGCGAGGCGTCAGCGGGGAATGTGATCGAGATGTCGGCGAGGCCTTGTGGCGCGCTCTGCCCGGCGCCCAGCAGGATCAGCGCCGGCGAGACGATCGTGGTCGTGTCCTCCAGCCGGGTCCCCTCGAGGCCGAGCTCGGCCAGGACGTCTTCGAGCCCGGCGTGGTCGAAGCTGCCGAGCAGATAGATGTTGAAGACGGGTGCGTTGGTCATGCCTGTCTATCTAACACTGCCGTCCGAGTTCTGGAGGTAGATGAGTCGCAAGCCCTCAAGAGTAAGGAGCGGGTCGATGCTTTCGATAACGTTGGTGAGGCCTGCGACCAGCGCCGCCTGGCCCCCTGTGGCGATCACCTTGGCCGAGCCGCCAAGCTCGCTGACCATGCGCTGGACCATCCCCTCGACCTGCGCCACAAAACCCCAAACGAGCCCGGACTGGATCGAGGTCACTGTGTTGCGCCCTATCACCGAGTCCGGCGCCACCGCTTCGACGCGCCGGAGCATCGCCGTGTGCGAGACCAGGGCGTCCAGGGAGATCTCCACGCCCGGGGCGATCGCTCCGCCCAGGTAGTCGCCCTGGGCGTTGATGGCGTCATAGGTGACCGCGGTGCCGAAGTCGATGACGATGATCGGCCCGCCATGCTTGGTAAAGGCCGCCAGGGCGTTGGCGATCCGGTCCGCACCCACGTCCTTCGGGTTGTCATACCTCACCTTCACGCTCGTCTTGGTGCCCGGTCCCACCATCACCGGGTCGCACTTCAAGTAGCGTCTGGACACCTCGATCAGGGCTGGGTTGAGGTTCGGGACGACGCTGGCGATGACAACCCCGTCGACCACCGCCACATCGAGGCCTCGCAGGTGAAAGAGCTGGCCGAGCTCCACGGCGAGCTCGTCGGCTGTGCGCTCGTGATGGGAGGTGATCCTCCAGTCAGCGACCAGGCGGTCGCCATCGAACAGGGCCAGCGTCACGTTCGTATTGCCGACGTCTACGGCGAGCAGCATCAGGGAGGACTCTAG